>JBBSBK010000065.1:0-21034 GCA_038251315.1 Rhodobacterales bacterium | reverse complement strand
TTTACATGCATCTGATTGCTCTCTTACGCAATGTTCTGATAGCCGTCGTCCTACCTGCGCGACTTTCATTGAGTGCGTCAACCGGTTGTGGAAAACATCTTCTTCACCAGATCGTACAATCTGAGTTATTCCATCAAGCCGCCGAAAAGACGTTGAGTATAACACTCGATCTCGATCTCGCTGGAAACCTGATCTCTGATCGTTTTCCGCTACAGAGTGGCGGCGGTCATCGCGCTGCTTTTTCAAATTCAAAAGTCACTATGCCGCTTGCTTTGATCGTCCAGTCAGAATCAACTCGCGATCGGCGACGATATCGCCACGGTTCAAAAGAAGAGACAAAGCAACCTCAGCAGTGGTTATCTCAGTCGCTGTGAATCTGCAAAAATCTCTGATGAGCGAACCAGCGTTCATTGGCGATTTCTGCTGCTGTAAGTAATCCAACAGTTGATTGCCAGTCGCTACAAACTGGCTCGATCTTTCGCTGGAAGTCATTTAAATCCCCATATGTTACTGCAACGCACTGCCCAGCAACGCGCCGCATCGCCCGATGTTCCCTTGGCCCAAAGGTTCGTACATCGACTATAAAAGTTATAAATCCGTCAAGACCCCGAACTACGTCGTTACGCACCGATAGTTGAGGTTGACAGTAAATTGGGCGGTGCTGCAACAACTTTCTACCTTTCTGCCTCAGTCATCGTTGAACATCAACATCCATACCGATTGTGGTGAAAGTGGGGCGCAAATCCGCGCAAACAAGCTTTTGAAGGTGAGTTTGGACGACAACCATGACACATTCACGCGAACCAACCCCCCCCCTCTGGCCCTACCCCACCCCCTCATCTGGCCCTAACCCCCCTTCCCATGCCACACTACCCTTGCGCTGACTCCAGCCAAAGGTTCCCGCAGATGAAAATGACCACCGAAGAAGCCTTTGTGAAAACCCTGCAGATGCACGGGATCGAACATGCGTTCGGGATCATTGGGTCGGCGATGATGCCGATTTCCGATCTGTTCCCCAAGGCCGGGATCACGTTCTGGGACTGCGCCCACGAGGGCAGCGCGGGCATGATGTCGGACGGATACACCCGCGCCACCGGCAAGATGTCGATGATGATCGCGCAGAACGGCCCCGGCATCACCAATTTCGTCACCGCGGTCAAAACCGCCTACTGGAACCACACGCCCCTGCTGCTGGTCACCCCGCAGGCCGCCAACAAGACCATCGGCCAGGGCGGGTTTCAGGAAATGGAACAGATGAACCTGTTCGCCGATTGCGTCGCCTATCAGGAAGAGGTGCGCGACCCGACCCGCATCGCCGAAACCCTGAACCGGGTGATCCTGCAGGCCAAACGCGCCAGCGCCCCCGCCCAGATCAACGTGCCGCGCGATTTCTGGACCCAAGTCATCGACATCGACCTGCCCGCCATCGTCGAATTCGAACGCCCGAGCGGCGGTGAAAAGGCCCTGCAAGCCGCCGCCGACCTGCTGTCCGCCGCCAAGACCCCCGTCATCCTGAACGGCGCGGGCGTGGTCCTGTCCAAAGGCATCCCGGCGTCGATGGCGCTGGCCGAACAGCTGTCGGCCCCGGTCTGCGTCGGCTATCAGCACAACGATGCCTTCCCCGGCTCACACCCGCTGTTCGCCGGGCCGCTCGGCTATAACGGGTCCAAGGCGGCGATGGAACTGATCGCGGACGCCGATGTCGTCCTGTGCCTTGGCACCCGCCT
This sequence comes from Rhodobacterales bacterium, assembly GCA_038251315.1. Classification (GTDB taxonomy): domain Bacteria; phylum Pseudomonadota; class Alphaproteobacteria; order Rhodobacterales; family Rhodobacteraceae; genus JBBKXP01. Next base: position 19,307 of record JBBSBK010000065.1, on the reverse strand, counting down.
GAACCCGTTCAGCACTCTGCCCGGATATGGCATGGATTACTGGCCCAAGGACGCCAAGATCATTCAGGTCGACATCAACCCCGACCGGATCGGCCTGACCAAAAAGGTCACGGTGGGGATCGTCGGCGATGCGAAAATGGTCGCCGAAGGCATCCTGTCACGCCTGTCCAAATCCGCAGGCGACGTGGGCCGCGAGGCCCGCAAGGCCGGGATTGCGCAAAAGAAATCGGCCTGGGCGCAGGAACTCACCTCGATGGATCACGAACAGGACGATCCGGGGACGACGTGGAACGAACGCGCACGGGGGGCGAAACCGAACTGGATGTCGCCGCGGATGGCATGGCGGGCGATCCAAAGCGCGTTGCCGCGCGAGGCGATCATTTCGTCGGACATCGGCAACAACTGCGCCATCGGCAACGCCTATCCGTCGTTCGAGGAGGGGCGCAAATACCTTGCCCCCGGCTTGTTCGGCCCCTGCGGCTATGGCCTGCCCGCCATCGTCGGTGCCAAGATCGGCCAACCCGATGTGCCGGTCGTCGGGTTCGCCGGTGACGGTGCCTTCGGCATCGCCTGCAACGAATTGACCGCGATCGGGCGCAAGGAGTGGCCCGCGATCACGATGATTGTGTTCCGCAACTACCAGTGGGGCGCGGAAAAGCGCAATTCGACCCTGTGGTTCGACGATAACTTCGTCGGCACGGAACTGGACGATGATGTGAGTTACGCCGGAATCGCGCAGGCCTGCGGTTTGCAGGGCGTGCAGACGAGAACGATGGACGAACTCACCGCCGCGCTGGCCAAAGCCATCGACGATCAGATGCACCACGGCAAGACGACCCTGATCGAAGCGATGATCAATCAGGAACTCGGCGAACCGTTCCGCCGCGACGCGATGAAGAAACCCGTCGCCGTCGCCGGAATCGACGCGAGGGACATGCGCCCGCAAGTGGCCTGATGCCTTTCGATCTGACACCGATTGCGACGCTCTGGATGGCCATCGCGTTGTTCGGCGCGGCCTATGTACGCGGTTATTGCGGCTTCGGCTTTGCAGCCTTGGTGGTGTCGGCTGCCGCTCTCGTCACCGATCCGCTGCATTTCGTGCCCGTCGTCATCATCGCCGATTTTCTGCTGACCGGGGTGCAGGCCCGCCAGATCAGGCCGGATATCGACTGGCGGCGGGTCGGCACGCTGTTCGCGGGGTGCCTGTTTGCGGTCCCGGTAGGCGTCTGGATCATCGCCTCGATCGGCACCGACAATGCCCGCGCGGTGATCTCTGTGTTCACCATCTTCATGTGCGCGATCCTTTGGGCAGGCTGGCGGATAGTACGGCCCGCGGGTGACGCGGCGCATTTGGCGACCGGGGTCATATCGGGGCTGGCCAATGGCGCGGCAGTCGGCGGCTTGCCGGTGGCCGCGTTCTTCAGCGCCCAACCCATGGCGGCGGCGACGTTCCGCGCCACACTGATCGCCTATTTCACCGCGCTGGATATCTGGACCCTGCCAAACATGCTGGGCGCGGGCATGGTCAGCCGCGACACCTTGATTGCCACAGCACTGGGGATGCCACTGCTGCTGCTTGGCCTCTGGCTCGGCGGGCGCAGGTTTCTGTACGCCGCGCCCGAGGATTTCCGCCGTTTCGCGATCGTCCTGCTGGCGGTTCTGGCCGCACTTGGCATCGTCAAGGCGCTGGCATGACCCCGCCGCGCCGGTCTAGGGTCGGGCCATGACACGCCCCCCCTTTCCGTTTCTGTCCCCGCTCACCCCGCGCTGCCCGCAATCCCTGTTGGACCGCGCCCGCGCCCTGCCCGCCCCCCGTGTGGCATTGGTCAACGCCGGGGCCGAACACCCGCTGGAAGGTATTCGCGAGGCCGCCAATCTGGGCCTTGCCGACCCTATCCTGATCGGCGACCGCGACAAGATCAGGGCAACGGCAGCGGCCATCGGTTGGGACATCAGCGGCATCCGCCTTGTCCACGCCCCCAAGGACACCGCCGGGATCGAAGCCGCCCGCATGGCGCGGATGGGCGAGGCCGACGTCATCATGAAGGGGCAGGTCCACACCGACGTGTTCCTCAAGGCCCTGCTCCCCTCTGCCGCCGGTTTGCGCGACAAAGACACCCGTTGCGGCCACATCTTTCACATCACCGCACAGGGGTCGGACCGTCCATTGCTGCTGACCGATGCGGCGCTGAACGTGAACCCGGACGTGGCGACACGGGCTGCCTGCCTTACCCATGCAGTCGCATTGGCGCAATTGCTGGGGGTCGAACGGCCAAAGGCCGGGCTATTGGCCCCGACCGAAGACCCGATCGCATCGATCCCGAATACGGGCGAGGCTGCGGAACTCGCAAAATGGGCCAAAACCGCGCTGCCGCAGGCGGTGGTGCAGGGGCCGATGGCGCTCGACCTGATCTTTTCGCGCGCGGCAGCCTTGGCCAAGAATTATCCGTCCGAAGTCGCAGGCGACGCCGATATCATGCTTGTCCCCAACATCACCAGCGGCAACGCGCTGTTCAAACTGATGGTGCTGGGCATGGGCTGCTGTGCCGCCGGGATCGTGCTGGGGGCACGGGTGCCGATCCTGCTGACCTCGCGCAGCCAACAGGCCCCCGACCGGATCGCCACCGCCGCATTGGGGGCTATCGTCGCCAACCAGATGGGCGCGACGGGATGAACGCCTTTTCCGGCTTCACTTTGCAACAACAACTCCGGGGGAGTCGCGGACAAAGTCCGGGACGGGGGCAGCGCCCCCTGCAACGATGCGGGGTTGCCGACCAATGATCCTTGTCGTCAACGCCGGATCGTCGTCGATCAAGGTCGAACTGTTCGCTCCCGATCTGACATCGGTGCAGACCGCCGCCGTCACGGAAATCGGCGGCGCGGGGCGGCTGACTTGCGGCGCGGACAAAATGCCCGTGCAGAACAAGGACCACATCGCCGCCCTGTCGCTGATCCTGACCGCACTGGCCGATGCCGGGCACCCCCTGTCCGCCCTCACAGCCGCTGCCCATCGCGTCGTCCACGGCGGCACCGATCTGACCGCCCCGGTGCGGCTGACTGCCGATACCATCGCCCAGATCCGCGCCTGCGCGCCCTTGGCCCCGCTGCACAACCCCGCCAACCTTGCGGGGATCGACGCGCTGACCCAGCTTGCCCCAGACCTTGCTCAATTCGCCAGCTTCGACACAGCTTTCCACACGACAAACGATGGCCGCGAAACCACCTATGCGATCCCGCAGGTCGAACGGGCCAAGGGCCTGCGCCGCTACGGCTTTCACGGCCTCAGCTACGCCGGGTTGGTCCGCCACTTCGGCGCTGATCTGCCGGACCGCCTGCTGGCGCTGCATCTTGGCAACGGCGCCAGCCTTTGCGCGATCAAGGGCGGCAAATCGGTTGCCACCTCGATGGGCTATTCGCCACTGTCCGGGCTGGTCATGGGCACCCGCAGCGGCAACATCGACGGGATGGCGGTGCTGCAAATGGCCGCACACCACGGGATCGACCGGGCGGGTGCGATCCTGAACCGGGAAAGCGGGCTGAGCGCGCTGTGTGGCACCAACGACATGGCGACGATCCTGTCGCGCGATGACGCCGACGCGCGGTTCGCCGTCGCGCATTTCTGCTATTGGGCCGCACGCGAGGCCGGATCGGCCATCGTGGCGATGGGCGGGGTCGATGCGGTGGCCTTTACCGGCGGCATCGGCGAAAACGCAGCCCGCGTGCGCGATGCAATCATGGCGAACCTCGCATTTCTCGGCCCCCTGCCCGTCAACATCGTTCCGGCGGACGAAGCACGCCAGATCGCCCGCGACGCCCTGTCGCTCATGCGTCACCCTTGACCCTGCCCGCCCGCACCTGACAGAACCAATGACATGAGCATTCCCTCTCCCACCCTCGATCTGTCGCCACCAGTTTCGGACGAGGTGCGCAAGACGACCTGCTACATGTGCGCCTGCCGCTGTGGCATCGACGTGCATATGAAACAGGGCAAGGTCGCCTATATCGAAGGCAACCGCGATCATCCTGTCAACAAAGGCGTGCTGTGTGCCAAGGGCAGCGCCGGGATCATGCAGCACAACGCGCCCTCGCGACTGCGCGCGCCCCTGAAAAGGACTGGACCACGCGGCTCGGGCGAATTTGAGGAAATCAGCTGGGAAGAGGCTCTGACAATCGCGACCGGTTGGCTGCAACCGATCCGCGATACCGCCCCAGAAAAGCTCGCGTTCTTTACCGGACGCGATCAGTCGCAAGCGCTCACGTCGTTCTGGGCCCAAGCTTACGGCACCCCCAATTACGCCACACACGGCGGGTTCTGCAGCGTCAACATGGCGGCGGCCGGGATCTATACGATTGGCGGCGCGTTCTGGGAATTCGGTCAACCCGACTGGGACCATACCAAACTGTTCATGCTGTTCGGTGTCGCCGAGGACCACGACAGCAACCCGGTCAAGATGGGCATCGCCAAAGTCAAGGCGCGGGGTGCGCGAATGATCGGCGTCAACCCGATCCGCACCGGCTATAACGCCGTCGCCGACGACTGGATCGGGATCACACCAGGCACCGACGGGCTGTTCATCCTGTCGCTGGTGCATCTGCTGATGCAGGCGGGCAAGATCGATCTGCACTACCTCGCGCATTACACCAACGCATCCTGCCTCGTGAACGAAGACCCCAAATCGCCGCAAAATGGCCTGCTGCTGCGCGATCAGGACGGCAATCCGCAGGTGATCGACAGGCGCACCGGCAAGCTGGCGCGCTGGGACGGTGAAGGGGTCGAACCCGATCTGGCCAACACCTACCGCGCCAAAGGCATCACGCACCGCCCGGTCTTTCACCTGATGGCCGACCGCTATCTGTCCGACGACCACGCCCCCGAAAAGGTCGCCGACCGCTGCGGCATCCCGGCCCAGCGCATCCGCGCCATCGCCGCCGATCTGGCGCGTGTGGCCTTTGACGAGGCAATCACGCTGGACCGTCCGTGGACCGATTTCCGGGGTCGCGAACACACCCAGATGATCGGCCGCCCCGTGTCGTTCCACGCCATGCGCGGGATTTCTGCGCACAGTAACGGCTTCCAAACTTGCCGCGCCCTGCACACCCTGCAAATCCTGCTCGGCGCGGTCGAAACTCCCGGCGGCATGCGGTTCAAACCGCCCTATCCGAAACCGGCCACCGCCCACCCTAAACCGCATTGCAAAGTCACACCGGGGCAACCCCTGAATGGCCCACATCTGGGTTATCCGCAGGGGCCAGAAGACCTCTGCCTCGACCCCGCGGGCAACCCGGCGCGGATCGACAAGGCGTTTTCATGGGAAAACCCGATGTCGGCGCACGGGCTGATGCACATGGTCATCAGCAACGCCCACGCGGGCGATCCCTACGAGATCGACACGCTGTTCATGTATATGGCCAACATGTCGTGGAATTCGTCGATGAACACCGGCGGCGTCATGCAGATGCTAACGGATACGGACGACAGCGGCGATTACGTCATCCCGCACATCATCTATTCGGATGCCTATTCATCCGAAATGGTTGCCTACGCCGACCTGATCCTGCCCGATACGACCTACCTTGAACGACACGACTGCATCTCGCTGCTGGACCGCCCGATCAGCGAGGCCGACGCGGTCGCCGACGCGATCCGCTGGCCGGTGGTGGAACCCGACAGGAACGTGCGCGGGTTCCAGTCGGTGCTGTGCGACCTTGGGGCGCGGCTGCAACTGCCGGGGTTCGTCAACGACGACGGCAGCGCGAAATACGTTGATTACGCCGATTACATCACCAACCACATCCGCCGCCCCGGCATCGGTCCACTGGCCGGCTGGCGGATGGGCGATACCGGGTTGCAGAATGGACGCGGCGCGCCGAACGAAGGGCAGATCGACAGCTATATCGCCAACGGCGGGTTCTGGGTCGAACACGTGCCCGCCGACTGCGCCTATTACAAACCGTTCAGCCGGAACTATCAGGACTGGGCGGTCAAGATGGGCTTTTACGACAGCCCGCAACCCTACATCTTTCAGCTTTATGCCGAACCCCTGCGCCGCTTCCAACTCGCCGCCGAAGGCGAAGGGCCGCGCCAGCCCCCCGACCATCTGCGCGGCCGGATCATCGCCACGATGGACCCGCTGCCGATCTGGTATCCGCCGTTCAGTGACGGCCATGTCGATCCGGTCGAATACCCGGTCCACGCGCTCACCCAGCGACCAATGGCGATGTATCATTCATGGGGTGGCCAGAACGCATGGCTGCGACAAATCCACGGCCACAACCCGCTCTACGTGCCGACGAAAATCTGGGACGCGAACGGGTTCAGGGACGGCGATTGGGCGCGGGTCACATCCGTACATGGGTCGATTACGGTGCCGGTGGCGCATCAGGCCAGCTTGAACGAAAACACCGTCTGGACGTGGAACGCCATCGGCAAACGCAAGGGCACTTGGGCGCTGGACACCGACGCGCCCGAGGCGACAAAAGGGTTTCTGCTCAACCACCTGATCCACGAACTGTTGCCACACAAGGGTGACGGCATGCGCTGGGCCAATTCGGATCCGATCACCGGACAGGCGGCATGGTTCGACCTGCGGGTGAAAATCGAACGCAGCGGTTCGCCCGACGAAAGCCAACCGGTGCTGCCGCCGATCACGTCGCCCGTCGGCAAGGGGCCAGATGAACTGACGTGGAAGGTGGGCAAATGACGCCCGCATTCACTTTGCAAAAACAACTCCCGCCGGAGGCTCCGGTTTCTTCCCCGATTCCCGCCAATCGCAAGTCTGGTCCAAATGTCTTGCATGACATTTGCCAAGACTTTTGCAAAAGTCTTGGGGTGCGCGCATGACCCAGCTTCCGCCCCCCTCAGAAGTCAAACTCGGCCTCGTCATCGACCTTGATACCTGCGTAGGTTGCCACGCCTGCGTGGTGTCGTGCAAAGGCTGGAACACCGAAAACTACGGCGCACCCCTGTCCGACCAGGACCCCTACGGCGCCGACCCCACCGGCACCTTCCTGAACCGCGTCCATTCCTATGAAGTGCAGCCCGCCGAAGGCACCGCCAAACTTATCCACTTCCCCAAATCCTGCCTGCACTGCGACGACGCCCCCTGCGTCACCGTTTGCCCGACGGGGGCCAGCTATAAACGGGCCGAAGACGGGATCGTGCTGGTCAACGAAGATGCCTGCATCGGCTGTTCGCTGTGTGCCTGGGCCTGCCCATATGGCGCCCGCGAGTTGGACGCGGCGGCGGGCGTGATGAAGAAATGCACCCTGTGCGTCGACCGCATCTACAACGAAAACCTGCCCGAGGTTGACCGCGTCCCCGCCTGCGTGCGCACCTGTCCCGCCGGGGCGCGGCATTTCGGCGATCTGGGGGATGCCGACAGCGCGGTCAGCTTGTTGGTGGTCGAACGCGGCGGGTTCGATCTGATGCCCGAACAGGGGACCAAGCCGGTCAACAAATATCTGCCCCCCCGGCCCAAGGACGTCGAACCGCAGTACGACATCCTCGCCCCGTTTCTGGCCCCTGTAGCGGATAGCCCCAAGGGGTTTATCAGCTGGCTGGACAAGGCCCTGACAGCTCTGCCCGGCGGGACAAGGTAAATGCATCCGTCGCCGGCCGTCATCATCTTTACCACTTTCAGCGGCCTTGGGTTCGGCCTGCTGTTCTGGCTAGGCATCGGCATGCCCGCGCCGACCGGCTGGACGGCGATTGCCTTTTTCACCATTGCCTACGTGTCGGCGGTCGGCGGGCTGCTGGCATCTACCTTCCACCTTGGCCGCCCGGAACGCGCGATCAAGGCGTTCAGCCAATGGCAGACAAGCTGGCTGTCACGCGAAGGGATCGCGGCCGTCGCAACCCTATTGGTCATGGCCGTCTACGGGGCCGGGCTGGTCTTTGCTGCGACACGCATTGTGCCGCTGGGTTGGCTGGGATCGCTGGGGGCCGTCGCCACAGTGTTCACCACGTCGATGATCTACTCCCAGCTTAAAACCGTCCCGCGCTGGCGGCACTGGACGACGCCCGCGCTGTTCCTCGCGCTGTCGCTAGGCGGCGGCGCACTGCTGGCCGGGCAGGTGCGTTTTGCGCTGCCGCTGATTGCAATTGCAGGAGTCGTGCAGGTCATCAACTGGCTGGTCGGTGATGGGCTGTTCGCGCGGTCGGGCACCACGATGAACACGGCGACCGGGCTGGGGCAGATGGGCCGCGTGCGGGCCTTTGAACCACCCCACACCGGCACCAATTTCCTGCTGCGTGAATTCGTTCACGTGGTTGGTCGCAAACATGCGATGCAACTGCGCGTGATCGGGCTGGGCCTGGGTTATGTCGCGCCGATCATCCTGCTTCTGCTGCCTTTCAACCACTGGTGGGCGCTGCTGGCCGTCGTCAGCCACATCACTGGAATTCTCGCCGTTCGCTGGCTGTTCTTTGCGCAGGCCGAACATGTGGTCGGCCTGTATTACGGCAAGCGCTAGGGGTTACCCCCTGATCCGCGCCTCGGACTTGGCATCGAACAGATAGGCCCGGGCCGGATCGACCTTCAGCCCGACCCGCGCGCCCGGTTTGACCCCGGCCTCACCACGCTGTTCGACAACGATCTTTTCACCCGTATCTGCAACCAGATAAGCATATGACACGCCGCCCAGATTTTCAGTCATATCGACCGCCAGCGTGTCGCCTGCGGGATCGATCACCAGATGTTCCGGGCGCAGGCCCACCGTGATCGGGTGGCCCTTGTAGGCGGGTGCCAGTGGCACTGAAAGGGTCGCTTTCAGTCCCGGCACGTCAACCCCGCCATTCCCGGCTTTGCCCGCCAGAAAGTTCATGGCCGGGCTGCCGATGAAACCGGCGACAAAGCGGTTATCGGGGTCGTGATACAGGTCCATCGGCGCGCCGACCTGTTCGATCACGCCCTTGCGCAGCACGACGATCTTGTCGGCGAGCGTCATCGCCTCGACCTGATCGTGGGTGACGTAGATCATCGTCGCGCCAATCTCTTTATGCAGGCGGGCGATTTCGACGCGCATTTCGACCCGCAGTTCGGCATCGAGGTTGGACAGGGGTTCGTCAAACAGGAACACTTCCGGTCCGCGCACAATGGCGCGTCCGATGCTGACGCGCTGCCGCTGCCCGCCCGACAATGCGGCGGGCTTGCGGGCAAGGTAGTCGTCAAGTTTCAGGATGCGCGACGCCTCGGCCACCTTGGCCTCGATCTCGGCCTTGGGATGGCGGTTCATCTTGAGGCCGAAGCCCATGTTTTCCTTGACCGTCATGTGCGGATACAGCGCGTAGGTCTGGAAAACCATTGCCACACCGCGTTCGGACGGGTCCAGATGGGTGACGTCGCGATCACCGATGCGGATACCGCCTGCAGTCGTTTCCTCAAGTCCGGCAACCATCCGCAGCAACGTCGATTTGCCACAGCCCGACGGCCCGACAAAGACGCAGAATTCACCGTCCGCGATCCCCAGATCGACGCCATGAATGACCTGCACATCGCCGTATTTCTTGACCACCTTCTGCAGCGTGACGCCTGACATGATCTATGTTCCTGTAATTGTTGCGGGGGTCGAGTCTATTATCGCGGGGTCGGGAAAGCGCCAGTTGCGGGCGTCGCGCGATATCCGGTCCGCTGTACGCTGCAACAGCGGCACCAGCTTTTCCAGCCCGGCCAGATTGGTGCGCCGGGTGGTGCTGGTTACCGACAGACCGCCCTGCATCCGCCCCGTGTCGGTCAGAATCGGGACGGCAACGCAGATGATACCCGGTTCGTGCTCTTCGCGATCAAAGCCGTAGCCAATGTTGCGAATATCGGCCAGTTCGGCCCGTAGCGCGGTTTCCGACCCGATCGTCTGTGCGCTGAAGCGGTGATAGGATTGCTGCGACAGGGTGCGTTCCAGCACATCGTCGGGCAGAAACGCCAACATCACTTTGCCCACCCCCGTGCAATAGGCGGGCCCGACCTTGCCCGCCTCGGAAAACATATCGACCGGCTGCGCGGCATTGCGTTTATCGACATACAGAACCTGCGCGTGATCAAGCTGCGCCAGATGCACGGTTTCGCCCACGGCGCGGCTGAGGTCATCCAGATGCGGGCGGGCGATCGGGGCAAGCGACGACTGCGCCCATGCCGCATGGGCCAGCCGGACCAGACGCACACCGGGGGCATAGGTTTGCCTGTCGCGGTCAAATGCCAGCATGCCTTGCGATGTCAGCGTCTGCACCAGCCGATAGAGTGTCGCCTTGGGAAATGGGGATGCATCCAGCAATTCGCCAAAGCGAACCGGACGCCCAAAGGCGGCGATCTGGTCAAGAACCCCAAGAGCCTTGCCAACCGTGCCGTCGCCCGCGTTGGGGCCGGTTGCGATCATCCGATGTATCCTCCCGCAGGGCAGCCGATTCCCCGTCGACCCGACTCTCTGCTGTTGACAACCATAGGCGAGTCGCGGTTATGATTTCAACATTCAAAACACGGTTTCAAATAATGGAACCACGTTGAGAAGCAACCTAGGGAGGAAACCATGTTGCCAACCAAACGCAGCGCCGGTCTGGCGCTGACCATAGCCCTGCTCGCCGGCACAAGTGCCATCGCGCAGCAGCGCGTGCTCAATTACTATGCCGATTTCGACGCAGCCCCACTTGCCGCGATGGAAGCCCTGATCGCCGATTTCGAGGCGGCGAATCCGGACGTCGACGTCGTCCTGCAGAACTTCGACCACGAAGGGTACAAGACCGCGATCCGCAACTTTCTGACCACCGACGCGCCCGATCTGGCAAACTGGTATGCCGGAAACCGGATGGCCCCCTTTGTCGAGGCCGGGCAATTCATGGACGTGTCGGATGTCTGGGCCGACAACGATCTGGGGACTTCGCTGGCATCTGCCGCCGCGTCGATGACGATGGACGGCAAACAGTGGGGCGTGCCCTATACCTACTACCAGTGGGGCATCTACTATAACAAATCCGCCTATGAACAGGTCGGCGCGACCGTTCCCACGACCTGGGACGAATTCGTTGCCAACTGCGAATTGTTCAAGGCGGCAGATATCGACTGTCTGACCACCGGCACTTCGGCGCTGTGGCCGGGTGCTGGTATCTTTGACTATCTGAATCTGCGCACCAACGGCTATGATTACCACATGGCGCTGACTTCGGGTGAAACCCCGTGGACGGATGACGGCGTGCGGGCAACCTTTGCCGAATGGGCCAAGGTGCAACCCTACATCACCGAAAACCATGCGGCGATCGACTGGCAGGATGCTGCGGCGTTGATGGCGCAGGGCAAGGCGGCCAACTATGTCATGGGCAACTTCGCGGTCGCCGTGTTCAAAGAAGGCGGGATGACCAACGACACGCTTGGTTTCATGGCCTTCCCGACGATCAACCCCGATGTGGTCCGTGCCGAAGAAGCACCGACCGACACCATCCACATCCCGGCTGGTGCAACCAACGTCGATGACGCCAAGACGTTCCTGGCTTACATGGCCTCGGCCGATGCGCAGACCAAACTGAACGCCGCGCTTGGCCAGTTGCCGATCAATGCCGGATCGACCGTCGCCTCTGATGACCCGTTCATCAGCGCCGGGTTCGAGCTGCTGTCGACCACACCGGGCGGCATCGCGCAGTTCTTTGACCGCGACGCGAATGCGGAGATGGCCAAATTGGGTATGGAAGGTTTCCAGGAGTTCATGGTGATCCCAGGCAACCTTGACGCGATCCTCGACCGGCTCGAAACAGCCCGTCAGCGGATCTATAAATAACGTCAGTCGCGGCGGCCGGGTGACTGGCCGCCGCGCCCCATTCTTTGTCGTTTCGCCTGATACATCGACCAAGGGAAAGGCCCAGTCATGGCCGTGGCCGCAGCGCTACCAGAAAAACGCTCCCGGTCGTGGTGGGCCCAGAACCAGCAAACCCTGACCCCTTGGCTGTTCTTGGCGCCGGGCATGGCGATGTTCGCGCTCTATGTGATCTGGCCGATCTTCGCAAGTTTCCGACTGTCGTTCTACGACTATGACGGACTTGGCAAAGAAGTCTGGCTGGGCTTGGACAACTACCGCGAACTGTGGTCGGACCCGGCCTTTGTCACATCGCTGAAAAACAACGTGATATGGCTGGTGATGTATATGCTGGCTGTGCCTGCGGGACTTGGCATTGCGATTTTTCTGAACCAGACGGTGCGCGGCATCCGTATCTACAAATCGCTGTTCTTCTTTCCCTTTGTCATCAGCCAAGTCGTCGTCGGCCTGATGTTCGCATGGTTCTACGCCCCCAATTTCGGCCTGTTGTACAAACTGATTGAAATGGTGACGGGCAAAGGAATAGCAGTTCTGGCCGACCCCAATCTGGCCACTTACGGAATTATCGTCGCGGGCCTATGGCCGCAGATCGCCTATTGCATGATCCTGTATCTGACCGGCCTGAACAACGTCGCCCCCGATCAGGTCGAGGCAGCACGGCTGGACGGCGCAAAGGGCCTGCGCATGCTGTGGTATGTCATCCTGCCGCAACTGCGTCCGGCCACGTTCATTGCCGTCGTCGTCACCGTGATCGGGGCGCTGCGCAGCTTTGACCTCGTGTCGATCATGACCAACGGGGGCCCTTTTGGGTCGACCCGCGTGCTGTCCTATTACATGTATGAAAAGGCGCTGTCGGAATACGGGTTCCGCATGGGATACGGGGCCGCCATCGCCGTGGTCCTGTTCGCCATCATGATGATTTTCATCTCGGGGTTCATCACCAAGATGATCCGCGACGAACGCGGGGTGCGCTGATGTTTCCGCGCCCGATCGCCCAAACCACCGTTGCCAAACGCGCACTGTATCAGATCGCCCTGCCGATCGCTTTGGTAATCTGGCTGTTCCCGCTGCTCGGCGTCGCGCTGACCTCGCTGCGCCCCGCTTCCGACCTTGCGTCGGGCAATTATTTCGGGATGCCGTCGGCCATTGCGTGGTGGAACTATCTCGACGTGTTCCGAAACACGGATATGGAACGTTACATCTTCAACTCGTTCAAGGTCACGATCCCAACCGTGATCGGCACGTTGGTGCTATCGACGATGACCGGCTTCGCCCTTGGCATCTACAAATTCAAGGGCAACATCCTGATATTCTTCATGTTTGTTGCCGGTAATTTCGTGCCCTTCCAGATCCTCATGGTGCCGGTGCGCGACCTCACGGCGGGCATGGGCCTGTATAACACCACGACCGGGCTGGCCCTGTTCCACATCGCGTTCCAGACCGGGTTCTGCACCCTGTTCATGCGCAATTTCATCAGCGCCCTGCCACGCGAATTGATCGAAGCGGCGCGGGTCGAAGGCGTCGCCGAATGGCAGATTTTCTGGTATATCGTCCTGCCCCTGATGCGCCCCGCCATCGCCGCCCTGTCGGTGCTGATCTTTACCTTTATCTGGAACGATTTCTTCTGGGCCACGGTCCTGACCACATCGGCCAGCACCCAGCCCGTCACCGCAGGCCTGTCGTCGCTGAACGGCCAATGGATCGCCGCGTGGCATCTGGTATCTGCCGGGTCGATCATCGCCGCGATGCCGCCCGTGCTGATGTTCTTTTTGATGCAGAAACATTTCATCGCCGGACTGACGCTGGGGGCGGTCAAGTGACAAAAGCGTGGCGGCTGGATTGCGGGCAGCAGACCCTTGTTCTGGCGGCGCGGAATGACCGCCTGCCGCACGCGATCTATTGGGGGGCGGCGTTGCCTGCGCGCGACGATCTGGAAACGCTTGCCGCCGCCCATGCGATCGACCTGACGGGCGGCATGCTCGACGAAAACCCCGATCTGAGCCTTTGCCCCGAGGCGTCGCGCAGCTTTCCCGGCCAACCCGGTCTAAGCCTGCGGGATGGTGACGGCACGCCCCTGCTGCCGACATTCGCGTTTCAGACCGCCGACGACATTGCCGGCCTGACCCTGACCTATGCCGCCGAAGGTCTGACCCTGACGTTCCATTTCGCCGCCGACCCACAGACCCATATTATCACCTGCGCCACCCGGCTTGACGCTACCCGCCCGGTCCACCTGCATTGGCTTGCCGCCCCGGTCATGCCCGGCCCGCAGCAATCGAGTCACATGATCGACGTATCGGGGCGCTGGTGCGGTGAATTCGCCCTGAACCGCGTTCCGTGGACCCCCGGCATCCACCTGCGCGAAAGCCGCACAGGGCGCAGCGGCCACGAACATTTCCCCGGCCTGATCGTTCCCGGCACGGGCGCGACGAATACGCAGGGACAGGCGTGGGGGTTCCACTATGGCTGGTCCGGCGGGCACCGGATGGTGGCCGAAGAACTGGCCGACGGTCGTCGCCAGATCCAGTTTGGCCATACGACCGATAGCGAAACCGCCGCCGCGACCACATTTGAAACGGCCCCGCTTTACCTGACCTATTCCAACACCGGCCTGAACGGCTGCGCGGTCGCTTTCCAGCGCCATCTGCGCGACCGCATTGTCACATGGCCGAAACCGGATACCCCCCGCCCGGTGCATTACAACTGCTGGGAGGCTGTGTATTTCAAACACGACCTGCCCACACTGAAAGACATCGCCAGCCGCGCCGCCGCCCTTGGGGCCGAAAGGTTCGTGCTTGACGACGGCTGGTTCGGGCGACGCGACGACGATACCACAAGCCTTGGTGACTGGACCATCGACCGCCGCAAATGGCCGGACGGTCTGACCCCGCTGATCGACCACGTCCACGCACAGGGCATGACCTTCGGTCTCTGGTTCGAACCCGAAATGACGAACCCGGACAGCGACATTTATCGCGCCCACCCCGATTGGGCGGTGGGACCTGCCGACCAAATCCTTGGGCGACACCAGATGGTACTGAACATGGCGCTGCCTGCCGTGCGCGCTTACCTGTACGACGCGATTGCCGCCGTTCTAAGCGATCATGTCATCGACTACATCAAGTGGGACCACAACCGCCTGCTCCCCACTCCCGATGCTGCCCAGACACGCGGCACCTACGCCCTGCTCGACCGCCTGCGCGCTGATTTCCCACTGGTCGAAATCGAATCCTGCGCGTCGGGCGGTGGGCGCATCGACTTTGGCATCATGCAGCGCACCCAACGGGTCTGGCTGTCCGACAGCAACGACGCGCTGGAACGGCTGCGCATCCAGCACGACGCCGCCCTGTTCCTGCCGTCCGCGGTGACGGGCAGCCATGTCGGGCCGCGCCAATCGCACACATCCGGGCGGACGCTCGACATCACGTTCCGCGCCTGGGTCGCGGCCCAGCGGCACATGGGGTTCGAAATGGACCCGCGCGAATTGTCTGAACATGAGGCGCAAGTGCTGCGCGACGTCACCGATTGGTACAAATCAAACCGCAATTGGATGCGCACCGCCGATATCCTGCGGCTGGACAGTGCCGACCCCGCCGTGATCGCCGAACAGCAGCAGGCGGCAGACGGCAGCCGATTTGTGGTTTTTGCAGGCAAAGCCGCGACCAGCACCCAGATCGCGCCCCGCCCGTTGCGGCTGACCGCCCTCGACTCTGCCGCCAGCTACCGCGTCAACCTGACAAACGGGAGCGAACTCGTGCGCCAGTCACGCGGCATCCCGGCGCTCAAAGACGGTCCCCTGACACTAAGCGGCCAATACCTGATGCAATACGGCCTGACCCTGCCGTGGTCTTACCCCGAAACGATGTGGGTCATCGAAGGAACCCGCGTATGAAACTTGCCACCTTTCACGACCTTGAGGGCGCATCGGTGTTCATCACCGGAGGCGGTAACGGCATTGGCGCGACGCTGACCCAAGGGTTCCTTGAACAGGGGGCAAAGGTCACTTTCGTCGGGCGTTCCGACGCCAGCGAATTTGTCGATGAAATGGCCGCGCAGACCGGCAATCGCCCCCTGTTCATCCAATGCGATGTGACCATCATCCCCGACCTTCACGCCGCAATGGCGCAGGCCGAAAAGGCGCACGGCCCCCTGAACGTGCTGGTCAACAACGCCGCCAACGACCAGCGGTTCGACGCGCTGGACGTGACCGAAACGGATTGGGACGCGATGCAGGCCATCAACCTCAAGCATTACTTTTTCGCCTGCCAGTATGCTGCAAAATCCATGCAGGGGCGCGGCGGCGCGATCGTCAACTATTCATCCACCAGCTACATGATCGGCTCGCTGAACCTGCAGGTCTATGTCGCCGCCAATGCCGGGATCGTCGGGTTGACACGATCGCTGGCCCGCGAATGGGGGCCTCAGAACATCCGCGTCAACGCCATCGCACCGGGCTGGGTGATGACTGAAAAGCAGAAGGAAAAGTGGGTCACGCCCGAAAGCATTGCGGCGCACCTCGAACGCCAATGCATCCCCACCGCGATGGAACCCGAGGACATGATCGGCGGCACGTTGTTTTTGGCCTCGAACGCGTCGAAAATGATGACTGGGCAGTGCATTGCCATCGACGGCGGCGTGGTGGTCACCGGATGACCGACTGGATCGCCGCAGATTGGGGCACGACGCACCTGCGGGTCTGGGCAATGTCGGCGCGCGGCACGGTGCTGGGGCAGGCACAATCCGATCAGGGCATGGGCAGTCTGTCGCGTGATGGGTTCGAACCGGCGCTGACCGCGCTGATCGCCCCTTTCGAAGCCACGACCGTCATCGCCTGCGGCATGGTCGGATCGCGCCAAGGCTGGGTCGAGGCACCTTATGCCACCATCCCCTGCCCGCCCCTGTCAGCGAGTATGGTCACGGCCCCAACCACAACCGGCCTGCGGGTGCACGTCATCCCCGGCATCCGCCAGAACACGCCCGCCGACGTGATGCGCGGCGAAGAAACCCAGATCGCCGGGTTTCTGGCGCTGAATCCCGGCTGGGACGGCGTCATCTGCCTGCCCGGCACGCATTCCAAATGGGTCCACGTCAGCGCCGCCGAGGTGGTCAGTTTCCAGACCTTCATGACCGGCGAAATGTTCAGCGTGATCGGCAGCCAGACGGTCCTGCGCCATTCACTGACGACCGAAGGCTGGGATGACGCCGCGTTCCGCGACGCGCTCGACGACATCATCTCGCACCCCGAAAAACTCGCCGCCCGCCTGTTTGCGATCCGCGCCGACGGGTTGCTGCATGGTCAGTCCCCAGCAGTCGCCCGCGCCCGCCTGTCCGGCCTGCTGATCGGCGCTGAGTTGGCCGCTGCCCGCCCCTACTGGCTGGGCCAGCAGATCGCAGTGATCGGCGCGGGACGACTGGCCGGGCTTTACGTCAAAGCGCTGGCCACCCTGTCCGCCCCCGCCACCCAAGCCGATGGCGAACGTGTGACGCTGGCCGGGTTGCAGGCCGCCTACCGCCTGCTGAAAGGATAAACATGACAAGGCCCCTGATCGCCATCCTGCGCGGCATTACCCCGCCCGAGGCCGTCGATATCTGCGCCGCGCTGATCGCCGCCGGGATCACCCGGATCGAGGTGCCGCTGAATTCGCCCGACCCGTTCGACAGCATCGCCGCGATGGTTGCCGCGCACGGCAACGACGCGCAGATCGGCGCGGGCACTGTTCTGTCGCCCGATGATGTGGGTCGGGTCGAGCAGGTTGGCGGCAAGCTGATCGTGTCGCCCAACTGCGACCCCCGCGTCATCGTCGCGACCAAGGCCGCAGGCATGGCAAGCTGGCCGGGCGTGATGACCCCGACCGAATGTTTCACCGCCCTGAAATCCGGCGCGGACGGGCTGAAGATTTTCCCGGCCAGCCTGATCGGCCCCGACGGCATCAAGGCGATCCGCGCGATTCTGCCACTGGGCACGCTGGTCTATGCGGTCGGCGGCGCCGGCGCGGACAATTTCGGCACTTGGATCAAAGCGAGCGCGGACGGTTTCGGCATCGGATCGGCGCTCTACAAGCCCGGCATGGCTGTCGCGCAGGTCGCTGAAAACGCCCGCGCCATCGTCGCCGCTTATGACAGGGCCGTGGCATGATCTGGGACGACACGATTTGCGCCCTTGGCGAAGGGCCGCTGTGGCACCCCGAACGCCAGCAGTTCTTTTGGTTCGACATCATGGGCAAACGGCTGCACACCAAGGGGCAGCACTGGCAATTCGGCGAATACGTGTCCGCCGCAGGATGGATCGACCACGACCGCCTGCTGATCGCCAGCCAGACCAAGCTATCCACCTTTGATCTGAACACGGGCACAGCCGAAACCGTTGCGCCACTCGAGGCCGATAACCCCATCACCCGGTCCAACGATGGCCGCGCCGACCCCCACGGCGGGTTCTGGATCGGCACGATGGGGATCCTCGCCGAACCCGACGCCGGCGCGATCTGGCGTTATTACCGGGGCGAATTGCGCCGGCTGTTCGCGCCGATCACAATCAGCAATTCGATCTGCTTTTCCCCCGATGGCACCACGGCCTACTACGCTGATACCGCCCGCCAGATCGTGATCCGCACGCGGCTGGACGCGCAGGGCTGGCCCAAAGGCGATCCCGTCCTGCACCTTGACCTGACTGCCGAGGGGCTATTTCCCGACGGGTCAGTCGTCGACGCCGCAGGCAACCTGTGGAATGCGCAATGGGGGGCATCGCGCGTTGCCTGCTACAATCCGGCGGGCAAATTCATGAACGCAGTCGGCTTTCCCGCCACGCAAACCTCCTGCCCCGCTTTCGGCGGCCCTGACTTGACGACACTGTTCTGCACCACGGCCAAGATCGGCCTGCCCGACGACAATCCGGACGAGGGCAAGACATTCGCTGTCCAGACCGATACCATCGGACAGGCCGAACACCGGGTCATCCTCTGACTCTTTCACTTTGCTATAACAACTCAAAGAGCCACCCATGAAACGCACCCTCGGTGTCTGTTATTACCCCGAACATTGGCCCGAAACGCAGTGGGCCGACGATGCCGCGCGGATGGCCGAAACGGGCATCACATGGGTCCGCATCGGCGAATTCGCGTGGAGCCGGATGGAGCCGCAACCGGGGCAATTCGACTGGGGCTGGCTTGACCGCGCTATTGAGACACTCGGGGCCGCAGGGTTGCAGGTCGTCCTTGGCACCCCAACTGCGACCCCGCCGCGCTGGATGATCGACAAACATCCCGACATGCTGGCCGTCGATGCCCAAGGCCACCCGCGCAAATTCGGGTCGCGCCGGCACTATTGTTTCAGCCATGCGGGCTACCGCGATGAATGTCGCCACATCGTGCGGCTGATGGCCGAACGCTATGGCAAGAACCCCCATGTGCAGTCATGGCAGACCGACAACGAATACGATTGCCACGACACCACGCTGTCCTACTCGGATGCCGCCCGACAAGGTTTCCGCGACTGGCTCGCGCAGAAATACCAATCGC
>JBBSBK010000064.1:0-21053 GCA_038251315.1 Rhodobacterales bacterium | reverse complement strand
GGCATCGCGTAGATCAGCGTGGCAAGGATCGCCGCCGTCGGGCCGAACCCGAACAGGAACAGGATCGGGACAAGATAGGCAAACGCCGGGATCGTCTGCATCAGGTCCAGCAGCGGCGCGATGGCAATTTCCACCACCCGCCAGCGATAGGCGGCGATGCCGACCAACAGGCCACCGACCACGCCCAGCGGCACCGCAATGATGATCGACGCAAGCGTCACCATCGCGCTCGACCACTGGCCAAAGACGACAACGAACCCCAGACAGACCACGACGACGCTCGCCAGCCGGACACCCCCGGCGACCCAACCCGCGAGTGCAAACGCCCCGATCACCGCGACCCAGCTTAGTGGCGGGGTGATCTGCACCGCCGTCGATCCCCGCCCCGACAGGAACCCGGTCGACAACAGCGACAGCACAACGCGATACGGCGCTTCGATCACGGCGGCGATAAAGCGGGTCATGTCCTTGAACGTGAACAGGCCGAATGTCGCCTCGTTCAGCAGCCATTTGGTGAACGCCGTGATCCACCGCGCCGCAGGAAATGTCAGCGCGGCGGGGTAGTCAAAGGCCCAAGGGGCCACGGCGCGGCCGAACTGCCAAAGGGCGACAAACGCCACCATCACCAACGCCCAGCCGATCCATGTAACAGGCAAACGCGGCGCAACAGGATGATCGGCCAAAATCGCCATCACCCCTCCAGCATCATGTTCACGACGGCCTCGCGCGGCAGGTGGCCCAGCGGCACACCATCGTCACCGACGACGCGCAGCGCCACCGCACCATTCGCAAACCGCACCGCCGCCTCGGCCACCGTCGCCCGCGCTGGAATGTCGCCCGTCGCGGCACCATCCCCCGGCACCATCAGGCGCGACACCCGCACCACCTTGGCCCGCGGCACCGCTTGTGAAAACGCGCGGACATAATCGGTCGCGGGGTGCAACACGATATCTTCGGGGGTCGAACACTGCACGATCGCCCCGTCCTTCATGATCGCGATCCGGTCGGCCAACCGGATCGCCTCGTCAAAATCATGGGTGATGAACACGATGGTCTTTTTCAGGACCGATTGCAGTCGAATGAATTCGTCCTGCATCTCGCGCCGGATCAACGGGTCGAGGGCCGAAAACGGCTCGTCCAGAAACCACAGTTCCGGCTCGACGGCGAGCGAGCGGGCAATGCCGACACGCTGTTGCTGGCCACCTGACAACTGGCGCGGATACGACGCCTCGCGCCCGCCCAGCCCGACCAGCTCGATCACCTCCATCGCCCGGTTGCGGCGCACATCCGGCGCGGCCCCCTGCACTGCCAGCGGAAAGGCGACGTTTTCCAACACCGTCAGATGCGGCAGCAGGGCGAAATGCTGAAACACCATGCCCATCTTGTGCCGACGAATGTCGATCATCTGCGCCGTGCTGGCGGTCAGCAGATTGTCGCCGTTGAACAGAATCTCGCCCGCCGTCGGTTCGACCAGCCGTGACAGACAGCGCACGAGGGTCGATTTGCCCGACCCCGACAGGCCCATGATGACGAAAATCTCGCCGTCCTGCACGTCGATGTTCACATCGCGCACCGCCCCGATCAGGCCCTCCGCCTCCAGTGCGTCAGACGTCGGATCGGCCATCGCGACGAATTTCTGCGCTGCCCGGTTGCCGAACAGCTTCCAGACATTGCGGCAGATCAGCTTGGGTTCAGTCATGGCAAACCTGTGACGGTGGCCGCCCGCGCCGGGCAGGCGGCCATGCGGCTACTGCCCGATCCAACCCTTCCAGCGATCCTCGTTATTCGCCATCCAGTCGGCCACCACGGCATCCACCGTCTGCCCGTCCAGATCGACGGCGGTGATCATCTTGCCCATCTCGTCGTTGTCGATGCTGAACGCCTTGATCGCAGCATAGGCGGCGGTCCATTTGTCGGCGACGCCGACCCAGCCAACCTTCCAGATTTCGCCGAACGGTTTGCCACAGTCATAGGCCATATCGGGGTTCAGGCCCGTCGCCGGGTCGTTGTAGCAGTCCGCTGAATACTCGGGGAATTCGACCCAGGCCCCATCGTATTTCGCCGGGGCCCAGTGCGGCGCATAGACCCACAGCAACACCGGAGCCTCGCGCTGATAGGCACTTTCCAACTCCGCGAACAGGGCGGCGTCGGTGCCTGCGTGGATCACCTCGAACGGCAGGCCCAAGGCCTCGACCCGTTCATCGTCGAACCCGCCCCACGTCACCGGGCCGCCCAGATAGCGCCCTTTGGGGGCAGTTTCGGCGGTCGAAAACGCCTCGGCGCAGGCGGGTTCCTTCAGCGCCTCCCAGTTCGGCAGGCCGGGGCAGCGGTCGGCCATGTAAGCCGGATACCACCATTCCTCCTTGGCCTGCATGCCGGTCGGGCCAAAGTTTTCGACGTTGCCGGTCGCGATGGCGACGTCCATCGCCTCGCGGCCCGTCGTCTCCCACATCTCCATCGCGACGTCGAGGTCGCCGGTCTCTAAGCCCGCGAACTGCGCCAGATAATCAGCCTGCACGTATTCGACGTTGTTGCCGGCTGCTTTCAACACCTCGCCCATGATCTGCGTGGTGATCAATTGGCCGGTCCAGTCGTGCAGGGTCAGCTTGATCGGGTCGGGCGAATCCTCGGCCGACAGGACAGTTGCAAAAGATGTGGCCAGAAGCGTGGCCAAAAGGCCGGTGCGGGCCGCACCCAGGCAAGTGAAATGGTTTGACATGATTGGTCCCCCTTTGGGTTACGGTCCGGCGTGGGCGTAAAATGCCCAAACAGTTGGCTCACCAGACATGAGCCAACCTTACGCGCAGCCGCCCGCAGGGTGTCAAGCCTTCTGTGGGCCGGGGTGCTGCCCAATTCGCACCGGGATCATACCTGCAAATGGTCCGGATCCGGCCACGTTACAGCCATGTCCGTAAGCATTGTTGCGTGAGGAACGTACGCGGGACTTTGCCGATGCAAGATCTCCCGCTTGCCAGATGGGGGCCAGCCCCTAGTGTAGCAGCAAAACGACGGGGACAAACAGGATGATCACCACACTAACGCGACGTGCGGCGCTGGGCTTGACGGTCGGTGCACTGGCCGCCTGTTCCCGCCGTGGCCGCGACGAAGACTCCGCCGCGATGGCCTTCGCAGCGACCGGCCTGCACGCCAACGAGACCCCGCAACTGCAGGCGCTGATCACCAAATACGCGCAAATCTACGATGTGCCCGCCAGTCTGATCCATCGGTCGATCCAGCGCGAAAGCGGCTACAATCCGGGCGCGCGCAACGGCCCCTATTACGGCCTGATGCAGATTCAGCCGGAAACAGCGCGCACCATGGGTCATCGCGGCCCGGCGTCCGAACTTCTCGATGCCGACACGAACCTGCGCTACGCTGTCAAATACCTGCGCGGCGCATGGTTGCTGTCGAACGGCGACGAGGCGACGGCGATAAAATGGTATGCCAGCGGCTATTATTACGAAGCAAAGCGGCGGGGCATGCTGGTCGAAACCGGGCTACGGGCGGGGTAACGCGAACCGCTTGAACACCGATGGCGCGATTCCGATCACCAGCAGGATGCGCAGAATGTGCATCACCGACACATACGCCACCTCCTGTCCCATCGCGAGGGCGAGCAGCGACATCTCGGTCAACCCGCCGGGGCTGTAAGCCAGAAACACCTGACTGGGCGGCGTGCCAGTCAGCGCCCCGGTGATCTGCGCGAACCCCACCGCCACCGTCATCATCGATACCGACGACATCAGACCAAGCCGCAGATCCAGCCCGATCTCGCGCAGCGCCGACCCCAGAAAACGACAGCCGATCACAGTGCCCAGCACGATCTGGGCGCTGTTGACGATCAGCGTGGGCGGCGCAATCTCGACCAGATGCAACACATGCGCGACGGCGCTCAAGATCATCGGCCCCAGCACATTGCCCGCCGGGATTCTCAATACCTTGCCCAACGGTGCCCCGATCAGCGCACAGCCGGCCAGCACGGCCCAGTCGAGCCAACTCAGCACATCCAAACCGATCCACGGACGCACCCCGCCTGCACCCGGACGCACCCCCAGAACGAAACCGAAATACAGCCCGATGCACAGCACCACGATCAGGATGCGGCTGGCATGGGCCACCGCAATCCGGCGTTCATGCCCCCCGGCATCAATCCCCGCCAGCAGCATTTCGTTCAACCCACCCGGCATCGCGGAATAAAACGCCGTCACCCGGTCATACCCGCCAAGACGGCGATAGATCAGAAACGACAGTCCAGCGGCGACAAATAGAAACGGCAGCATCAGCAGCAGGGTCACGCCCCATTCACCAAGCTGCGAAAACACCTCTGCGGTCACGGCAGACCCCAGCATGACGCCGATCACCGGCACCACATACGGCCGCGCCCAGACCGGCCCCGCGACAGGGGCACGGGACAGCGCCGCGATGGTATTCACCAACATCGGCCCCAGCATCCACGGCAAGGGCATGCCCGCACGATAGGCGGCATACCCCGCCCCGGCCCCCAGCCCCAGCGCCAGAACCTGCCGCCCGACCGCCGCCATTCAGGCGGCCCCCAGATGGCGCTGGCCGCGCGTCTTTGCCAACGTCATCTGCTTTTGACGTTCACGAAACCGCGCCTTGTCAGCCTCACTCGTCTGTTCAACGCAGGCATGACAGGCCACGCCCGCCTCATATTCCGGGCGGTCCTTGTCGGCGGGCAGGATCGGGCGGCGGCAGGCGTGACACAATTCGTGCGGCCCTTCGGCCAGCCCATGCCCGACCGACACCCGCCCGTCGAAAACGAAACATTCGCCCTGCCAAAGACTCTCCTCGGGCGCTACCTCTTCGAGATATTTGAGGATGCCGCCCTGGAGGTGGAACACATCCCGCACCCCCTGCGACAACAGATAGTTGGTTGACTTTTCACAGCGGATGCCCCCGGTGCAGAACATCGCCACCCGCTTGCCCGCGAACCTGTCGCGGTTGGCCGCCCACCACACGGGAAATTCCGAAAAACTGCTGGTCTGCGGATCGACAGCGCCGGCAAAGCTGCCGATAGAAACCTCGTAAGCGTTGCGGGTGTCGATGACGGCAACATCGGGCGCACTGATCAGGGCATTCCAGTCGGCGGGCGCAACGTAATGGCCGACAGCGGCCAGCGGATCGACGTCCGGCTGGCCCATCGTGACGATCTCGCGCTTGATGCGCACCTTCATGCGGTTGAACGGCGGTGTGGCGGCATGACTGCGCTTCCATGCGAGCGCGGCACACCCGGGCAGGGTGCGCAGATGGGCGATCAGGGTGTCGATGGCCTCTGCCGCGCCTGCGACGGTGCCGTTTATGCCTTCGGGCGCCAGCAGCAGGGTGCCGCTGATCGCGGTTGAACGGCAGAGGTCCAGCAAGGGCGCACGCAGGGCAGCAGGGTCATCGAAGCGGGCAAAATGATACAGGGCGGCGACGGTCAGCATGTGGCGGGGATACGCCCGACGTCCACAGGGGGCAAGGCGGGCGCGGAACGAATTGCCGCGCGTCGCGTTGGGCCAGCAGTCTGAACCAATGCACCGGAGAATATCCCATGAAGACCCTCGCCGAAGCGTTCCACCACACGCTGAAAGACATCTACTTTGCCGAAAACGCGCTGACCAAGGCTCTGCCCAAGGTCGCAAGCGCCGCCGGATCGGCCGCGCTGAAAAAGACGGTCAACGACCATCTTGCCGAGACGAAAGAGCAGATCAAGATCCTCGACAACGTCTTCAAGACCATCAACGCCAAGCCCGAAGGCGAAAAGTGCGACGCCATCGAAGGGCTGGTCAAGGAAACCGAAGGGATCATCAAAGAGGCCAGCGGCATCGCGCTCGACGCCGCTTTGACCGCGGCCTGTCAGGCCGTGGAACACTATGAAATCGCCCGTTACGGCACGTTGCGCGAATGGGCCAAGGTGCTGGGCAACGAAAAGGCACACGATCTGCTGTCGCAGATCCTCGACATGGAAAAGGCGGCCAATGCCAAGTTGACGGCGCTGGCCGTGCAAAGCCTAAACGAACCCGCCTGATTTTGGCGCGCACGGGGGGCGGATTGAAACCCGCCCTACCGGTCCGCCGCCGAATCGCCCCTGACCACTCACCCAAACTGATCCGAAGGCGCCATCGTCGAAACGCCCTGCGCCGCCGCTACGACCCGGTCAGCGTAAACAGCCAAGCCGCGCTCCAGATCGACGCCCGCCAGACGTGAGCCCAGGAGCGCCCCTTCGGTCGACCGTGTTTGAAGCGAAAGCGTTTTACGTTTGATCGGAATCGCAATTCACTGACTCTGCCGCCGGGCGAACGCGATTTGCGATACCTTTGTTTCAGATACAACGCAAAACGCGTTAAATTTCCAAAGCTGACGCCGCGACGAGAACGCCGTCGCGATCGGCATAGATCCACATGCCTGGGCGGATCGTGGCACCGCCCAGTGTCACGCCGATGTCCACTTGCGCGGGATGCACCTGCCAGCCACGCCGGGGCGTCGCGGCCAGAGCCATGACGCCAAGGGACAACGCGCCAATCCCTGCGGAATCGCGGATCGCACCGGCAATGACGACGCCGCGCCAGCCACTTGCAACGCCGATTGCGGCAAGCCTGTCACCCATGACGCCAGTATCGATCACCCCGCCCGCATCAACCACAAGAACATGACCTTTGCCGGGTCTTTCAAGCATGGCAAGAACCGGCGTGTGATCGCGGTGCACCTGCAACGTCCGGCAGGATCCGAAAAAGCTGGTCAGCCCGCCGTAAGGGCGCAGCGGCAGGTCGATGACTGCGACTGTGTCGTGATGCGCATCGTAAAGATCGGCCGTGACGATCGGCGGGTGGGGCGCAAGCGTCATCTCACGCCGCCGTCAGATCGGCGACCTTGGCGGTCAGGTCGGCGATGTAGGGCGCGGTGTCGAGGGTGCGGCCGGTGGCGCGGATCAGCGTTTCCTCGGGCGTGGACGAGCGGCCGTGCCGCCATACGTTCTCGCGCAGCCAACCGGCAAGCGGGGCATAGTCGCCGTCGTTCAGACCCGCCGTCACCTCAGCGGTTTTCCGGGCCTCGTCAAATAGTTGGGACGACATCACATTGCCTAGCGTATAGGTCGGAAACGACCCGACGTAGCCGTGCGACCAATGAACGTCCTGCAGCACGCCTTGGGTGTCGTCGGGGACGTCGATGCCCAAGGTGTCGCGCATCTTTTCCGCCCAGATACGCGGCAGATCGGCGACGTTCAGATTGCCTGCCATCAGATCGGCCTCGATTTCCGAACGCAGGATGATGTGCATGTCATAGGTCAACTCGTCCGCCTCGACCCGGATGAAATCGGGCCGGACACGGTTCACGGCACGCCAGTATTCGTCCTGCTTCACATCGGAAAGCTGGTCGGGAAAGTGCGTTTTGAGATCATCGAAATGCAACTCCCAGAACCGCCGCGACCGACCGACACGGTTTTCCCACATCCGGCTTTGCGCCTCGTGCATCCCGAAACTGGCACCGCCTACGGCATAGAGGTTGACCAGATCGGTGGCGAAGATCGTACGTTTGAAATCCGGGGCGATGTTTTGTTCGTACATCGCATGTCCCGCCTCGTGCCACAGCGCGAAGGTGCCGCCGGGCAGCCAGGTTTCGCGAAACCGCGAGGTGATGCGCACGTCGTCCGAGGTAAAGGAAATCTCGAACGGGTGGGCCGTGTCGTCAAGCCGTCCGCGCGTCAGGTCATAGCCCATCTTTTCCGCCATCTTCAGGCCGAACGCTTTTTGGGCGGGGATCGGAAAGGCGCGGGTCATGAAGTCGTGGCGTGGCTGTGGTGCCTCGGTGGCCTCGCGGATCAGAGGAACCAGCGCGGCTTTCAGGTCGCCATAGATGGATTGCAGGCGGGCATGGGTCATGCCCGGTTCGAACTGGCCGACCATCGCATCGTAAGGATGATCGCCGCCAATGGCCTGCGAAATGCGGCGTTGGAGCGCCATCATCTTTTCCAGAACCGGCGCGTAGGCGGAAAAGTCATTGGTCTGCCGCGCCGCCACCCATGCGGCATGGGCACGCGACGACAGGGCGGCCTTTTCATGCGTCACTTCGGCCGGGATACGCCGCAGGATGTCGATCTCGCGCACGGCAAGGGCCACGGCGCGAGCCCGCAGATCGTTGCCGCCCCCGACCTCGTCCTGCGCCGCCTTGATCGTGTCGGCCATCGCCTCAGACGTCGCCATTTCGCGCGCCAGCATCGTCAATGTTGCCACCTGCTCGGCGCGGGCATCGACCCCACCGGGGGGCATCATCGTGCGGCTGTCCCAGGCCAGCAGGTTCAAGGTGCAAAGCACGTCGTTGATCCGGGCGATCCGGTGTTGGAAATCGGCATAGCTCATGCGGGTTGCTCCGGGTTGTCGAGGTGGCAGGCGGCGATATGCGACGGGCCGCGCGGGGTCAGTTGCGGCACCTCGCGTCGGCACCGTTCGAAGGCGTGTGGACAGCGGGTGTGAAACAGACAGCCGGTCGGCAGGTTGATCGGGCTGGGCAATTCACCTCGCGCAGCGACGCGGCGGGTGCGTTTCGTCGGATCGACCTCGGGGGCGGCGGCAAGCAGGGCCTGCGTGTAGGGGTGCCGGGGGTCGCTGAAAAGGGTCTCGGTCGGCGCGACCTCGACGACTTTGCCCAAGTACATGACCGCGACCCGGTGCGAGATATGGCGCACCAGCCGCAGGTCGTGGGCGACGAAAACCACCGTCAGCGCCAGCCGTTCCTGTAGTTCCAGCAGCAGGTTGACCACCTGCGCCTGCACCGACACGTCGAGCGCGGACACCAGTTCGTCAGCCACCAGCACGGTCGGTTCGACCGCCAATGCGCGCGCAATCCCGATCCGCTGCCGCTGGCCACCGGAAAAGGCGTGTGGGCGGCGGTCAGCACTGTCGGGGGGCAGGCGTACCAGGGTCAGCAGCTCGGCGATGCGCACGTCGATCTGATCGGCGGGGCGCATGTCGTGAACGCGCAAAGCTTCGGACAGGATCTGGCGCACCGTCATCCGGGGGTTCAGCGATGAATAAGGGTCTTGAAAGATCATCTGAACCTGACGGTTGAACGCCCGCCGGTCGGCTCCCGAAAGCGAGGCGATATCAGTGCCGTCGAACACCACCCGGCCACCGTCGCATTCGTGCAGACGCACCAGACACCGCGCCAAGGTCGATTTGCCACACCCGCTTTCGCCCACGATGCCAAGGGTTTCGCCCTTTTGCACATCCAGACTGACGCCGTTCAGGGCGTGGACAGCACTCGCCGGTTGGCGGCGCAGGCGCTGCCCAAGGGTGCGGGCAAAGGTGAAATCCTTGGACACATCAATGGCGGAAAGAAGGGTATCAGTCATGGCTCAGCGCCTTTTTTACCGGCGACCCTGCGGCGACCACAGCCGCGCTGTTGTGGCAGGCAGCCCGGTGTCCCGCGTCAACGCCGACAAGTTCGGGGCGGGTGATCCGACAAACCTCGGTGGCGAATGTGCAGCGGGGGTGAAAGGTGCAGCCCGAAGGGATACTGGCCAGCCCCGGCGGCGTGCCGTCGATTGACAGCAGCATGGAGCGTTCGGTCCCGGCCTGCGGCACCGATCCCAATAGCCCGCGGGTGTAGGCGTGATTGGGTTGGGCGAACACCTCGGCCACGTGCCCCTCTTCGACGATTCGCCCGGCATACATCACGGCCATCCGGTCACAGGTCGCGGCGACGACACCAAGGTCGTGGGTGACCAGAACGACGCTCATCGACAGTTCGTCACGCAGATCAAGGATCAGGTTGAGGATCTGGTCCTGAATGGTCACGTCCAGCGCCGTCGTCGGCTCGTCTGCAAGCAACAGCCGCGGGTCCGAGGCCAGCGCGATGGCGATCATCACCCGCTGGCGCATGCCCCCCGAGAACTGGTGCGGGTATTCATCTAGCCGCCGCCCTGCATCGGGGATGCCGACAAGGTCCATCAATTCGCGGGTACGGGCCCTGCGACGGGTGCGGTCAAGGTCGGTATGGGCGCGCAGGTTCTCTTCGATCTGGACGCGGACGGTCAGCACCGGGTTCAGCGCGGTCATCGGTTCCTGAAAGATCATTGAAATCTGCCCACCGCGCACCGCACGCAGATCGGTGTCGTTCATCGCCAGAATATCGCGTCCCATCCAATGCACCTGACCACCGACGGTTCCGTTCCCGGGCAGCAGGCGCAGCAACGACCGCAGCGTCACGCTTTTCCCCGACCCGCTTTCTCCGACCAATCCCAGCACCTCGCCCGGCATCACGTCGAACGACACCGCATTGACGGCCCGCAGCGCCGTCGCGCCTGTGCCAAAGGTCGCGGTCAGATCGCGGACCTGCAAAACCGCCTCGGTCATTTACGACCCCGCAGCAGTTCGGCCAACCCATCGCCCAGCAGTGAAAAGCCCAGACCGGTGATGACGATTGCAAGGCCGGGAAAGACCGAAATCCACCATGCCGTCGCCATGAAGTTCTTGCCATCGGCAATCTGCACGCCCCATTCGGCGGCAGGCGGCTGCGCCCCCAAACCCAGATACCCCAGCGACGACCCGAGCAGGATCGCCAGCGCCATGTCGGTCATCCAATACACCACCGCGGGGGTGATCGCGTTGGGCAGCAGATGACGAAAGATGATGCGCAAATGGGTATACCCCATCGCCCGGCCCGCATCGGCATAGTCGAGCCGCTTTTGCACCTTGACCTCGGCGGCGATGATGCGGGCGTAGAACACCCAGCCGACGACGCCGATGGCAATATACATGTTGATGAGGCCGGGGCCGAGGACCGAAACGATGGCAATGACCAGAACGAGGAACGGAAAAGTGATCACGGCATCGACGATCCGCCCGAAAATGGTTTCGGTGATGCCCCCGACATAGCCGACGATGGCCCCGACCGTCGTGCCAAGGAAAAACGGGAACACCGTCGCGAAAAGCGCGATCTGCATGTCGATCGTATAGGCATGGATCACCCGGCTTAGCACATCGCGGCCGAAATTGTCGGTGCCGAAGGGGTGCGCGGCGCTGGGTGCTTGCAGGATCGCGCCATAGTCAAAGGTCAGCGGATCGTAGGGGGCAAAAACCTGCGGGAACGTGGCAAGGATGATGCTGGTCAGCAGGATCGCGCCCCCGATCAGCAGCGGACGCGGCAGCGCCATGATCCGGCTGCGACGGCTTGCGATGGCGGCATCGCTCATTTCGTCACCCGCGGGTCGAGCCATGCCTGCAGGATGTCCGTCAGAAGAAAGGTCAGCGATACGAGGACCGCCAGCGCGATGGTCAGACCCTGCACCACCGGATAATCGCGCCCGTAAATCGAATCGACCATCAGCCGCCCTGCCCCGGGCACCGCAAAGACAGTCTCGGTTATCACCGCGCCGCCCAGCAGGGTGCCGATCGACAGACCGAACAGGGCCAGGGTCGAAATCAGCGCATTCCGCAGGATGTGGCGAAACAGGATCAAGCCGGATCGCAGCCCCTTGGCGCGGGCAAAGGTCACATATTCCGCATCCACAACGCCGATGATCGCCGAACGCAGATTGCGCATCAGGATGGCCGAAAGCGACAGCGCAAGGGTCACCGCCGGCAGGATCAGATGATAGACATGATCGAGGAACCCGTCGCCATAGCCGCCGACCGGAAACCAGCGCAGCTTCGCGCCAAAGACGGTCAGCAGGATCAGACCGACATAAAAGACGGGCATCGACAGACCCACCTGAAACACGCCGCGAATTGCGTTGTCGGCCAACCGGTCGCGGCGCAGGGCAGCGACAAAGGCCAGCGGCACCGCAAATGTCACGGCAATCACCGCCGCCATCGCCGTCAGCAACATGGTGATCGGCAGACGGTCGGCGATCAACTGCGTCACCGGGATTTTCATCGAGATTGAATTGCCGAGGTTGCCGGTGAAAACCATCTTGACGAAAACCACGAACTGCACCGGCAGTGACCGATCAAGTCCCAGTTCGCGATTTATCCGCTCGACATCCGCATCTAGCGCGCGGTCGCCCAGAACGGCGCTGGCCGGATCGCCCGGCAACAGGCGAACCAGCACGAAGACCACGATCAGGATGAAGATCAGCGTCGGGATCAATTGCAACAGACGACGGCCCAGAAATTCGGTCATCGACATGGCGTGCAGACCTTTCCCGACAGTGGATGGCGAGGGCGTGGTACCGCCCCCGCCATGAACAGACTACTTTTCGAGGTAGGTTTCACGGAAGATGTTGTTGCCCAGCGGGATCTGAACGAAACCTTTCACGTCGGACTGCAACGCAACGGGATAGGGCGTTTCGTATAGCGGTACGATCGGTCCGGTTTCGTTGAAGATTTGCTGGATTGTCGCGTATTGCTCGGTCCGCTTGGCCATGTCGGTTTCGCTTTGCGACGCTTCATACAGCGCGTCGGCCTCGTCGCTTTTCCAACCCGAATGCAGGGCGTCGATTGTCGGCGAATAGGCGAAATACGACGTGATCTGACCCGGATCGGCGATGTCGTTGGTCCAGGCAGCGACCCGCATGTCAAACACACCGTCGCGGTATTCCTGCGTCCGGGTGGCGTTGTCGACCTGCTTGATCTCAAGGGTGACGCCGATCTGCGCCCACATCTGCTGCAGCGCCGTCGCGATCCCCAGCTCGTCCTGATTGCCGGCCAGCGCGAGGATACTGGTCGAGAACCCGTCAGGATATTCCGACTCTGCCATCAACTGCTTGGCCTTCTCGAGGTCGAACGGATAGAGCGGTCCGTCGGCGGAAGCCATCGGTGTGGCTGAGGACATGAAAGTTGTCATCGGCGTCCCGACGCCAAAGGTCACGACCTGAATGATCGCATCCTTGTTGGCGGCATAATTCATCGCCTCGCGCACTTTCGGGTCGCTCAAGGGATTGTCGCGCCCCTCGATCTCGTCGCGCACGTTCATGGTGATGTATTGCACGCGGGTCGACGGGAACAGCTCCATCTGGACGTTGGGATCGTTCTGCAATTCGGCCACGCGGGCAAAAGGGATCAGTTCGGCACCGTCCAGTTCGCCCGACTGAACCCGCAGGATCCGGGTGGCATCGTCGGGGATCACCTCGAACGTGATACCGTCGAGGTAGGGCAGCTTTTCGCCGTCCGCGCCGTCAGCCCAATAGTGTTCGTTGCGCACCAGCTTCATCGTCGAACCGCGGTCCCAGCTTTCCAGCACGAACGGGCCTGACCCGATCGGGTTTGCGGCAAAGGCGGTCGCCTTTTCCAGGTCGGTCGCGCCCGCCATCGCCTCGAATGCGGCTTTCGGCATGATCGCGGTGTTGAACACGCTCAGCGCCGGGATGATCGACGGATCGGGGCGATTCAGGGTGATCTGGACGGTCGTCGCATCGGTCGCCGTCACGTCCTGAATGGACGACACCAGAAAGCCCCAGATGCCATTGTCGGGGGTGCTGGCGCGTTTGAGCGACCAGACCACATCCTCGGCCGTGATCGGGGTGCCGTCCGAAAACATCGTGCCCTCGCGCAGCTTGAGCGTCACCGACATCGCGTCGGCTGCAACCTCCCATTCGGTGGCAAGGCCAGGTTCGACCGATTTGCCATCGGCCGACGGCATCAGCAGCGTGTCGTACATGTTCGACAGGATCCAGATATCGACGTTGGCATCGTTCAGTACCGGATCGAGGAACAGGGAATCCGCGTAGCGGCCATAGGTCATCACGCCGCCACGGTCCTGCGCCAGTGCAAGGCCCGTCGTGCCCAGCAGAAACGCAGTTGTCGCGGCCATCAGTGAAAGTCGTTTCATTTTAGTGCCCCCTTGTTGATGAAAATTGTTCTACTTGTGTAAAGCGTTCCATTTTATGCGTAGCAAGTCAACGATACAATTATCGTAAATTCCGCTAGGCAAACCGCATCGTTTGCGCCAATATGGTGGTAAGAGTCATTAAGTGTTACAGTTTTACGCTACGATCATGAAGGCGGGGGCATGTTTCTCAGGATCGATCACAACAGTCCGATTTCGGTGCGTCAGCAAATCCGGGCCGGACTGGTGCAGCAGATCGCGCGGGGTGATCTGGGTGTTGGCGATCCCCTGCCATCGATTCGCGATCTTGCCGATCACGCCGGGATCGCGCCAATGACGGTCACGCGGGTCTATGCCGATCTCAAGCAGGGCGGACTGATCGAGGCGCGCACCGGATCAGGTACCTTTGTCACCGAAAGCGCGTTGTCGCGTTTGGGCAGAACCGGCGCTGCGGCGGGTCTCTGGACGTCAATTGATGCCCTGATCGCCGACGCCACGCAGCAGGGGATCGGCCTCGCGGATCTTGTGTCGCTCGTCGCGTCGCGTGACCGCAGCGGCCATGCCATCCCCAAGTTGGTGATGGTCGGCCTGTTTTCCGAGGCGACCCGAAGTTATGCCGCCCGCGTCACCATGCAGATCGGCACGACCGTATCCCCGATTGCCCTGCTGGACGACGCACGCGACGATGCAGCCCTGGCCGCACACCTGTCGGACGCCGATCTGATCCTGACCTTTGCCAACCTGCGTGACAGGCTTGCCGCACTGGCGCCAAACCGCGACATCGTATCGTTGCGGTTCATTCCGTCCGAAGAAACGCGGCTGGCGCTGGCCGCACTTGAACCGCTGGCGACTGTGGTCGTGGTATCGCGCTTTGCCGATTTCCTGCCGGTGCTGAGCTTGGGCGTGCGCCGCTTTGCCGCCCACGTCCAAACCGTCACCGCCCGCGAGATGAGCGCCGCCGACCTGCCCGCCCTGCTGGCCACCGCAGATGTCGTCGTCATGTCGACCGGGGCCGAAACCGCCGCCGACCTTGCCCCCGCTGGCACCACCCGGATCGAATACCGCCATGTGCCCGATCCGGGCGACATCGACCGTCTGGTCGTGCCGCGTCTGGTAGCTGCCGCGTCATCCTCACCATCCCGAAAGGAAGCATCGTGAAAATTTCCGAGATGAGTTGGAGCCAAGTCGAAGATTACCTCAAATCCGACGATCTGGCCGTTCTGCCGCTGGGCAGCACCGAACAACATGCGGGCCTGTCGCTGTCGGTGGATTCCATTCTGGCCGAAAAGATGGCGCTGGACGCTGCCGAACCGCTGGGCCTGCCAGTATTTCCGGTGCTGGCCTACGGTGTGACGCCGTATTTCATGGCTTATCCCGGCACGATCAGCCTGCGAGTCGAAACCTATGTCGCAGTTGTGCGCGACATTCTGGACGGTCTGTATCATCAGGGGTTCCGCCGCATCTTTATCGTCAACGGCCATGGTGGTAATCAACCGGCGGGCAGTCTGGCGATCGAATGGATGGCCGATCATCCCGGCACGTCGGTCAAGTTCCACAACTGGTGGAACGCGCCGCAGACTTTTGCCAAAGTGCAGGACATCGACCCGGTCGCCAGTCACGCCTCTTGGATGGAAAACTTTCTTTGGACCCGGTTGCCCGGCGACCTGCCGACCCAAGCCAAGCCGATGATCGACCTGACCGAGATGCGGGCGATGGACCCTGAGGCGACGCGCAAATGCCTGGGCGACGGCAATTTTGGCGGCAGATATCAGCGCGACGATACCGACATGCAGGCGCTGTGGGATACCGGCGTGGCCGAAACGCGCGCACTGATGCAAGGGCCGTGGCCAGCGGTGAAACGGTGACGGCGCCGATCCTGATCTGGGGTGCCGGGGCCATCGGCGGCACGCTGGGTGCGGCGTTCATCCGGGCCGGGCATGACGTGGTATTCGTCGATAACGCTGCCGACCATGTGACGGCGATCAACCGCAGCGGCCTGCGGATCGACGGGCCGATCTGGACGGACACCGTGCAGGCCCCGGCGTTTCTACCGGACGATTTACCGGGGCAGTTCGACTGCGCCTTTCTCTGCGTCAAGGCGCTGCATACCCGCTACGCGATTACCGCACTCGCCCCGCATTTGGCCGACGACGGCTATGTCGTATCGGCCCAGAACGGCCTTAACGAACGGATCATCGCCGAGGTCGTCGGGGCGGCCCACACCATCGGCTGTTTTGTCAATTTCGGTGCGGATTATCTGGAACCAGGGGTCGTGCATTACAGCGGCCACGGCGCCTGCGTGATCGGCGAATTGGACGGCGCGCAGACGCCCCGCATTCGTGCATTGCACGATCTGATGCGCCAGTTCGATGACCGGGCGGTGCTGACTGCGAATATCTGGGGATACCTTTGGGGCAAGCTGACCTACGGTGCGTTGCTGTTCGCCACCGCGCTGACCGACGATTCCATCGCCGATGTGCTGGCCGATCCACATGCGCGCCCCGTCCTCACGGCCTTGGGCCGCGAAACCGGCGCTGTGGCCGCGTCCGAAAAAATCGTGACCGAGGCGTTCGACGGCTTCGACCCGACCGCCTTTGCCCCCGATGCGCCGCAATCCGCGCTCGACACTTCATTCACCGATATGGTCGCCCACAACCGCAAATCGGCCAAATCCCACTCCGGCATCTGGCGCGATCTGGCGATCCGCAAACGCAAGACCGAATGCGAGGCGCAACTGGGCCCCATCGTCGCGACGGGCAAGGCGAACGACGTGCCGACACCCCTGACCGAACGCCTGATGGCGCTGATCGCCGAGATCGAGGCGGGCAAGCGTCCGCTGGCACGGGAAAATCTGGATGAGCTTGCAAAGGCGGTGCCATGAATATCGGTTTTGACGGCAAGACGGTGATCGTGACCGGCGCGGCACAGGGGATCGGTCAGGCCATTGCGCTGGCCTTCGCGCAGCGCGGTGGGACGGTGCATGCCGTCGATCTGGATGCCGATGGCCTGAAACAGACGCTGGCGCAGGACGGGCGCATCACACCCCACACGCTCGACGTCGGCGATCGTGATGCGGTGCAGGCCATCGTGCCGGGGCTGAGCGCCGACATCCTCGTCAACTGCGCGGGCGGTGTGCGCGGTCAGGTCGGGCGGCCTATGGAAGACATTTCAGCGCAGGACTGGCAGGACATCTTTGACGTCAACCTGTCGGGCACATTCTACATGGCGCAGGCAGTCGCATTGGCAATGAAGGCCAAAAAGGCCGGACGGATCGTCAACATTTCCAGTGGCGCCGGGCGGACAATCAGCCTGACCGGGATTCAGGCCTATGCCAGCGCCAAGGCCGGTCAGATCGGGCTGACGCGGCAGTTGGCGCACGAGTTGGGACCGTTCGGGATCACCGTGAACTGCGTTGCCCCCGGTTTCGTGCGGTCAAACCCCACGACCGAACGGCAGTGGGAGGCGATGGGCGAGGTCGGGCAAACCGCCCTGCTGAACAACATCGCCATGCGACGGTTGGGCAAGCCCGAGGATATTGCCAGTGCGGTGCTGTTCTTTGCCTCGGATCAGGCGGGCTGGATCAGTGGCGAGACGCTTGGCGTGGACGGCGGCAAATGACGCCAAAGATCGAAGGCTGGCTGGCCGATCACGACGCCGAGACGATCGAGACGCTCAAGGCGTTCTGCCGGATCCCGAGTGTCAGCACCGATCCGGCATTTGCGGGTGACGTACGGGCAGCGGCGGCGTTTGTTGCTGATCGGCTGCGTGAGGCGGGTGTGCCGGTGGTTGACACCATCGAAACCGGCGGCCACCCCTGCATCTTTGCCGAATGGGTGGTCGATCCGGCCAAACCGACGATCCTGATTTACGGCCACTATGACGTGCAGCCGCCCGATCCGCTGGATAAATGGCAAAGCCCGCCGTTCGAACCGACGATCCGCAATGATCGGCTTTATGCGCGCGGGGCGTCAGACGACAAGGGATCGCTGCTGATCCCGCTGGTGGTAACGCGGGCCTTTGCACAGAACGCGGGCCAGCCGCCGCTGAACCTGAAATTCCTGATCGAGGGTGAAGAGGAATCCGGTTCGCCGCATTTCGCCCCTACCGTCGCCGCGATGGCCGACCGGCTGGCCTGCGATCTGGTGGTCTCGGCCGACGGGGCGATGTGGCGTGCCGAACTGCCGTCGATCAGCGTCGCCAGCCGGGGGATGGTGGCGATGGAGCTGACGGTGACGGGCGCGGGCAAAGACCTGCATTCGGGCCGGCACGGTGGATCGGCCCCGAACCCGGTGCGCGCCTTGGCCCGGATGCTTGCCAGTCTGCATGACGACGCAGGCCAAGTAACGGTGCCCGGCTTTGCCGACGATGCAACGCCCCCTGACCCGGCAATTGCCGATGCCATCGCGACGGTCGGCTTTGACGTCGGCGGTTATTTCGACGCCATCGGTGCGCCGCGACCCGACCCGCTGCCCTCGGGCATCGACCTGCTGACCCGGCAATGGCTGATTCCGACACTGGAATACAACGGCATCTTCGGCGGCTACACCGGGGCCGGGACCAAAACGGTGATTCCCTCGGATGCCACGGTCAAGATCACCTGCCGGATCGTCGCCGGGCAAACGCCAGACGGCGTATTCACCGCGATCCGCGATCATCTACAATCGGTGCTACCGACCGGTTACGGCATGGAATTGCGCCGCCACGGGCCGGGATCGGCAGCGTTTTCGGTCGACCCGGATCTGCCGGGAATGAAGGTGGCCGAGGACGTTTTGGAGGACATCCTTGGCGCCCGCCCCCTGCGCGTCGCGATGGGCGCAACGATCCCGATCGGGGCGGTA
Organism: Rhodobacterales bacterium; assembly: GCA_038251315.1. Lineage (GTDB taxonomy): Bacteria > Pseudomonadota > Alphaproteobacteria > Rhodobacterales > Rhodobacteraceae > JBBKXP01. The sequence goes on along the minus strand of JBBSBK010000064.1, from coordinate 2,448 downwards.
TTTAAAGAGCATCTGGGTGTCGGCACCGTGTTCTTTTCCTTTTCAACCTCGGACGAGGATTATCACGCACCCAATGAATTTTACCGCCTGTCGAACCTGCGCAGAGGTCAGATCGCTTGGGCGCGACTGTTCGACCGGCTGGCGCAGGGGTGATGTTGGATATTGCCGAAATCGCGGCCGGTTACCGCGATGGCAGACTGTCACCAACCTCAGTAGTGGAGCAGGCACAAGACCGTATCGCCACCCGTAACCCGGTGTTGAACGCCTTTGCCGACCCGATGCGTGATTCCGTGATGGCTCAGGCGCGCGACCTAGAACGCATGCTGGCGCGTGGCGACGACCTCGGGCCGCTGCATGGCATCCCGGTCGCGATCAAGGATCTGATCGATGTGGCCGGTGCGCCGACCGCCTATGGCACAAGGGCCGTGCCGCCCCGGATCGCCGACCGCGATGCCACCCTCGTCGCGCGACTGCGCGCGGCGGGTGCGATCATCCTGGGCAAAACCCAACTGCTGGAATACGCCTATGGCATCGCCCATCCCGATGTAGGGCAAACCAACAATCCGCTGGACTCGACCCGTACCGCAGGCGGATCAAGCGGCGGTTCAGCTGCCGCCGTCGCCGATGGCATCGTGCCCGCGGCGATTGGCACGGATACCGGCGGGTCGATCCGCATCCCTGCGGCCTATTGCGGCATCGTCGGGGTCAAGCCGACCTACGGGTTGGTTGCGCTCGACGGCGTGTTTCCCTTGTCGCAAAGCCTCGACCATGCCGGACCGCTGACGCGCTGCGTTGCTGACGCGGCGCTGATCATGTCCTGCATCGCTGCGATCCCGCTGGCGTTGGATGACCCCGGCGCGATGCGCATCGGCGTCTTGCGTCAGCATTTTCCGCGCGACCTCTCAAATGCCGCTGTCGGCGACGTGATCGAGGCGGCACTGCACAAGCTTGCCGCGTCGGGTTGCCGCGTCGTCGAACTGGCGATCCCCGAACTGGATACGGCGAACCGCTGCCTGATCGACATCCTGCTGCCCGAAGCCGCGCTGATCCACGCTGACCTGTCACGCCATAACCCTGATGGCTATGCGCCCGGCACCCTGTCGCAAATCCGCGCCGGGGCCACCATTCCGGCAATCGTTTACCTGTCTGCCCTGCGCGATCAGGCCCGAATCCGCACCGCGACCGAGGCCGCGTTCGACAAATGCGACGTCTTGCTGTCGCCTGCGGTTCCATTTGTGGCACCCCACGAGGACCCCAAGATCGACGACCATGGCGACAGCGAGATGACGTCCAGCGGGTTTGCCAACCTGACGGGACACCCATCGCTGGTCTTGCCAGTGGGGCGGGTCAATGGCCTGCCGGTGGGCCTGCAACTGACCGGACGGCTGGGGGCGGATCGCCAGCTTCTGTCGTGCGCCCGTCAAATCGAATCCCTGCTCTCGCACTAAGGCGACACGGTGCGGGAAATGTTGCAGTCGCGGGTTTCCAACGCACTGAACGGCATCTTTTGCGCATTTATTGTCGGCCAGTCGTCCGTTCAAAAAGAAAAGGATGACTCAATACATCATGACGCCGAGTCGCCGCCGATCGCGGCCTCGATGGAATAGAACCGATTACCCGTGTTTCATGGCCAACGCGATCACGGTCAGCGTTTGACCAGCCAATCACGAAGTTTGAACAATAAATTTCATTTAAAACAAACGCGGCAAAATTGAAAGTTCATTGACAGGAGATTGTCGCCGCTTTGCCAGTCTGCGTCAGGTCTTCTGCGGCTGATGGGGAGTTCATGGATGGGCCAAGCACTTGCTCGCGCTGCGCTGCGCGATGCCGTCGTGATCGGTACCGTTGTGCTGGCATTCACCACAATGGCGCAATATGCGTTGGGCGTGTCGGGCGAACGGGTGGCCGGGCTGTTCTTGATCAATCTTGGCGCGGTCGTCGCGCTGACAGTGTTCATGGGGCTGAGCGGAATCATGACGTTTGGCCACGTCGGTTTCATGGCGCTCGGCGCGTATTTCGGTGCGTTCATGACGCTGGCCCCTGTGGTGAAGGCGCAGTTCCTCCCGGGGCTGCCTGCCTGGCTGATGAGCCTCGAACTGCCTGTCGGAGTGGCGCTGCCGGTGGCAGTGATCGCAGTCGGGGTGCTGGCGCTTCGGATCGGGCCGACCATCTGCCGTTTGCCAAGCGACACGATCCCGATGGCCACCATCGGCGTACTGGTCATCGCTCACGGTCTGATTGTCGGGGCCAATGATGTGACGCGGGGTATCCAGCCACTTTTCGGATTCAGCCCATTGAACGGTCTCTGGCTGCCGGCGGCATACCTTTTGCTGATGATTCTTGCGGCGGCGTTCTTTCGCGCCTCGTCAATCGGGTTGCGGCTTCAGGCAAGCCGCGAGAACGAGCTTGCGGCGGCAGCCTGCGGTGTCGACGTCGTCCGGGTTAGGC
>JBBSBK010000063.1:0-21217 GCA_038251315.1 Rhodobacterales bacterium | reverse complement strand
GCGATGGGCCGTGGACAGCGAAACCGGTAGGAGAAAACAGATGTCATTCCACGAAGTACGGTTTCCGGCATCGCTCAGTTTTGGGTCGATCGGCGGGCCAGAGCGACGCACCGAGATCGTCACGCTGGCCAACGGTTTTGAAGAACGCAACACGCCCTGGGCGCATTCGCGGCGGCGCTATGATGCGGGCCTTGGCCTGCGCTCGCTCGACGATGTCGAAGCGCTGATCGCGTTTTTCGAGGCGCGGCAGGGCCAGCTTTACGGATTTCGCTGGAAGGACTGGGGCGATTTCAAATCGTCGCTGCCGTCGCGGCCGGTCAATGCGGGCGACCAGGTCATCGGGATCGGCGACGAGGTGCGTGATGTGTTCCAACTGGTGAAACAGTATGTGTCGGGCAATCAGACCTACCTGCGCCCGATCAAAAAACCGGTTCTGGGCACGGTCTATGTGACCGTCGGTGGCGATCAGCAGCAGGAAAGTATCGACTACACGGTGGATTACACCACCGGCGCGATCACGTTCGACCATCCGCCGGATGTCGGTGGCGAAATTCGCGCGGGGTATGAGTTCGACGTCGCGGTGCGCTTTGACACCGACCGCATCCAGACCTCGGTCGCCAGTTTCCGCGCCGGCGATGTGCCGACTGTTCCGATCGTCGAGGTGCGGTTGTGAGTGTGTCGCTGATCGCACACCTGGCAGAAGGGCGCAGTCATGTCTGTCGGTGCTGGGCGCTTGAACGCCGTGACGGCACCGTGTTCGGGTTTACCGACCACGACCAGCCGCTGACCTTTGACGGCATCACGTTTCGCGCCGATTCCGGGATGTCCGCCAAGACCGTCACCCAAAGCACAGGCCTGTCGGTGGACAATACCGAGGCGATGGGGGCGCTCAGCGATCCGGCGATCAACGCGGCGGATATCGAGGCGGGCCGCTATGACGGCGCCGAGGTGCGGTCTTGGCTGGTGCGCTGGGACGACGTCGGCGCCCGGATGCTGCGGTTTCGTGGCACCATCGGCGAATTGCGCCGGGCGGGCGGCGCGTTTCACGCCGAATTGCGCGGGCTGACCGAAACGTTGAACCAACCACAGGGGCGCAGTTTTCAAAAGCAATGCACGGCCATTCTCGGTGACGCCCGCTGCCGTTTCGAACTGCGCGCCGACGGGTTTCGGGAAGAGCGTGCCGTCGAGGTTGTAAGCGGGGCGCAGGTGTTTCGTTTCGTCGGGCTCGATGGTTATGATCCGCGCTGGTTCGAACGTGGACGGCTCGAGATGCTGAGCGGCACCGCAGAGGGGTTGGCCGGCGTCATCAAACATGACCGGTTCGACGCCCTGGGCGTCCGTGTCATCGAATTGTGGCTGCCGTTGCGGGCCGTCATCGTGCCCGGCGATCTGGTGCGTCTGGATCCCGGTTGCGACAAACGTGTCGAGACCTGCCGTCTGAAATTTTCCAATCTGGCGAACTTTCGCGGCTTTCCCGATATTCCAGGCGAGGATTGGCTGATGAGCGTGCCGGTGCAGGACGGTCGCAACGACGGCGGGAGCTTGGGGCGATGAGCGACGCCATTGTAGCCTTGGCCCGGACCTGGATCGGTACGCCTTATCGTCATCAGGCCGCAACGATGGGCGCGGGATGCGATTGTCTGGGACTTGTGCGCGGGATCTGGGCAGCGCACTTAGGCGAACTGCCCGAAGTGGTGCCGCCCTATAGCCCGGACTGGTCCGAACCGCAGGGTGACGAGGCGCTGTTGCGCGCGGCGACGCGGCATCTGGTGCCTTGCTCTTTGCCCGGCATGGCCGCCGGTCAGGTCATCCTGTTCCGGATGCGCTATGGTGCAGTCGCCAAGCATCTGGGTGTCGTCGGACAGGTCGGGACGTACGCCAGTTTCATTCACGCCTACACCGGTCACGGCGTGGTCGAAAGCCCGCTGACCACCGCCTGGGCCCGCCGCATCGTGGCGTGTTTTGCATTTCCCGAAAGGAGCCAGTGATGGCGACGATTGTTCTTGGCGCTGTCGGTCTGGCGGTCGGTGGGTCGGTTGGTGGGTCGGTTTTGGGCCTGTCCACCGCGATCATCGGCCGCGCCGTGGGGGCGACGCTTGGCCGGGCCATCGACCAGCGGCTGCTGGGTGCGGGCAGCGAGCCGGTCGAGACCGGCAAGATCGACCGGTTTCGCCTGACCGGCGCGAGCGAGGGGGCCCCGGTTCAACAGATATACGGGCGCATGCGCGTGGCCGGGCAGGTGATCTGGGCGACCCGTTTCAGCGAACAGGTCACGACCAGCGGCGGTGGCGGCAAGGGCACACCGCGCCGGGCGACGACCACGAGTTTTGCCTATTCGATCAGCCTTGCGATTGCCCTGTGCGAGGGCGAGATCACCCGCGTCGGCCGGGTCTGGGCGGATGGGGTCGAGGTGGCACCGGACGATCTGAACATGCGCGTCTATACCGGGACCGAAGATCAGTTACCCGACCCCAAGATCGAGGCAGTCCAGGGGGCGGGCATGGTTCCGGCCTATCGCGGCATGGCCTATGTCGTTCTCGAGGATCTGGATCTGTCGCAGTTCGGCAACCGCGTCCCGCAGTTTTCGTTCGAAGTGTCGCGGCCGTCGCAGCCTGATCAGGCTGACGAGGCGACCGATATGGCCCGACTGATCCACGGTATCGCGCTGGTGCCGGGAACGGGGGAGTATGCGCTGGCGACGACGCCGGTTTTTCAGACGGGAGAATTCGGCCAGCAGCTTGCCGTCAACCTCAACACACCCGCAGGCAAGACCGATTTTCAGGTATCGATGGACGCGCTGGATGGTGAATTGCCCGATTGCGGATCGGTATCACTGGTGGTGTCATGGTTTGGCAACGATCTGCGCTGTGACACCTGTACGTTGCGCCCGAAGGTAGAGCAAACGACCATCGATCCGGCAGAGATGCCTTGGGTCGTGTCCGGTCTGGCGCGGGCGGCGGCGCAGCCGGTACCGTTGCAGGCCGATCGCCCGCTGTATGGCGGCACCCCGACGGATCAATCCGTGATCGAGGCGATCCAGTCGCTGAACACACGCGGCAAGGCGGTCGTGTTCTATCCCTTCATCCTGATGGATCAGACCAGCGACAATACCCTGCCCGACCCCTGGACCGGGGCGACCAGCCAGCCGCACCTGCCATGGCGCGGACGCATTACGCTGAGCGTTGCCCCCGGTCAGACTGGCACCCCCGACCAAACGGCCGGCGCCGCCACCGAGGTCGCTGCCTTTTTCGGGCAGGCGACACCGGCGCAGTTCGTTGTCGCCGGGCAGACCGTGGATTACACGGGCCCGGCGGAATGGTCGTATCGGCGGTTCATCCTGCACTATGCCCACCTCTGCGCGATGGCCGGTGGCGTTTCGGCGTTCTGCATCGGCAGCGAAATGCGATCGTTGACCCAAATCCGGGGCGTCGATGGCAGCTTTCCGGCGGTCGCTGCGCTACGTCAACTGGCGGCGGATGTGCGCACGATCCTCAGTCCCGACTGTAAGATCGGCTATGCAGCCGACTGGTCCGAATATCACGGTTATCAGCCTGTCGGGACGGGTGACAAGCTGTTCCACCTCGACCCGCTCTGGGCCGACGCCAATATCGATTTCATCGGTATCGACAACTACATGCCGCTATCCGACTGGCGCGACGGCACCGATCACCGCGACGCCGGTGCTGGGGCAATCTACAACATCGACTTTCTGAAATCGAACGTCGCGGGGGGCGAGGGGTTCGATTGGTTCTATCATTCACCCGAGGCTCGCGATGCCCAGATCCGCACGCCGATTTCCGATTTTTGGGGCGAGGATTGGGTCTGGCGCTTCAAGGATATCAAAGGTTGGTGGCAAAGCCCGCACCACGACCGGGTTGCTGGCGAACGGGCGGCGACGGCGTCGCCGTGGGTGCCGGAAAGCAAACCCGTCTGGTTCACCGAACTGGGCTGCGCAGCCGTCGACAAGGGCACGAACGCGCCGAATCGCTTTGTCGATCCGAAGTCGTCGGAATCTGGCCTTCCCCCATATTCCAACGGGTTGCGCGACGAGTTGATCCAGATGCAGTATCTGCGGGCGGTGCATCTGCATTTTGACGATCCGGTGAACAACCCGATGTCGACGGAATTCGGCCATCGGATGATCGACATGGCCCGCGCGCATGTCTGGGCCTGGGATGCGCGCCCCTATCCGTTCTTTCCAGCCAATGCCGCCCTTTGGGCGGACGGCGCGAATTATGCGCGTGGGCACTGGATCAACGGGCGCACATCGGCCCGGACCCTTGCCAGTGTGGTTGCAGAAATCTGCGATCAGGCAGGGGTTGCGGCTTATGACGTATCGCGCCTGTTCGGAATCGTGCGCGGTTATGGCGTCGCCGATATCGAACCGGCGCGGGCCAGCCTGCAACCGCTCATGCTGGCCTATGGGTTCGACGCGGTCGAACGCGACGGACGGCTGCATTTCGTTTCGCGCGACGGGGTAGCCAAGGCCGACGTGGCCACTGAACGACTGGTGTTGCATGCCGAGCAGGACAATACGCTGGAACTGACCCGCGCCCCGGCGGCAGAGATTGCCGGACGGGTGCAGTTGGGCTTTATCGACGCCGACGCAGATTATGAAATCCGCGCCGCCGAGGCGGTGTTCGCGGACGAGGCGACCTTTGCCGTCGCGCGGTCCGACATGCCGCTGGTGCTGACCCGGTCCGAGGGGCAGCGCGTCGCCGAACGTTGGCTGGCCGAGGCGCGAGTGGCGCGCGATACGGCTATGTTCGCCTTGCCGCCGTCCGACATCGGTCTGGGGGCAGGTGATGTGGTGCGGCTGGCTGGCAATGACCTTTACCGCATTGACCGGGTCGAACAGGGGGCGCATCAACTGATTGAGGCGGTGCGCGTCGATCCGGAAACCTACCGCCCCCACGAGACCGATGAAGAGGGGATCGCAGTGCGCGCCTTTGTTGCCCCGGTGCCGGTCGAAGGCCTGTTCCTCGACCTGCCGTTGCTCACAGGGGCTGAGGTTCCACATGCGCCATATTTCGTTGCGACGGGGGTGCCGTGGCCGGGATCGGTCGCCCTCTATGGGGCGGCAGAGGACAGCGATTATGTTGTGAATTTGGTGGTCGGACGTCCATCGGTGATCGGGATCACCCAGACGTCGCTGCAGCGCGGATCGCCAGGGCGATGGGATCGCGGCCCGGCGGTGCGAGTCAAGCTGGTGCGCGGCGCGCTGAGCGGGGTCAGCCCGGCCGATCTGCTGGCAGGCAAGAACGCCGCTGTTATCGGCGATGGCACTCCTGATGCGTGGGAGGTGTTCCAGTTCGCAGATGCGACGCTGGTCGCGCGCGATACTTACGATCTGTCGTTCCGGCTGCGTGGGCAGGCCGGCAGCGACGGCATCGCGCCGGAAGACTGGCCCGTCGGGTCGCTGTTCGTGTTGCTGGACGGTGCCCCTGCGCAGATTGGGCTGGACGCCGCGGCGCGGGATGTAGAACGCCATTACCGCTTTGGCCCCGCCGCCCGCCCGATCGACGATCCGGCCTATCGACACGTCGTTGCGGCTTTCAAGGGGAACGGGCTGCGCCCCTATGCCGTGTGCCATCTGCGCGCCGTCGGCGGGGCGGGTGGTGACGTTGCCGTGAGCTGGATCCGCCGCACGCGAGTCGACGGCGACAGCTGGACGGGTGTCGAGGTTCCGTTGGGCGAGGAGCGCGAAAGCTATCTGGTCAACGTGATCGCCAACGGTTCGATCAAACGGCAGGCGCAGGTCGAAACGTCATCGTGGAGTTACACAATGGCACAGCGGGCGGCTGACGGTGTGACGGGTGCCTATCGGATCGAAGTGGCGCAGATTTCCGCCCGTTATGGGGCCGGGCCCGCGCGCGGGATCGTGCGGGCGGGCTGACCAAGATGCGCCCGCTGTTGCCATCCGATCTTGACGCGGCAGTGCGCGCGCTTTTAGTCGTGCCGGCACCGCAGCGGCCAGAACTTGCCGTTCTGTTGCTGGACAAGACCGATGTGGCCGACCGCTACCGCATCCGTCACGACCGCCCCCATCCCGCCTATGGCACCGGCACCTTGCTGTCGCTGGTGGCACTGGGGCCACGCGTTCCATTGCCTGATCATTGTGATGCGACCTATTGTCTTTGTCTGGCGGTGTTCCTCCATGCGGTGCTGGCGCGTGGCCCTCAGAACACCTGAGTCGTATTCCTTTCACTGATCGTGTCCATCAGGGCTTTCAACTTGGCGTTGGTCCCCTATGTGGGATAATGCAGGTGTGAAAACCAAAGGGCGTATCCATGTCGAAGCCGAACAAAAACGTTGCCAGTGTTGATCCGGTTTGGCACCGGATTTGCCAGGAGGCGAGTGATGCCATCGCCGCCGAGCCACTGATGGGTGGATTAATTCATGCCGGTATCCTGCATCATTCAAGTTTCGAGCGGGCACTGGCCTACCGGATTTCGATGAAACTGGCCTCGGCCGAAATGTCCGAACAGATCATGCGCGAGATCGCGGATGCGACCTATGCCAGCGATCCGTCGATCATCGCGGCTGCGCGGGCTGACCTTGTGGCGGTGTTCGACCGCGATCCGGCCTGCCACCGGCTGATGCAGCCGCTGATCTACTTCAAAGGCTATCAGGCGGTGCAGGCTTACCGGTTGGGCCACGCTTTGTGGCAACAGGGGCGGCACGATCTGGCCTATTTCCTGCAAATGCGGGTCAGCGAAGTGTTTGGCGTCGACATCCATCCGGCCGCCAAAATCGGTCAGGGGATCATGATCGACCACGCCCATTCTATTGTGATCGGTGAAACCGCAGTGGTCGGCGACAATGTGTCGATGCTGCATTCGGTGACGTTGGGCGGCACCGGCAAGGAAGAAGAAGACCGCCACCCCAAGATCGGCAACGGCGTGCTGATCGGTGCCGGGGCCAAGGTGTTGGGCAACATCCACGTCGGCTATTGCAGCCGGATCGCCGCCGGATCGGTGGTGCTGGAGGATGTGCCACCATGCAAAACCGTGGCTGGCGTTCCCGCCCGGATCGTGGGCGAGGCAGGATGCGATCAGCCATCACAGACGATGGATCAGATCCTGCGCTCGCACGGCTAGGCTTAACCGTTGCGCCCGGCCGGAAAGATGAACCCGTCGATTGGATAGACACGGCCCAGTTGCCCCGGCGTGCTTTCGACCCGGACCGATGACCAGTCGTTGCCGTCGGACACGTCGATCACAGTCATCCCGAGCGAGGTTCTGTTACGCACCCAATTGGCGTGATCGACCTCGATCTCGCGGTCCGACACGACACGCGATACCACGGCCACATGGCCCATCGGCAGTTTGCGGGTGCCGCTGAAGGCCATCACGGCGCCGACCGCGGGCTGATTGCCGCGATCAAATTCATCACCAGCCTGACCCCACCATGTGTTGGCGTTGCCCCGTAAGTTGATGCCACTGGCGTTGCGGGCAAAAGGAACGCACCAGACACGACGGCCCATTGCGCGCAGGCTGTCTGCCTCGGAAATGGCACGCGACACCAGTGTTGGATCCAGCCCTTGCGGTGCCATGAACGCCATCTGCGGTTGTTGTTCCTGCACCTTTCCCGCGCAAGCTGCGCAAGTTAAAAGCAAGGCAAACAACATCGGCAAGCGCAGCCCTAAAGGCTGCCTGCAATAGGTTAGTTTCACTGGTCCCTCCGGATTCCCCGAAATTTTTCAACTTTGCTCTGCAACAAAGTTGAAACGTTTGTGAAGATTCCGTGAGGTTTGGCAAGGGTGGTGTCGTCAGGTGGGCAATAATCCGCCAGAAGCCGACACCATCAAACCAACAGTAGGCCTCAGGCCAGCATCAACATCGGATTCTCAAGGTTGTCCTTGATTGCTGCCAGCAGCTTTGCCCCCAGTGCCCCGTCGATGACGCGGTGATCCACCGATAGCGTGGTCGACATGATCGTGCCGACGGTCAGTTCGCCATCCTTGCCGACGATGGGTTTCTTGACCCCGGCACCGACCGCCAGAATGGCCGCATGTGGCGGGTTGATGATGGCGTCGAAATTGTCGATCCCGAACATGCCCAGATTGGACACGGCAAAGGATCCACCCTGATATTCGTGCGGGGCCAACTTGCGATCGCGGGCCCGGGCCGCCAGATCCTTCATTTCTGCCGACAGGGCCGACAGCGATTTCATCTCGGCGTCGCGCAGCACGGGGGTGAACAACCCGCCTTCGATGGCGACGGCAACTGCGACATCGGATTTTTGAAACTGCAACGTCCGGTCGCCCGCCCAGACCGCATTGGCAGCGGGCACCTGTTGCAGGGCCAATGCGCAGGCCTTGATAATGAAGTCGTTGACCGAAAGCTTGACGCCACGCGGTTGCAGCGTCTTGTTCAGGGTCTCGCGAAAAGCCAGCAGCGCATCCAGATTGATATCGCGGCGCAGATAGAAATGCGGCACCGACTGTTTGGCCTCGGTCAGGCGGCTGGCGATGATCTTGCGCATCCCATCCAGCTTGACCTCGGTAAAGGGGCGGTCGGCGTAGGTTTTCAGCACCATTTCAGTCGTGGGTCCGGCGGCCATCGTAACGCCAGCGGCGGCGGCAACAGGGGCCTTGTCTGCGGTGGGTTTGTCGGCCTTGGCCGTCGCGGTCGCCCCTTCCACATCCGCCTTGATGATGCGGCCATGCGGGCCGGATCCTGCGATGTCATGCAGATCCAGCCCCTTGTCCTTGGCGATCCGGCGGGCAAGAGGGGTGGCGAACACACGGTTGCCGTCGGATTTTGGAGTCGGCGTGTCCGAAGGTTCAGCCTGCGGTGCCGTCCCCCGCCCATAACCTTTCTGTGGTGCGGTGTCCGCACTTGGCCCCGCGGGCGCAGTATGGGTATCGGCGTCCTTGGCCGGGGCCGCCCCCTTGGGTGCGCCGATATCGTCAGCAGTCTCGCCGTCCTCCAGGATCACCGCAATCGCTGTGTTCACCTTGACGCCCTCGGTCCCCGCCGCGATCAGAAGCTTGCCGATGACGCCTTCGTCCACGGCCTCGAATTCCATCGTCGCCTTGTCGGTCTCGATCTCGGCAATCAGATCGCCCGACGATACCTTGTCGCCCTCCTTGACCAGCCATTTCGCCAGCGTCCCTTCCTCCATCGTGGGGGACAGGGCGGGCATCAGGATTTCGATGGGCATGTCCGGCGCTCCTTAACGATAGGTGACTTGTTTGACCGCTTCAACGACCTCGTCGGCGGTCAGCAGGGCGTGCTTTTCCAGATTGGCGGCATAGGGCATCGGCACGTCCTTGCCGGTGCAGACGATCACCGGGGCGTCCAGGTAATCGAACGCCTGCTGCATGATGGTCGATGCGATCCACGATCCGACCGATCCCTGCGGCCAGCCTTCTTCGACGGTGACACAGCGGTTGGTCTTTTTCACCGATGTCAGGATGGTTTCGGTATCCATCGGGCGGATCGTGCGCAGGTTGATGACTTCGGCCTCGATGCCTTCGCCCGCCAGCTTTTCGGCGGCGGCCAGCGCATAGGTCATGCCGATGCCGAAACTGACGATGGTAACGTGATCCCCTGCGCGCTCGATCCTGGCCTTGCCCAGCGGGATGGTGAAATCCTCCATATCCGGCACCTCGAACGATTTGCCGTAAAGGATTTCATTTTCCAGAAAGATCACCGGGTTCGGGTCGCGGATCGCGGATTTGATCAGCCCCTTATAGTCGGACGCCGAATAGGGCACGACGACCTTGAGGCCGGGAATCTGCATGTACCACGCCGTATAGTCCTGACTGTGCTGCGCCCCGACCCGCGCCGCAGCCCCATTCGGGCCACGAAACACCATCGGCGCACCCATCTGGCCACCCGACATATACAGCGTCTTGGCCGCAGAGTTTACAATCTGATCCATGGCTTGCATGGCAAAGTTAAACGTCATGAATTCGACGATGGGCCGGGTGCCGCCAAAGGCCGCGCCGACGGCGATGCCGGTAAACCCGTGTTCAGTGATCGGCGTGTCGATCACCCGCTTTGCGCCGAATTCATCCAGCATTCCTTGGGAAATCTTGTATGCGCCCTGATATTCGCCGACTTCCTCGCCCATCAGGAACACCGTCTCGTCGCGGCGCATTTCCTCGGACATACCCTCGCGCAGAGCCTCGCGCACGGTCATTTGCTTCATCTTCGTGTCGGTGGGCCAGTCGGGGCTGGCATCCGCCGGAGCAGGGACAGGGGCACCAGGTTGGGACGCAACGGGCACGGATTTCTTCAGGTTTTCGGTCGGTTCCTTGGCCTTGGCCTCGGCCTTTGGCGCTGTCGACCCCGGCACATCCTCGCCCTCGTCCACAAGCACAGCGATGGGGGTGTTGACCTTGACGCCTTCGGTCCCGGCGGCGATCAGAATTTTGCCGATGATGCCTTCATCGACCGCCTCGAACTCCATCGTCGCCTTATCGGTCTCGATCTCGGCCATGATGTCGCCTGACTTGACGGCGTCGCCTTCCTTGACCAGCCATTTGGCCAGCGTCCCTTCCTCCATCGTCGGGGACAGCGCGGGCATGAGAATTTCAGTCGCCATGTCTCAAGCCTCCTGCGGCACTTGGTCGGTGTAAATATCGGTCCAAAGCTCTTTCAGATCAGGCTCGGGGCTTTCCTTGGCAAACTCCGCCGCCTGGTTGACGATCTCCTTGATCTCTTTATCAATCGCCTTGAGGTCGTCTTCGGTCGCGTGGTTACCGGTCAGCAGCATCGACCGTATCGCCTCGATCGGGTCGCGTTCGTCCTTCATCTTCTGCACCTCTTCGCGGGTGCGGTATTTCGCCGGGTCCGACATCGAATGGCCGCGATAGCGGTAGGTCTTGACCTCGAGGATATAGGGGCCCTTGCCGCTGCGGCAGTGATCGACGGCGCGCTGCCCGGCCTCTTTGACCGCCAGAACCGACATGCCGTCAACCTCTTCACCGGGAATCCCATAGGCTGCGCCACGTTCCCAAAGGGTCTTGGATTTGGTCGACCGCTTGACGCTCATCCCCATCGCATACTGGTTGTTCTCGATGACGAAAACCACCGGCAGGTCCCAGAGTTCAGCCATGTTGTAGGTCTCGTAAACCTGGCCCTGGTTGGCGGCCCCGTCGCCGAAATAGGCAAATGTCACCCGGCCATTGCCCAGATATTTGTCGGCAAAGGCCAGCCCTGCGCCAATCGGCACTTGGGCCGCAACGATCCCGTGACCGCCGTAAAAATGCTTTTCCTTCGAGAACATGTGCATGCTCCCGCCTTTGCCCTTGGAATACCCGCCCTCGCGCCCGGTCAGTTCGGCCATGACGCCCTTCGGGTCCATGCCGCAGGCCAGCATGTGGCCGTGATCGCGGTAAGACGTGACCCGCTTGTCGCCTTCTTCGGCAACTGCCTCGAGGCCGACAACGACCGCCTCTTGACCGATATAAAGGTGACAGAACCCCCCGATCAGGCCCATGCCGTAAAGCTGCCCCGCCTTTTCCTCGAACCGGCGGATCAGCAGCATCTCGCGGTAGTAGTGGCTCAATTCCTCCGCCGACACATTGGCGTTTTTCGCAGGTGCCTTGGTGGCCATCGGTCCTCCGTGCGCAGCGCGCAAATTAGTTTACCATTAAACCATTGTTCAAAGCATGGCAGACCAGGGCGTGAGCGTCAATGCGACGTCGAGAAATATCAGGCATGGCCGCGCCAAGAAACCGATCACAGCACGAACGCGGCAGGTCTACTAACGCGTTTTGCGTTTTATCTGAAACAGAGGTATCGCAAATCGCGTTCGACCGAAGGGAGAGGCAGCGAATTGCGATTCCGATCAAACGCAAAACGCTTTAGCCACCGTCGGGCGCAGCACCCCCAACCGTTCCTTCGGGCAGCGTCGCCGGCGCGATCTCGGTCTGAGAAGGTGTTGCCCCGTTAGTGGCATCGGGCACAGTTTGACCTGCATCCGTCGCGGTCGGGTCCGGTGTCGTCGCATCTGTTGGCGCGGTGCTGGCCGAGTCGGCGGGCATCACCTGATCCGTTCCGATCGGGGCATCTGACATCGAACCGTCAGCTGCTGCAACCCGCCACACCGTATTGCCCGCGTCATCGGCCACCAGCAATGCACCGGTGCCGTCGATGCCGACCCCCACCGGTCGACCATGTGCCTGATCCCCCTCGATGAACCCCGTTACGATGTCCTGGGTCATGCCTGCAGGCGCACCGTTTTCAAAGGGCACATATACCACGCGGTAGCCGTTGTAGGAGTCGCGGTTCCAACTGCCGTGTTCGCCGATGAAGGCGCCGTTGGCATAAGGCGCGGGCAACGCCGAATTCATTGAAAATGTCAGACCCAAGGCAGCGACGTGGCTGGACAGCGCATAGTCGGCGGGAATCGCTTTGGCCACCATTTCTGGGTTCGGCGGATAGACCCGTTCATCGACATGATCGCCGTAATAACTCCACGGCCAGCCGTAGAACGCGCCGTCCTGCACTGATGTCATGTAGTCGGGCACCAGATTGGGCCCCAGTTCGTCGCGCTCGTTGACCACGGCCCACAAGACTCCGGTCTCCGGCTCGAACGTCAGTCCGTTGGGGTTGCGCAATCCCGACGCGTAGACCCGTGCTGAACCGGTGGCCCGGTCGACCTGCCAGATCGCGGCGCGGCCCTTTTCAGCCTCCAGTCCGTTTTCAACGATGTTGGAATTCGACCCCACGCCGACGAACAGACTTTTCCCATCCGGGCTCAGCGCCAGGTCCTTGGTCCAGTGGTGGTCGATCGGCCCGCCGGGCAGGGGGGTCAGCACTTTCGGTTCGGCGCTTATTTCGGTGTCACCCAGCGCATAAGGATAGGCGAGTATCGCATCGGTGGCAGCAACATAAAGCGTATCTTCGATCCAGGCGACGCCGAAAGGCGAGTTCAGCCCGCTCAGCAGATCGTGGCGTTCGTCGACCACACCGTCCCGGTCCGTGTCGCGCAGCAGGGTGATAAGGTTGCTGTCCTTTTGCGGCCCGCCCCCCCCACCGTGAGCAATCGACATGATCCAGCCGCGGATCGCATCCTTGGGCCGCGTCAGCGGTTCGACACCCGGTCCTCGCGACTGGACGACAAGAACATCGCCGTTGGGCAGCGTGTGAACGGTACGCGGATTGACCAGTTCAGTCGCATAAGCCGAAATGGTTAGCCCCTCAGCGACAATGGGCATCTGGCCGTCCTGCCAACCGATCACTTCGGCGACTTTCACAGAGGGCCAAAGGGATTGCTGGGGATCTGGCAGGTAGGGATCCGGGCCGATCTGACGGGTGATATCAAAAGATGCCTCCTGTGCCGTCAACGGCGCGGCCAGCAATACGAGGCAGGTCCCCGCCAGCGCGGCGAATCTCAGCGGTGATTTGAATTCAGTCATGATCTGCTACTCCTATGGCATGGCGATAGACCATCGAGCGGCCCAGCCAGACAGTCACGAACATCAGCAGTACAGTGATCGCCGACAGGGCGAGGCCCCAGGGTACGACTCCGGTCCAGCCGTCGCCGGCATGCACAAGGCTGTTGAGAAGCGCGAGGCTCAGGACGATCACGTTACCGATGGCGTGCGGCCATGCGGCCCTGGTGGCACGGACGCGACGACTTGCCAGCAGGTCAACCGCGCCGGCAAGCGCCGCTAACCCGCCCATGACAAGTCCGGTCAACAAGAGCCAGGATGAAAAATTCTGCCACATCACGGTCCCGCTCTGCCAAAAGGCAATGTCGGTCAGCAACGTCAGAGTGAAGCAGACGATCGGAAAGGGAACGAAAAAGGCGTGTATCGGATGGCCTGACACCTTGGCGGTGGCGGGCGGATGAAGTCTGTCCATGGCGGACCTCCTTGACGGCGAATCACATGAACAAACCCGACATGGTAATTGATGGTTCCACGGGCCTCCGCATTCAGCGGATGACGATCTCTTCGGCGCGGATCATCCCAAGCACGTCGCGCACCCGTTCGTCGAGCAGGTCAAGGTCGAGATAGCTGTCAGACAGACGCCGAGTCAGATTTTCCAGCCGGGAAACCTGTTGGTTCAGGGCGGCCAGTTCAACCCCGAGATCGCGTGACTGGGCGTCGATCTCCGCCCGCTTGAAAACGCCGTAGTCACCTGCAACGGCTGCATATGCGAAATAGACACACATCAACATACAGGTCATCAGGTAGATGACTGTGCCCATGGCCGGTCGAGTGCGTCTGATCATCTGCCTGCCCCGCGCCGCCTCTGCCGGGCGGTTTCAGCGAGAATCGCATATTTGAAATGACTTGTGAATCCCTGAAATGAAAAGATTTTCAGGTGATCGATGCGCGATAGATGCTGTCGATTGTCGTCGCCAGTGTGGAATTGAAATCGGCATCAGATTGTTGCGCCGACAGGCCTTCGGACAGGGCGCGTGAAAAGCTGGCGATCATGCCGGGGTTCTTCGTCAGCCGGGCGTTGGCATCGTCACGTGAATAGCCACCCGACAGGGCGACCACACGCATCACCGCGGGGTGGGAGATCAGCGGCGCGTAAAAGCCTGGGGTATCGGGCAGGGTCAGCTTCAGCATTACCTCGGTGCCGGCGGGCAGCATGTCAAGCTGGCGGGTGATTTCGGCCAACAGAATGGTTTCGGCGGCGGCCTTGTCGGTGATCGAGATCGTGACTTCCGGTTCGATGATCGGGATCAGGCCATGCGCCAGCACCTGCCCGGCGATTTCGAAATGCTGCCCGACATTGGCAGCGATTCCTGCGGCATTGGCGCCGCCAATGACCGACCTTTCCTTGGTCCCGAAAATTTCGGCCTTGGCGGCACGGGCCAGCAGCGCGTCCAGACCCGGCATCGGTCGCATCAATTGGCAGCCGTCAACTGCGTCCTCAAGCCCTTGATCGATCTTCAGGAAAGGCACCACGTGGTTGTCGTCCCACAGCGCCCGCGCCGCCGGTTTGCCGCCGATGTCGCGGTCCATTGTCATCTGGAACAGGATCGCGCCGATGACCTTGTCGCCGCTGAAGGCCGGAGCCGCGACGATCCGGGCGCGCATGGCGTGGATCAGGTCGAACATTTCGGCGTCATTTGCGTAGGCGTCCTCGGTCACGCCATAAAGGCGCAGGGCTTTCGGAGTGGACCCGCCGCTTTGATCAAGCGCGGCGATGAACCCCTTGCCGCTGCGCATCTGCTTCGCCTGATCGGTGTTCATGCCTGCCCCCAAAGTTTTCGGGGCCGCGCCCCTTTGCCACGGTTCTAGGCAGCGGGCGGCTGTGGCGCAATTCTGGTAACGCTAACGCCTGACGGGAATTTGCGCGGAGTCAACCAAGGGCGGCGACTCCGGGCAATGTCTTGCCCTCCATCCATTCCAGAAACGCACCACCTGCGGTTGAAACGTAGGTGAAATCGCCGGTCACTCCGGCCTGATTCAGGGCCGCCACAGTATCGCCGCCCCCGGCAACCGACACCAGTTTGCCCGCCTTGGTCAGCGTCGCCGCAGTCCGCGCCACCGCTTCGGTGGCGGCATCGAAGGGTTCGATTTCAAATGCCCCAAGCGGGCCGTTCCAGATCAAGGTTTTTGCTTGTCCCAGAACCCGTGCGATATGCGCGACCGTATCAGGGCCGACGTCAAGAATCATGCCATCGTGTGGGCAATCGTCAATCGGCAGAGTCTGGCATTCGGTGCCCGCCTTGAACTCCCAGGCGACCACGATGTCACGAGGCAGGATGATATCACAGCCGACAGCTTTGGCTTTTGCCATAATCGCCCGCGCCATGTCGGCCAGATCATGTTCGCACAGCGATTTGCCGACATGGATACCCTCAGCCGCCAGAAACGTATTGGCCATGCCACCGCCGATCACCAGATGATCGACGCGGGTGACAAGATTGCCCAGAAGCTCGAGCTTGGTACTGACCTTCGCCCCGCCGACCAGCGCAACGACCGGGCGGGCCGGATTGCCTAGGGCCTTGTCAAGTGCGTGCAGTTCTTCGGCCATCAGCCGGCCAGCGCAGGACGGCAGCAAATGCGCGACGCCTTCGGTCGAGGCGTGGGCGCGGTGCGCCGCCGAAAAGGCATCGTTGCAGTAGACGTCGCCGAGTGTTGCGAGAAAGGCGGCAAACACTTGATCGTTGGCCTCTTCCAGCGGGCTGAAGCGGGTATTTTCGATCAGCACCACGGCGCCCATCGGCAAGGCGTCAATCTGGTCGCGGTCAGGCCGTTCGATGAACGTGACCTTGTGGTCAAGCGCCTCTTCAAGCGCGGGCAGGGTGGCGCGCAGGCTCATTTCGGGTACGACGTGCCCCTTGGGGCGACCGAAATGCGCCAGCATGATGGGCGAACCGCCCGCCGCCAGAATATCGCGGATCGTCGGCACGATGCGGTCGATCCGGGTCGTATCGGTGACGCGACCGTCCTCGACGGGCACGTTGATATCGACACGAACCAGCACCCGTTTGCCGCCAAGGTCCATGTCGTCAAGGGTTTTCCAGGTCATCTCCGACTCCGTCTCTTGTGTTATCGGATAACGACCCTTGGTTATCGTTTACAGGGGCGGGGTCAAGCAGGATCACTTGGCATTCGGTGCCTTGCGGCTTATGTGAGCGGCAACGAAAGTCTAGAAGGAGCGACCCGTGGCCGAAATCAAAGACCCCGAGAACACCATCATCATCACCCTCAAGGACGGGCCGGTGACGATTGAATTGCTCAACGACGTCGCCCCCGGCCATGTCGCCCGGATGAAGGAACTGGCGCGTGCCGGGGCCTATGACAACGTGTGTTTCCACCGTGTCATCGACGGGTTTATGGCGCAGACCGGCGATGTGGCCAATGGCAACATGGAAAAGGGTTTCAACATCCGTTCCGCCGGGACTGGCGGATCGGACATGCCCAACCTGAAGGCCGAATTTTCCAAGCTGCCGCATGATCGCGGCACCATCGGCGCGGCACGGTCGGCCAGCCCTGATTCTGCCAACAGCCAGTTCTTCTTCAACTTCAAGGACAACCATTTCCTGAACGGACAATACACGGTCTATGGCCGGGTGATTGACGGGATGGAGCATGTGGACGCGATCCAGCGGGGCGAGCCCCCGATGAACCCCGACCGCATGTTAACCGTGAAAGTCGCCTCAGATGCTTAAGATCGCTGCCCTGCTTGCCCTGACCGCCGCCGGCCCGGCGCTGGCCACCGGCCTTGACGTGACCGTGTCCGGTCAGGCCAATGGCACGTTCCACATCGACCTTTTCGACGATGTGGCACCACAGCACATCGCCCAGATCACCGCGCTGGCGAACGAGGGCGCCTATAACAACGTCGTCTTTCACCGGGTCATCGACGGGTTCATGGCGCAGACTGGCGACGTTGAATTTGGCCACGTAGATGGCGATTTGGCGATGGCGGGTCTGGGTGGATCGACCCGCCCCGATATCCCGCTTGAGGTGTCCGACCGAACGTTCCAGCGCGGTGTCGTTGGCATGGCGCGGTCGAACGATCCAAATTCTGCCAACAGCCAGTTCTTTATCATGTTCGCGCCGGGTGATTTTTTGAATGGACAGTATACGGTCGTCGGCGAGGTCACATCGGGCATGGATGTGGTCGACCAGATCAAGCGCGGCGCGGGTGATAGCGGTGCGGTTGGTGACAGCCCCGATGTCATGACCAGCGTCGTCGTGACACCGTAAAGTCGAATTGCGCCCGCTGTCGCGGTCGCTAAAGGCGGGCGGCGCTGCCCCCCGTCCCGGACGGGGTCGGGGACTCCCCCCGGAGTTGTTATGGCAAAGTGAATGGACTCAGGTGCCGCAGAAGGTCTGGCGCACCTTTTCATCCTCGCGCGGCGGTTTGGCATACGCCGGGTTGGCGCTGAACGGCGCGGTGACGGCAGCCAGCATGATGTGAAACGGCGCCAGGTCGCCATCGGTGCCAGCCTTGATTGCGGCCTCGATCAGGTGGGTGCGGGGGATGACCTGCGGGTTTGTCGCGGCCATCAGCGCTGTGTCGGGGGCGCGGGCCTGCCAGCGGATTGCCCAAGCATCGAAATCGTCGCGGTTCAGGAAATGGTCGCGGGCGGTGTCCGTGCCAAGTGCCGCGAATGTGTTTGTGAAATCGGCCCCGTCGTGGGCCATCAGGGCCAACAGGTCGGTGATGAGGGGCCCATCGTTGAGGTCTGCCAGACCGATCTTGGCCCCGAAACGGGCGGTCCATGCAGGGTCGTAGATGTCCGGGAAAGTGTTGATGATCGCGGTGAAATCCGCAATCGCCGCGTCCGCATCGGGCATCAGCTGCACCAGCGCGGTCGCGAATTGCGCGATGTTCCAAAGCGCCACGCGCGGTTGGTTGGCGTAGGCATAGCGCCCCTGCGTGTCGATGGAACTGAACACCGTGTCGGGGTGATAACTGTCCAGAAAGGCGCAAGGGCCATAGTCGATCGTCTCGCCGCTGATTGCCATATTGTCGGTGTTCATCACTCCGTGGATGAACCCGACCGACGCCCATGCCGCCATCAGATGCGCCTGACGGGTCATCACCATCCGCAGCAGATCGGCGGGGCCGGTAGCGTCCGGATAGTGCCGCGCGATCACGTGGTCGGTCAGGGCGTGCAGGGCGTCTATGTCGTTTCTTGATGCAAAGAACTGAAACGTGCCGACGCGGATGTGGCTTGTTGCTACGCGCGTCAGGACCGCGCCCGGCAGGGCCGTGTCGCGGCGCACGGTTTCGCCGGTCGTTACGGCGGCCAGCGCGCGGGTCGTCGGGATGCCCATTGCGTGCATCGCCTCGGACACAAGATATTCGCGCAAGATTGGCCCCAACCATGCCCGCCCGTCGCCGTTGCGGCTGTAAGGCGTCGGGCCGGCACCTTTGAGCTGGATGTCGCGGCGGATGCCGTCCTTGCCGATGACTTCGCCAAGCAGGATCGCGCGGCCATCGCCAAGCTGGGGATTCCAGTGGCCGAATTGGTGGCCGGCATAGGCGGTGGCGATGGGGTGCGATCCGGGCAAGGCGGCGTTTCCCGCCAGCGCGGCGATCCCGTCGGGGCTGCGTAGGGCGGCGGGATCGATCCGCAAAAGCCGCGCCAGATCGTCGTTGACCGCGATCAGGGCAGGGGCGCGCACCGGGGTCGGGGCATGGGCCGCGAACATCTGAGCGGGCAGGCGGGCGTAGGAGTTGTCGAAGGGGATGTGCAGGGTCATGGACGTCATATAGGGGCGACAGGCCGAGATGCCTAGAACCGCCGCGTCATCAGCACCGTCGAATCGGCGCAGAACCCGGCGCGGGCATACAGCGCCTGAATCGCCGGATCGGCCACGCTGGCGACATGCAGCGCCTTGATCCCGCCGTCACGCAGGGCGCTCGCGATGGCGATCAGCACCTCAGCGGCGATGCCGCGGCGGCGTACGCCGGGGCGGACGTAAAGTTCGTCCAGCATCGCGTCCATACCGCCCGCGGCGATCGACCAGCCGAACGACACGATCATGTAGCCAGTCGGGGCGCGGCGCGGGCCGAACAGGTAGGCGGCCCCTTGGGGTGCGCCATCCAGCAGCGGCAGGGTGGCGGCGCGGCGCTGCGCGTCGTCGCGTTTCAGCCCGATTTCGGCATGGCAGCGGGCCATCAGGTCTAGCAACTGTTCGGCGTCGTCGGGGGTGCAAAGGTGGATCGCGGTGGTCACAGACGGGCCAGCCGTTCCGCCAGCAGCGCATAGAACCCGTCGGCGTCGATGTCGCGGATGAACAGCGCGTTGGGTTTCCGCCCGGATACGCCCCACCAGTCGGCCACGGTCATGCCCAGCGTCAGGTCGGACTGCGTTTCGATTTCGACGTTGATGTGCCGCCCGCCGAACAGGGTGGGGTCGATCAGCCAGGCGATGACGCAGGGGTCATGCAGGGGCGCGCCTTCGGACCCATATTTCGCCATGTCGAAGCGTTCGAAAAAGTCGGTCCAGGCGGCGACCATATCGCCCACTTTTGTGCCCATCGCCCGGAAGGCGTCGATCCGCGCCCGCGTCGTCAGCGCCTTGTGCGTCACGTCCAGCGGCATGACAGTCAGCGGGGCACCGGCGCGGAACACGATGTCGGCGGCTTCGGGATCGACGTAGATGTTGAATTCGGCCGCCGGGGTGATGTTGCCCCCCTCAAAACAGCCGCCACCCATCAGGACGATCTCTTGCACGCGGGGGATGATGTCGGGGGCGCGTTGAAACGCGGTCGCGATGTTGGTCAGCGGGCCGATGGGGCAGAGCGTGACGGTGCCGCTCGGTTCGCAGCGCAGCGCGTCGATGATGAAATCGACGCCGTGTTGCGTCTGCAACGGCATGGTCGGGGCGGCCATCGCCGGGCCGTCCAGCCCGGTTTTGCCGTGGACGTGTTCGGCTGTCACCAGCTTGCGTTTCAGCGGCGCGTCGCAGCCCGCGAAAACCTGGGTTTCCGGCTTGCCAGCCAGTTCGCAGACGAACAGCGCGTTCTTTTTCGTCAAAGCCAGCGGCACGTTGCCCGCGACGGCGGTGATGCCCAGCACGGTCAGGTCTTCGGGGCTGGCGAGAGCGAGCAGGATCGCAACGGCGTCGTCCTGTCCGGGGTCGGTGTCGATAATGATCTTGCGGGGCATGGAGCGACCTGTTGGTTGATGACGCACGCACCCAAGCAGGATTGGCGGGCGGGGTCCAGCCCCTCAGACCCTGCCGTGCCGGGCCAATCGCGCGTGCAAGTCGGGCACGGCGGGATGGTTCATTTCCAGACCGAAAACATAGGCTTGGGTCAGCTAGAAACAGGCGCGGTCGATGTCGTTGGTCGCGTCCGCCGTGTCGCATCCGCGCTGACCCCTACCGCCACGCCGGCCTTTGCCCAGGGCGTCGATCCGGCGCTGGACGTCAACGCCGACGGCATGTTCAGCTTTACCGAGGTGATGGCGGGATATCCTGACATGACCGAGGACATGTTTACCACGATGGACGCCAACGGCGACGGTCTGCTGGACGCTGATGAGGTGACTGCCGCAGTCGACGCGGGCACACTGAAGCCGATGGACGGCTAAGACCGCCACGGCCAAAGACCCCCCGCGCTTTCCCGAAAGTGCGCGGGGGTTGTTTTGACTTGACGCCGGTCGGCCAGTCCTTGCCGGTGGTTTACCAGCGGTATGTGACGCCCGCAGTCAGGCTGTTGTCGCGGGCGCCGTCGTGGAAGCGGCCGATATAGTCGATCCGCGCCTCCATCCCGTCACGCTGCCATGCGAGGCCCAGCCCGAGGTCGATGCCGGTGCGTCCT
>JBBSBK010000062.1:0-21810 GCA_038251315.1 Rhodobacterales bacterium | reverse complement strand
CGGCGCGATATTTATTCCGTTCGGATTTGCCATAGGTTTCAATGACCGCATGGATCGCCATCATCAGCTCCGGGCTGTCTTTCAGGCCCAGCTTTTTCATCAGAAAATTGGACTTGACCGTCCCAAGTTCGGCCGGCTGGCTGGCCGCGACCGTTTGCGCGTCGGCGTTGTAGATCGCCGGGCCGCAGCCGATCGTCACCTTGGTCAGCAGCGCCAAGTCGGGCGTCATGCCGCATTTCGATGTCAGGTCTTCGGCATACTTCGCGATCCACTCGTCTCGTTTACCCATCGTGCAGTCCCCAGGTTTGCTGTGTCTGGCCGTTCAGCGCGGCGCTGACCCAAAGGTAAAGGCAGGCGGGGCGGGCGGTAAAGGAAAAACGCCGCCCGGCGCAGGGCGGGCGGCGTCTGGTCAGATCAGCCCAGCACGATCAATACCGGTAATGCTCCGGCTTGAACGGCCCCTCGACCGGCACGCCGATATAATCCGCCTGATCCTTTTTCAACTCGGTCAGTTTCACCCCGATCCGGGCCAGATGCAGGCGGGCGACCTTTTCGTCCAGATGTTTGGGCAGGATATAGACGCCGGGCTGATACTCGTCGCCCTTGGTCCAGAGTTCGATCTGCGCCAGCACCTGATTGGTGAAACTGGTGGACATCACGAACGACGGATGCCCGGTGGCGTTGCCAAGGTTCAGCAGCCGCCCCTCGGACAGCAGGATCAGGCGATGCCCGTTCGGCATCTCGATCATGTCGACCTGTTCCTTGATGTTGGTCCACTTGTGGTTCTTCAGCGCGGCGACCTGAATTTCGTTGTCGAAGTGACCGATGTTGCCGACGATGGCCATGTCCTTCATCTCGCGCATGTGTTCGATGCGGATGACGTCCTTGTTGCCGGTCGTGGTGATGAAAATATCGGCGGTGTCCAGCACATCTTCGAGCAGGACAACTTCGAACCCATCCATCGCGGCCTGCAGGGCGCAGATCGGATCGACCTCGGTCACTTTGACACGCGCACCGGCACCCGACAGCGACGCCGCCGACCCCTTACCGACATCGCCGTAACCGCAGACCACGGCGACCTTGCCGGCCATCATGGTGTCGGTGGCGCGGCGGATACCGTCGACGAGGGATTCCTTGCAGCCGTATTTATTGTCGAATTTCGACTTGGTGACGCTGTCGTTGACGTTGATCGCGGGGAAGGGCAGCAGGCCCTTTTTGTGCAAGTCATAAAGACGGTGTACGCCGGTGGTGGTTTCTTCGCTGACGCCCTGGATCGCATCGCGGGTCTTGGTGAACCAGCCCGGCGTCTCTTTCATCCGCTTGGCGATCTGGAGTTTGATGACCTCTTCCTCTTCCGAGGTGGGGACCGACAGAATATCCTCTCCCGCTTCGGCGCGCGCACCCAGCAGGACGTAAAGCGTCGCATCACCGCCATCGTCGAGGATCATATTCGCCCCCTCTGGGAACATGAACGACTGATCAAGGTAATCCCAATGTTCGGTCAGCGTCTGGCCCTTGACCGCGAAAACCGGGGTGCCACCGGCAGCGATGGCGGCGGCGGCATGGTCCTGGGTCGAAAAGATGTTGCAGGACGCCCAGCGCACGTCAGCGCCAAGTGCGACAAGCGTTTCGATCAGAACGGCGGTCTGGATCGTCATGTGCAGACTGCCGACGATGCGCGCACCCTTGAGGGGTCGTTTAGCGCCGAATTCATCGCGCAGCGCCATCAGCCCCGGCATTTCTGTTTCGGCGATGACCAGTTCCTTGCGGCCGAATTCGGCCAGCTTGATGTCCTTGACGATGTAATCCTGCGCCATCCCGGCTGCTCCTGCAATTCTGGAATTTGCGGTCAGATAGCACCCACGCCGCCACTCGACAATGGCGGCGCGGGGTGGCTAGGGTTCGGGCGGCGCAATCGGAGGCAGGATGAAACAACCGCGGGCATGGCAACGGATGCTGTCGGGGCGCCGGCTCGACCTGCTTGACCCGACGCCGGTGGATATCGAGATTGTGGATATTGCCCATGGCCTTGCCTTTGTCGCTCGCTGGAACGGCCAGACCAAGGGCGACTACGCCTATTCGGTGGCCGAACATTCACTGCTGGTGGAACAGATTTTCACCACGCAGAATCCAAAAGCACCCACCAAATGGCGGCTGGCCGCCCTGCTGCACGATGCACCGGAATACGTCATTGGCGACATGATTTCGCCGGTCAAGGCCGCGGTGGGGCCGGGCTACGGAGCGCTGGATGACCGGTTAGCGGCGGCGGTGCATATCCGGTTCGGTCTGCCGGCGCAGGTGCCTGCAGATGTGAAAAAGCAGATCAAGAAGGCCGACAAGCTGTCGGCATGGCTAGAGGCGGTGCAAATCGCCGGGTTCACCACGGCCGAGGCGGACAGGTTTTTCGGCAGACCAGACCCTGACATGGCGCAGCGACTTGAAATCAGGTTGCGGCCACCGATCGTTGTGCGGGCCGCGTTTACGGCCCGCCATTGTGAATTGCTGGCCTTGATCGACTGACCGCTTACATCGCAGAGTCGAACAGCGCCCGCGTGTTATCCCGCGTCATCGCCACCGGGTTGCCGCCGACGCTGGGGTCTTGCAACGCCATCTCGGTCAATTCATCCAACCGCGACCCGTCCACACCCATCGCGCCCAGCCCCTTGGGGATGCCCAGCATCGCATTCAACTCATCGACTCGCGTCGCGAACCCGTCAAAACCGCCCTTGATCCCCAAATACCCGGCAGCCATCCCCAACTTCTCCTCTATCGCCGCGCGGTTGAACACCAGACACGCCGGCATCACCACTGCGTTCGTCGTCCCGTGGTGCGTCCCGAACACCGCGCCAACCGGGTGCGACAGCGCATGAATCGCGCCCAGCCCCTTTTGAAACGCCACCGCTCCCATCGCCGCCGCCGCCATCATCTGAGCGCGCGCTTCGATATCGGTGCCGTCTGCATAAGCCTTGGGAAGATAGCTATTGACCAGCCGCAAGCCTTCCAGTGCAATGCCCTGCGACATCGGGTGGAAGAACGGCGACGAATAGGCCTCAAGGCAATGGGCGAAGGCATCCATGCCCGTCCCCGCCGTGATCGCCTTTGGCATCCCCACGGTCAGTTCCGGGTCGCAGATCACCACGGTCGGCAGCACCTTGGGGTGGAAAATGATCTTTTTCACATGGGTTTCGCTGTTGGTGATGACCGACGCGCGGCCCACTTCCGATCCCGTTCCAGCCGTCGTCGGCACTGCAACGATGGGCGCGATCCCTGCAGGGTCGGCTCGAGTCCACCAGTCGCCGACATCCTCGTAATCCCACAAGGGCCGGGACTGGCCCGACATGAACGCGATCATCTTGCCAAGGTCCAATCCAGACCCCCCACCAAACGCCACCACACCATCATGCCCACCGTCGCGGTAAACCTTCAGGCCCGCCGTCAGATTGACCTCGTTCGGGTTCGGATCGACCTCGGCAAACATCGCGCGGCCAAGGTCGGCATCCTCGAGCAGGTCCAGCGTTTGGGTCGTGATCGCCATGCTGGCAAGCCCATGATCGGTGACCAGCAGGGGCCGCTTGATGCCCGCCTGCGCACAGGCAGCGGCGATTTCCTTGATCCGGCCAGCGCCGAATTTGATCGCGGTCGGATAGGACCAGTTGCCGGTCAGGTTCATGATTTTGCCTTTCGCAGATGATAGGAACGGGGGCGCGTCACCGCGTGATAGCCCAGAACCGACAGCGCTCCGCCGCGCCCGGTATCCTTGCACCCGGTCCAGCAGATCGCAGGGTCAAGGTAATCGGCGCGGTTCTGAAAGACTGTGCCAGTTTCGATCTGGCGGCCCAACGCATAGGCCCGGTCGGCGTCGGCGGTCCACAGGCTCGCCGTCAGGCCATAAGGCGAATCGTTCATCAGATGCAGCGCCTCGGCATCATTCTTGACCGGCATGATCCCGACCACCGGGCCAAAGGATTCCTCGGTCATCACCCGCATCGAATGGTCGACGTTGACGAGAATTTGCGGCGCCAGATACGCCCCGCCATCGTCAGCCGGAAACAGCGCCGGATCAATCAGCGCCTTGGCCCCGGCCTTGATCGACGCGGCGGTCTGGTCGCGCACCACCTGGGCAAACCGCTTGTTCGCCATCGGCCCCAAAGTGGTACTTTCTTCAAACGGATTGCCCAGCTTCAGCCCCGACACCCACGCCACGGATTTTTCGACAAAGGCGTCATACAGGTTCTCATGTACATAAATCCGCTCGATCCCGCAGCAGCACTGCCCGGCATTGAACATCGCCCCGTCCATCAGCACATCGACCGCCCAATCAAGGTCCGCGTCGTCCATGACATAGCCCGGATCCTTGCCGCCCAGTTCCAGCCCCAGCCCGGTAAAGGTGCCAGCGGCGGCGCGTTCAATCGCCTGCCCGCCACCCACCGACCCGGTGAAATTGACGAACCCGAACGCGCGCGACGCGATCAACGCCTCGGACCCCGCATGGTCCAGCACGACGTTCTGGAACACATCCGCCGGGACACCGCCCGCATGCATCGCCTCGGCGATCATCTCGCCCACCAGCAGGGTCTGGCTGGCGTGTTTCAGCATCACGGCATTGCCCGCGATCAGGGCCGGAACGATGGTATTCATCGCCGTCATATAAGGGTAATTCCACGGCGCGATGACCATGATGACGCCTTGCGGGGCGCGTTCGATCCGGCGTTCCATCTTGGCCGAATCCTCGACCACCGTCGGCGCCAGCGCG
This sequence comes from Rhodobacterales bacterium, assembly GCA_038251315.1. GTDB lineage: Bacteria > Pseudomonadota > Alphaproteobacteria > Rhodobacterales > Rhodobacteraceae > JBBKXP01. The sequence continues at coordinate 17,057 of JBBSBK010000062.1, read as the reverse complement.
GTTTCGGCAATCGACAGCATATAGTCGCTGCGTTCGTTCATCCCGCCGAATTCGCCGCCATAGCGCACCGGGCGGCCCATCTGCCACGCCAGTTCCTGCACCATCCGGTCCTTCATCCCGTTCAGCGCGACAAGTCCCGCACGAACCAGCGCCATCCGCTCGGCCAACGGACGCTCGGCCCACAGCATCTGCGCCGCCTTGGCCCGCGCCGCAGCATCCTGCGCCTGCGCCGACGTCAGCGGTTCCCGTTCGGCATAGACGCTGCCATCGACGGGCGAGATCAGTTTGATTGTCATGTGTTCCTTTCGGCCCTCAGGCCCGTTCAAATCCGCGGCGCAAGTCCCAGTCGGTGACGTTGCGGTTGTTTTCCTCGATCTCCCGCATGGCCGCGCGGTGATAATGGTCCACCACATCGTCGCCAAACGCCGCGCGCAGCATCGCCGACCCGTGCAGACATGCCGCCGCCGCGCTCAATGTCGTCGGAATTTCGCGCGCGTCGCCCGACTGATACACATCGCCCGACATTTCCGGCTCTAACGCCAGTTTGCGGTCAATCCCGTCCAGCCCGGCGGCCAGTTGCGCGGCCATCGCAAGGTAGGGGTTCAGATCAGCCCCGCCGACCCGACATTCGATTCGCACACCCTTGGTTCCGGCACCGCACACACGATACCCGGCAGTGCGGTTGTCGGTCGACCAGACCGCCTTGGTCGGAGCGAACTTGCCAACCGTGAACCGCTTGTAGCTGTTGATATAGGGCGCGAGGAAATAGGTGACATCCGACGCATGCGCCAGCAATCCGGCCACGTAGTGGCGCATCAGATCCGACATGCCGCGTTCGGCCTTTTCATCCAGAAACGCCGGTTTGCCGTCTTTCCACAGCGACTGGTGGATATGCGACGACGATCCGGCGCGGTCAGTGGCATATTTGGCCATGAACGTCAGCCCATGGCCCTGCGCATGGGCGATTTCCTTGCAGGCGTTCTTTATGATCGTGTGCATGTCGGCAGTGTCGAGCGCATCGGAATACTTGACGTTGATCTCCTCCTGCCCCGCCTCGGCCTCGCCCTTGGAATTTTCAACCGGGATACCCGCGCCAAACAGCCCGTTGCGGATCGCCCGCATCACGCTTTCCTCTTTGGTGGTGCCAAAGATCGCGTAATCGGCGTTGAACCGGCCAAAAGTCTGCATGTTGCGATAGCCGCCCGCGTTCAGGGCGTCATAGCTTTGCTCGAACAGATAGAACTCCAACTCGGTCGCCATCATCGCATCGAAACCCAGCGCCTTGGCGCGGGCGATCTGGCGTTTCAGAATGGCGCGGGGCGAATGGGGCACTTCGACGTGGTGATGGTCCAGCACGTCACACATGACCATCGCGGTGCCGGGCAACCACGGGACAAGGCGGATCGTGGTCAGATCAGGTTTATGGACATAATCGCCATAACCCGTCGCCCAATTGGTTGCCTTATACCCCTGCACCGTCTCCATCTCGAGGTCGGTCGCCAGCAGGTAATTGCAGCCATGCGTTTCCACATGGCCACCGTTGATGAAATGGGCGGCATGAAACCGTTTGCCCATCAGGCGGCCCTGCATGTCGACAAGGCAGGTCAGGACAGTGTCGATCGTCCCAGCATCAACGGCGGATTTCAGGGCGTCGAACGTCATATTGGCAGGCATGTTACGTGTCTTTCAGAATTAAAATTGGCCGGGGCAGCCAAATCTGCCCCGGCCGGGAAAAGCAAGAGGGATCAGCGGTACGGATAGCCCGCCTTGGTCATATTCGACGCGTAATCCTTGAACGCCTGCACGACCTTTGCCGACCGCGGACTGGCCGCGGCAATCTCGTCCCAGAAGCCTTCGGAATCGGCCACGACGGTCGCCCATTCTTCGGGCGGGATCGACGTCAGCTCCATCTTTTCGCCCTCGACGCGCAGCTTGGCCTCGCCGCCCCAATACCACTGGTTACGGTAGTAATGCGACTGGTCGATGGTGCTGCGATAGAGCTGCTGCAAATGCGGCGGCACCTTGTTCCAGCTTTCCGTATTGGCGAAATAGCTGCCAAACCACGCGCCCGTGACGCTGTTGGTCAGGGCATAGTTGCACACATCGGCCCAGCCGACCTCGTAAGCCTCGGTAAAGCCGCACCAGGCGACGCCGTCCAATTCGCCGGTCTGCATGGCCACCTCGACATCGTCCCACGGCACGGTGACGGGGATCAGGCCATACTGCGACAGGAACTTGCCCGCCGTCGGCACGCCGAACACGCGCAACCCGTTCATGTCGGCCAGCGACCGGATCGGTTTGTCGACGGTAAAGATATGCAGCGGATCCCACGCACCCGACGACAGCCAGGTGACATTCTCGACCTCGCCATAGGCCTCTTCCCAGATCTCGTTCAGGCCGTAGTAGGCAAACAGCGCCGGCACATCGAGGCTGAAGCGGGTCGCAAACGGGAAATACCCGCCGAACACCGAAATATCGACCGGTGACGCCATCGTCGCATCGTCCGATTGCACCGCGTCGATGGTGCCGTTCTGCATCGCACGGAACAGTTCGGACGTCGGCACCAGTTGGTCGGCGTAATACAGCTCGATCTCCATCTCGCCATTCGCGGCCGCGTTGAACGCGTCGATCTGCGGCTTGATAACATGCGCACCCAGCGGCGCACCAGAATAGGTCTGCAACCGCCATTTGATCGGTGCTGACTGCGCAATTGCCGCCGGGGCCGCCAGCGTCGTCGCCGCCGCAGCCGCACCGCCCCAGCCGACACGTTTCATGAATTGCCGCCGACTATCGAGGATCTTCTCGGAAGGGGACATCGGTTTGATAAGTTTCGTCATCGTCGTTCTCCTTGGTTGAAATTGCGACCTTCTGGCGGGCCGTTGCAGGATTAGCGTGCTTTCACAGTTTCGGGCAGCCACAGCGCGATCTGCGGAAAGATCATAACCAGCGCGATGGTCGCGGCCATCATCAGCACGAATGGCCAGATTGATCGATAGATATCCAGCAGCCCGATCTCCTTGGGCGCCAAGGCCCGCATCAAGAACAGGTTATAGCCAAACGGCGGCGTGATATAGGCGATCTGGCAGGTCATCGTGTACAGCACCCCAAACCAGATCAGTTGGTTGTCGATCCCCAGATCCAGCCCCTTGACCAGCGGAATATACAGCGGGGCGACGATGACGAGCATCGCGGTGTCGTCCAGAAACATCCCCATGATGATGAAACTGATCTGCATCATGATGATGACCTGCCAGGGCGTCAGATCCCACCGGGTAATGAACAGCGATTCGATCGCCCGCACCGCACCGATCCCGTCGAACACCGCACCGAACGCGAGGGCAGCCAGAATCAACCACAGGAACATGCACGAAATCGCCAGCGTCTTGCGCGCCGTTTCATGGATCATCCCGAACGACAGGCGGCGTTTCCATGCGGCAGCAATGGTGGCCGAGGTTGCGCCTACCGCGCTGCTTTCCACAAGGCTGGTGTAGCCCATGACAAACAATCCGGTCATGGTGAAAAAGATCAGGAATGGAATGATCCCAGCCCGCAACAGCGCCAGCTTTTCGCTTAGCGGCATCGACAGTTCTTCGTCTGACAACACCGGGGCAAGGGCCGGATTGATCCGGCAACGCACCATCACATAAACGATGAACATCGCCGCCATCAAAAGCCCTGGAAACACCCCCGCCAGCCACAACTGGCTGACAGGCTGGCGCGCGATCATCCCATACAGCACCAGTACGACCGAAGGCGGCACCAGAATCCCAAGGCTCGACCCGCCTTGCACGACCCCCGAAATCAGCACCTTGTCATAGCCGCGTTTCAGCATCGCGGGCAGGGCGATGGTCGCGCCAATTGCCATGCCAGCCACGCTCAACCCGTTCATCGCCGAAATGATCACCATCAGCACAATCGTGCCAATCGCCAGCCCGCCGCGGACCCGGCCAAACCAGATATGCAGCATCCGGTACAGATCATCGGCAATTCCGGATTCCGACAGGACATAACCCATGTAAATGAACAGCGGCAGCGTCAGCATCGGGAACCAGTTGAACAGCTTGAACGCTTGGCTGAACGGGATTTCCACGCCGCCCGTGCCATAGAGCAGCAACACCGCGCCCGACGCGACGAACCCGATGGCGGCAAACACCCGCTGCCCGGTGGATAGCAGGGCAAGCATCGACACGAACATGAAGATGGCGACGAATTCGTCGGTCATGTCAGATCAGCCCCGCGCAACGTCGCCACGTGTTTGCAGATCAGCGACAGGGTTTGCAGGATCATCAACCCGATACAGCCCACCATCAAAATCTTGATCGGAATGACCGATGGGTTCCACATCGAAAACCGCCGCTCGCCGGTTTCAATCGCGTATTCCAGACTGCTGATCGACCCGATGAACATGACCATCAGATAGAACATCAGACAGCCGATGGTCAGCAAATCCATCCGCGCCTTGCCCTTGTCCGACAGGTTTTCGTAAAACAGGTCCATCCGCACATGATCGTTGTTTTTCAACGTGATCGGCCCGCCCATGAAGTAATAGGCGGCCAGCGTAAACTGGGTCAGCTCGACCGGCCAGTGTAGCGGTATCTGGATCACGTTGCGCGTCACCGCGTCCAGCAGCAGCACCGCGACCATCGCGAATATCAGATACATCGCGACGTACCCGACATAATCCGACAGCCGGTCGATCCAGCGCACGTAGCCGCGTATCAGTCCGCCCATGTAATCCCCTGCAGTAAACTCATTGCAGGGCACAACCCGCTGCAGCCAGTGATGTCAGAAACCCTAAATCGGGCGTTAAGTCACAGACAAGCACATCGATCTGGTCAAGTCGACATATCCGAAACGCCGCCTTGCACCGCAATTTCTCGCCATGCGCCAGCACCACAGTCTGACGCGACGCCGCCATCATCGCGCGTGCGACTTGCGCCTCGGCAAAATCGGCGTCCATCGCGCCCACATCGGCGTCGATGGCGGCAACAGTGATAATGGCATGATCCGCCTGAAACAGCGCGATCTGATCGAGCACCATCGGGCCAGAGGTTTCGCCATTATCGCTGCCAAATGCGCCGCCCAGCAGATAGACGGTATTGGTCGCAGTCTGCCCGATAATCTCGGCCACGCGCACCGAATTGGTGATGACGGTCAGATGCCCGATCGCGGCAAGGGCGCGCGCACAGATCACGGTGGTCGATCCGGTGTCGATGAAAATCGTATCGCCCGGTTCGATCAACTGCGCCAGTTTGTCCGCGATGACCTGCTTGGCTGCCGCATCTTCGGCCATGCGTTCGCCAAAACTGCCCTCGGTCAGCAGGCGTACAGGCCGCGCCCCGCCATGTACCTTTTGCAGCGCCCCCAAATCCGCAAGCCGCCCAAGATCGCGGCGGATCGTTTCGGCCGACACATCGAACTGCGACGCGAGTGCATCGACCGACATCGCGCCGTAGCTATCGACGGCCTCGGCGATCTTGTTGCGGCGCTGGTTCGGTTTCATTGCTTGATCCTACAAGCAGCCCATTACCCCGTGTCAACAGCAATCGCCGGAAGATTCTGCGCACTCGGGCAAAACCCTTCCATGCGGTTGACTGATCGGGCAGTTCCTGTGCAAATACTGCCATGCCAACCACCTTGCCTGACACTGAATTTGACGCAGCCATCATCGGCGCCGGGGTCATCGGCTGCGCCATCGCCCGGCGGTTGACGCTGGAAGGGTGGAGGGTCGCCATTCTGGAAAAGGCCCGCGATGTGCTTGACGGCGCATCGAAATCCAACAGCGCGATCCTGCACACGGGTTTTGACGCCCCCGTCGGGTCACTCGAACAGAAATGCGTCGTTGCAGGCTACGCCGAATACCGCGCCATCCATCAACGCCTGAACCTGCCCCTGATCGAAAGCGGCGCACTGGTCATCGCATGGAACGCCGAACAGGAATCCGCGCTTCCCGCCCTGATGGACCAAGCCCGCGCCAACGGTGTGGATGTCACACCGCTCACCGCCACCCAAACCCGCACCCTTGAACCCGCCCTCGGCCCCGGCGTCGCGGCCGCCTTCCGCGTGCCTCAAGAATCCCTCATCGACCCGTGGTCGGCCCCCCACGCCTACCTGCTGCAAGCGGTCGAAAACGGCGCGACCCTGCTGCGCGATTGCGCCGTGACCGGGGGCCATTTCGACAACGGCTGGTATCTGGAAACCACGCGCGGACCGCTCCGCGCACGGGTGACGATCAATGCCGCCGGACTCTACGGCGACCACATCGACCAGATGCTGACCGACGCGACGACCTTCCAGATCAAACCCCGCAAGGGCCAGTTCATCGTTTACGACAAACCCGCCAGCGCCCTTGCCACGCACATCCTGCTTCCCGTCCCGACCGCCGTGACCAAAGGCGTCGTCGTCTGCCGCACCGCCTACGGCAACCTGCTTGTCGGCCCAACGGCGGAAGAACAGGACGACCGCGAAAACGCCACGCTGATCCCCGAAACGCTCGACGCGCTGCGGATGCGCGGTGAACAAATCCTGCCCGGTCTGGCCAGTCAGGACATCACCGCAATCTACGCCGGCCTGCGCCCCGCGACGCAATTCAAGGACTACCAGATCAGCCGCGACGCCGCCCGCAATTACATCTGCGTCGGTGGCATCCGCTCCACCGGCCTCTCATCCGCGCTGGGCACGGCGCACTACGTCCACGACCTTTGCGCCGCTATGGTGGCGGCAACACCGCTGCCAGATCCGACCTGGCCGCAGATGCCCAACATCACCGAAGGCCCTCCGCGCAGTTGCGATCAGCCCGACAACGGCGGCATCGTCTGTCATTGCGAACTGGTCACGCGGGCCGAAATCGCTGCCGCCTTGGCCAGCCCCATCGCCCCGCAAACCCTTGCCGGATTGAAACGGATGACGCGGGTGACGATGGGCCGCTGTCAAGGCAACTATTGCAACGGGGACGTCGCCGCGATGATGGCCGCGCGATGACCCTGCCCACCCACGTCGACGTCGTCATCGTCGGCTCCGGCCCCGCCGGACTCGCAGCGGCGATCCGGCTAAAGGCGCTCGGTGTAGGTACAGTGGCCGTGCTGGAGCGCGACCCGCGCCCCGGCGGCGTCCCGCAATTCTGCGCCCATTCGCCTTACGGTCTGCGCGAATTCCGCCGCCTGATGTCCGGCCCCGCCTATGCCCGCCGTCTGGTGGCACAGGCGCTCGCGGCAGGCGTCACGATCCACCCAAGCGCGACCGTCACTGCCCTCCACCCCGGCCCCCGCCTGACACTCACGACCCCCGGCGGCCCCGCCGAACTCACCGCCACCCGCGTCCTGCTGGCAACCGGCGTGCGCGAGGCATCGCGCGTCGCCCGCCAGATCGGCGGCACCAAACCCGGCGGCATCCTCACGACCGGGGCGCTGCAACGGCTGGCGGCACTCGGCCAACCCCTGCCGTTCCGCAACCCGGTCATCGTCGGCACCGAACTCGTCGCCTTCTCAGCGATTCTGTCGTGCCGCAGCGCCGGGGTCACACCCCGCGCCATGCTGACCGAAACCTCCGGCACCACCGCCCGCTGGCCCACCGGAATCTTCCCCCGCCTCCTCGGTATCCCCGTCCATCACCAAACCACCGTCACAGCGATCCACGGACGCGATCAGGTCACCTCGGTGACACTGAACTCCGGCAGCGACCTCCCCGCCGACGGCGTCATCCTCACCGGCCAATTCCGCCCCGACGCCGCCCTGATTCGCACCAGCCACCTTGATTGGGACGCGCGAACAGGCGGCCCCGTCACCGACCAGACCGGGCGCTGCACCGACCCCGCATATTTCGCAGCAGGCAACTTGCTGCATCCCGTCGAAACCGCAGGCTGGTGCTGGGCCGAGGGCGGCCAGATCGGCAGCGCAATCGCGGCGAGCATGACCGAAACCGCCCCCGCTACAATCCCGATCCACCTGTCCGGCGAAGCCCTCGCTTACGTCACCCCACAAAGCATCGCTCCCGGCCTGCCCGCGACCCTACAACTGCGCGTCAACCGCCGCGTGCGTGGCCAGATCACTGTCAACGGCAAAACCCACTCCATCGACACCCGCCCGCAACGACGCATCCTTGTCCCCATCCCTGCCCTGCCCGATGATGCCCCAGACCTGACGATCACCCTGCGGGAACGCGCATGAAGATCCTTGCCATTGACCAGGGCACCACCAGCACCCGCGCCCTGGTCTTTGGCGCGGACGGGCAGGCGCGGCTGGTCCACACCGTGACGCACCGCCAATCCTATCCTGCCCCCGGCCACGTCGAACACGACGCCGCCGAACTGCTGGCCAACGTCCGCGCCTGCATCGCGGCGGCAGGGCCGGTCGATGCCATCGGGCTGGGCAACCAAGGCGAAAGCTGTCTCGGTTGGGACGCCGAAAACGGCGACGCCGTCGGCCCGGTGATCGTCTGGCAAGATGACCGAACCCAAGGCTGGATCGACAACGCCGGATCGCAGGCGGTCAAACTCGTCCGCGACCGCGCTGGCCTCCCGCTCGACCCTTATTTCTCCGGCTCCAAACTCGGCCTGATCCTGCGCGACAACCCGCTAGCCCAAAAACTCCACACCCAAGGCCGTCTCCGCCTCGGCACCACCGACGCCTACTTCCGCGACCGTCTGACCGGACGGCACGAAACCGACCCCGCCACCGCATCGCGCACCGCGCTGATGAACCTCAAGACCTGCGAATGGGACGCCGATCTTTGCGCCCTTTTCGGCGTGCCCATCGACACGCTGCCCACGATCACCGACAACACCGGCGACCTTGGCCAGATCGACGGCATCCCCCTGACCGCCAGCATCGTCGACCAGCAGGCGGCGCTATATGGCCACGGCTGCCGCAACCCCGGCGACGCCAAGATCACCTTCGGCACCGGGGCCTTTGCCCTTGCGGTGACAGGTGCACTGACCGACCCCGGCAACAGCGGCCCGCTGCCCACAGTCGGCTGGCGCAAGGCGGGCGAAGCCGTCACCTACGCGCTCGATGGCGGCGTTTATGCCGCCTCGTCGGCGTTGAACTGGGCGCGTGACCTTGGGCTGTTTAACGACTTCGCGACCATCAACGCCTTCGACCGACCTCCCGCCATCCAACGCGGACTTGCCTTCGTCCCTGCCCTCGCCGGCCTTGCCTGCCCACATTGGGACCGAGCGGCACGAGGGGCATGGATGGGGCTCGGGCTGGACACAACGGGGCGCGACATGGCGCAGGCAGTGCTGGAAGGGGTCGCCTTCCGCATGGCCGAAGTCTGCGCGGCGATGGACGCAGCGCAGCCCTTGGACAAGACCATATCCATCGACGGCGGCCTGTCGGTGAACCCCTATTTCGGGCAGTTTCTGGCCGACCAACTCGGGCGCGATGTGATGGTATCAGAGGACGCCGAACTGACCGCTCGAGGTCTGGCAATGCTGGCGGCGGGCACGGATTTGCCCACTCCGTCAGGCGGCAAAACGATCCGACCGAACCCCGCCGACCCGACCGACAAAGCGCGATTCAAAGCCGCCCGCGAAGCCGTCCAGACCTATGGCAACCTCAGTCGGCCAGAACGATAATATCCCCGGTCGCCACCGAAACCGACACATCCTCGCCCACCACAGGCAGCGCCACCGCCGCGCGGTTCTGCGTATCCAGCGATAACAGTGCGTCACCGACGGCGACCTTGACGCGCACCACCGGACCCAGAAAATGTACCTCGGCAATCTTGCCCGCGAGCGTTACGTCGCCCGGCCCGGGCTGACCCAACCGCAGCACCTCGGGGCGGAACGCCAGCATGACCGTCGCGCCCGTTGCCGCCTTGATCGACTCCGCCAACGTGAATGAGGCGCCCGCAACGGTAACAATACCATTGTGCGGGTCCACGACCACGCCCTCAATCTGGTTCAGCGTCCCCACGAACGAGGCCACGAACCGCGTTGCTGGCCGGTTGTAGATTGCCACCGGCGACCCGACCTGATCCGCCGCCCCCTTGTGCATGACCACGACGCGGTCAGACATCGACAGCGCCTCTTCCTGATCGTGGGTGACATAGATCGTCGTGATCCCCAACCGTCGCTGAATGGCGCGGATTTCGGTGCGCAGGTTGACGCGAATCTGCGCATCCAGCGCCGACAGCGGTTCATCCAGCAACAACACCTGCGGACGGGGCGCAAGGGCACGGGCCAAAGCCACCCGCTGTTGCTGCCCACCCGACAACTGAAAAGGATACCGTCCGCCAAGGTCCGCCAACCCGATCAGGTCCAGCATTTCGGCCACCCGGGACGCGATCTCTGCCTTGGCGACACCCGCCACGCGCAACCCGAAACCGACGTTCTGCGCCACGGTCAGGTTCGGAAACAGCGCATAGCTCTGAAACACCATCCCGATGTTGCGGGCATTCGGACGGACGTTGACGACATCCTTGCCATCGATACGGATACTGCCCTTGGTCGGGGTTTCAAATCCGGCAACCATGCGCAGGGTCGTCGTCTTGCCACAGCCCGACGGACCAAGGAACGAGATGAACTCGCCCTTTTCCACGTCCAGACTGAAATCCCGCACGACCTGCGTCGGGCCATAAAACTTTTCCAGATTGGAAATCTCAAGAAAAGCCATCAGCGTGCCGCCTGTGCGTGTTTGGAAAATCGGGTGACGAGTTGAATCAGACCCATGCAGGCCCATGTAATCGCAAAAGCAATGACGGCCAGCGCGGCAGGCTCGTAGGCCCGGTTGGCGCCCAGCAATTGCATGTAGGGGCCGAAGGCGGGGCGATCCAGCAGCGCCGCCATCGTGAATTCACCGATGACGATCGCGAACGTCAGAAACGCCCCCGACAGCACTGCCGCCAGCACGTTGGGCAGGATCACCCGCGTCATGATGGTGAACCAGCTTGCGCCCAGCGACTGCGCCGCCTCGGTAAGGGTGCCGACGTCGATGGTGCGCAGTCCGGTATCAACGGCGCGGTACATATAGGGCAGGGCAAGCGTCGCATAACCAAACATCAGCAGGATATTGGTGCGGAACGCCGTGCCCGTCATTGGCAGGAACGACGACGTATTATAGAGCCTGATATAGCCAAACACGATCACGATGGCCGGAATGACCAGCGGCAGCAGCGTGATGAATTCAACATAAGGGCGCAGGCCCGGCACCTTGAGGCGGACCCAATAGGCCGTCGGCACCACTAGCAGCACGCCGAACACGATGGTGAATAGTGCCATGATCACCGAAAATCCGAACGTCTGCTGAAACATGGGATCGGCCAGAACCACGCGGTAAGCATCCAGCGAATAAACGCCCCGCCGCATCGACAACGAAAATTCGACCGTGCCGATCAGCGGCAGCAGGAAATACATGACGCCAAAGAACAGCGCGATATAGGCCATGATCCGGTTCATTTCAGCCACCGTTCGGACCGCGCCCGCAGCGTGATGTAGATGGCGTTGGCAATGCCCGTTATGACGATCATCCCGAAGGCCAGCGCATAACCAAGGTTCGGCGAGCCCAGCACATCGCCCCTGATCTGCGCATAAAGCAGGATCGGCGCGATGTTCAGCGACGGGCCGGTCAGCGCAATGGCGGTGGCCACGGCCCCGAACGCATTGGCGAACAACAGGGCAAGGGTGCCGAGGATCGACGGAAACAGGATCGGCAGCCCGACCATCAGCCAGTATTGGCGACCTGTCGCGCCCAAGATCGCCGCTGCCTCGCGCCATTCCTTTTTCATCCCGTCCAGCGCGGGCGTGATGATGAGGATCATCAGCGGGATCTGAAAGAACAGATAGGTGACGATCAGGCCCCAGCTCGACAGCAGGTTCCAGCCATAGGCGCGCAGATTGATGCCGAACTGGGTTTTCAGCCACAGGGTAATCAGACCCGCCGGCCCGATCGTGGCGATAAAGGCAAAGGCCAGCGGCACACCCGCGAAATTCGACGCCACGCCGCTGAAGGTCAGCAACGGGTTGCGCACCCCGCGCGGCAAACCGCCGAAACTGATGGCCGCAGCCATCGCGAACCCGATCAGACAGCCCAGGCTGGCCGAAAAGAAACTGACCTTGATCGAAATCCAATAGGCATTGCGGATCGACGGGGTGTTCAGACCGATGATGTTGTCGAACGTGAACGCCCCCGCAGGGGTGCGAAACGCGCCGACGACGATGTAAAGGGTGGGCAGGATCAGGAACAGAAACGCGAACGTAAAGAACGGCAGCATGCCCAGCCATTTCAGCGGCAGTTGTCTGCGCGTTGCCGACATAGGTTCCCCGTTTCCCGCCGCACCTTTGGCGGTGCGTTCATGGGGCGGCCCCAGCCTGCGCCGGGGCCGCCAGTATTGCAGTCAAACTTACTCGACGACGTTGGCGCCGACGACAGTGTCCCAACCGGCCACAACGGCCTCTTTGTTGGCGTTCACTTGGTCCAGCGTGGGGAACACGGCGGCGGCGTATCCCTCGGCCGGGGGCAACGCATCCATCAGATCCTGCGGGATGACACCGCGTTCAGCCATGTCGTTGAACCGGATCGGGTGGCAGTAACCGGCGAGCCAGCCCAGTTGGCCTTCGTCCGAATACAGATATTCCATCCACAGCTTGGCGGCATTCGGGTGCGGTGCATAGGCGCTGATCGCCTGAACATAGACCCCGGCCAACACGCCATCAGACGGCACGACCACTTCGACCGGGGGGTTCCCGGCAAGGGTGTCGGCATCGGCCAGCGCGTTATAGTCCCACTTGATGATGATCGGCGTGGTGCCTTGTGCCAAGGTGCCCGCCTTGCCGATGACAGGCACGAAATTGCCTGCGGCGTTCAGGTCGGCAAAGTATTTCAGACCGGCGGCAGCCGCATCGGCCCCCGGTTCGGCACCCGTCGACATGCCCGCCGCCATCACCGCCAGGATCGCCTGGTTGGACGCACGCGGATCGCCGGCCAGTGCGACCTGACCCGCATATTCCGGGTTCATGAGATCAGCGAACGAGGTCGGCACGGTATCGACCAGATCGGTGTTCACCACGAACGACATCACCCCGTAATAGTCGCCATACCAGTTGCCGTCGGCATCCTTGGCGCTGTCGGGAATGCTGTCCCATGTGGACACTTTGTAGGGCTGCAACAGCCCTTCTTCCATCGCCGAAGGGCCGAACGCGAGTCCCACGTCGATCACATCGGGGGCCTGCGGGCCGGTGTTGTCCTTGTTGGCGCGGATCGCCTCAAGCTCGTCTGCAGACCCGGCATCGGGGTTCAGCTCGTTCACCTCGATCCCCGGATACATGGCCTTGAAGCCTGCGATGACTTCGCCATAACCACACCAGTCGTGCGGCAGGGCGATGGTGGTCAACATCCCTTCGGCGGTGGCAGCAGCCACCAGTTCGTCCATTGATTGGGCGCTGGTCTGCGCCGCGACGATCGCCAGCATGCTGGCCATTGTCGAAATTTTCACGGTCGTCTTCATCGTCATTATCCCCCGGATAAGTGTCTTTGCCGGGGTCGGCCAATTCCAAACCCCGCGACGCCGGGATTAGCGGCGGTATTGCGCCCTTTGGCAAGCATTTTCCGCAGGCGGCGCGTGCCATTCAGGCAATATCTTACCTGTCGCAAAACCTTGACGGCCCTGTCATGGCACCGTCGCAATCCGCGCGATATGTCCTTGGAATTGCGCCGTTCCCATCAGTGCCTTGCAACGGGCAAAACGTCCATCGGCATAGGCGCGAAAATCATCCGCCGGGTTGCCATTGGCCAGTTGGATCAGGCCCCAAAGCGTCCAGAGCAGATCGCACATCGCCTTGTAGATCACCATCCGGGCGGCGTCATGCGCCGGGGCCGGTCCGTCGAAATAAGCCTGCATCAGCGTCGCATCCTGCGCAGGATCAAACCCGCCCTCGACCGACAGATCGCCCAGATCCCACATCGGATCGTTCATCCCCGCATATTCCCAATCGACGATCCACATGACGTCGCCGGTATCGAGGAAGTTTTCACACAGCGGGTCGCAATGACAGGCAACCAGCGGCAGGGGATGAGCGGCAAGTGCTGCGCGAACGCTGTCGGCCTCGCGCACAACATCATGGTAGCCATCCGGCAAGGCCACATCCTTGGTCGCCAGAATCCCCAGATACTCGTCGATCATCGCGAACAGTTCGAACCGCGCCGGAAACACCGCGCCGGACTGATGCAACTGACGCAGCGCCAGCCCCGCCCGCACCACGCTCTCTGCACTATCGCGAAACCCATCCGGGGTCATCGTCACCGCGCCGGGAATGAACCGCGTCACCATCACGCCGCTGGCGGCATCGACATGAACCACTTCCGGACTGACCCCCGCCTTTGCCGCCTCTCTAGCTGCCTGCGCCTCGTTGCCCCGGTCGATATACTCCGCCGTTCCAGCCCCCGGCAGGCGCAACACGTGATCGCCCGCGCGAAACACCGTATTGGTCAGCCCGCCCATCCGCTCCAACGGCCCGGCATATCCGGCCAGCGCCGGAATCCGCGCCATCGCTTGCGTTGCATCATCCATCAGCCACCTGTACCCTTTGTTCCGTCAGGCTAGTATGGCGACAACTTTCGCGCAAACGGGGATCGACATGAACAGCACACACGACGGCCATCTGGGCGCGGTTTACGACGCCAAAGACACGACCGAGGTCGCCGCGCTCTACGACAAGTGGTCGCAAACCTACGACGCCGAAATGGCCGTCGCGGGCTACCGGCACCCGTCGATCTGTCTCGCGTTATTGACCCGCTATCTGCCACGCGACGCCGCGCCTTTGCTGGACGCCGGGGCCGGCACCGGGCTGATTGGCGAATGGCTGGGGATCATGGGGTATCCCACGGTCGAAGGCTTGGACATCTCCAACGGCATGCTCGACGTCGCTCGAACCAAGGGCGTCTATACAGCCCTGCACAACCTCGCGCTGGGTGGCCCCTTGCCGTTCCCCGACGGTCATTTTGCCGGCGTCATCTCGGCAGGCGTATTCACCACCGGCCATGTCGGTGCCGAAGGGCTGGAGGAACTGCTGCGCATCTGTGCCAGTGGTGGGGTCGTCGTGCTGACGGTCAAGACGACGATCTGGGACACTGGGTTTGCGGCGCATGTCGGCGGGTTGGTGGCTGACGGCACGGTCACACTCGTCGAACAGACCGCCCCCTACGTGTCGATGCCGGGCGAGGCAGGCACCGTGCCCAGCATCGGCCTCGTCCTCAGGATTTCACCTTGAGGTTGTCCGGGTCATAGAACGGGCGCAGGCCGATTTGCGCAGGAAATACTTCATTCGCCACGACCAGTTCCCAACGCCCCGCCTCGAGCGCTGCATCATCCAGCGCATCACCCCTGACATACCCATAACCGATTGATTTCCCAATCGTATACCCATACCCACCCGACGTCAGATAGCCCACCTGCACCCCATCGCGCAAAATCGTCTCGCGTCCGACAAGCACCGCCTCGGCGTCATCCAGTGTGAACCCGACCAGCCGTTTCGCCAGCGGCCCGGCATCTGCAAGCGCTTTGCGCCCAATGAAATCGGCATTCTTGCGCAGCTTGACCGCCCAGCCCAACCCCGCCTCGATCGGCGTGTCGTTCGGGGTGATATCCGACGACCACGCCCGATACCCTTTTTCCAGCCGCAGCGATTCGATCGCCCGATACCCGACCGGACGCAGCCCCGGATCGGCAGCCATCAGCGCATCATAAACCGCGCCCAAACGGGCAATCGGCACATGCAATTCCCACCCCAGCTCACCCACATACGTAATCCGCAACGCCCGCACAGTCGCATCGGCAATCGTCACCTCGCGCAGATGCCCAAACGGAAACCCCGCGTTCGTCACATCCGCATCGGTCACACGGCCTAAGATTTCCCGCGCCGCAGGCCCCATCAGCGACAGCACGCCCCAATCCTGCGTCACATCTACCAACCGTGCATCACCCGTCAGATGCTCGGCAATCCACGCCGCGTCGTGGGTGCGAAACCCGGTGCCGGTGACGATATAGAACCGATCCTCGGCCAGCCGCGCCACCGTCAGATCCGCCTCGATCCCGCCACGTGAATTCAACAGTTGCGTATAGGTCAGCCGCCCCACGGGTCGGGTCACATCATTGGCGCAAATCCGGTCCAGCGCCGCCGCCGCATCCGCCCCCGCCACCTCGAATTTCGCAAAAGACGACTGATCGAACACCCCCGCATGACCCCGCACTGCCGCATGTTCGGCCCCGACCTGGGCAAACCAGTTCTGCCGCCCCATGCTGTATTCATCCCGCGCCGCAACACCCTTTGGCGCGAACCAGTTCGGCCTTTCCCACCCCAGTTTCGACCCGAACACGGCGCCCTCCGCGGCCAGTCGGTCATATAGCGGCGACATGATCAAGGGCCGCCCCGACGCATATTCCTCATGCGGAAAACCAATCGTGTAATGCTTGCCATAGGCCTCGCAGGTCCGGTCACGCACCCAATCGGGGTCGCGGTGCATCGCCGAAAACCGGCGGATATCGACCGCCCACAAATCCAGCGGCGCCTCGCCCGTCATCGCCCACTCGGCCAGCACCCAGCCAGCCCCACCGCCCGCCGCGATGCCGAACGCATTGAACCCCGCCCCGACGAACATGTTCACGCACTCCGGCGCGGGCCCAAGGATGAAATTCCCATCCGGCGTAAAACTCTCGGCCCCATTGATCATCTGCTTGACGCCCGCAGTCTCGAGCGCCGGAATCCGCGCGATGGCCTGATCCATATGCTGCTCGAAATGATCGAAATCGTCGTCAAACAGCTTGAACGGCTGGTCCGTCGCAACCGGCCCGGTCGGCAGCGGTTGCGGATTCGGTTCATACCCGCCAAACGCCAGCCCGCCGACCTCTTCCTTGAAATAGGTCCGCCGATCCGGATCGCGCAACGTCGGCGCATCCGCCGACAGACCCGCAATCGCTTCGGTAATCACATACTGATGCTTGACCGGATGCAGCGGCACGTTGATCCCCGCCATCGCCCCCACCTGCGGCGCCCATTGGCCGGCACAGTTGACGACCGTATCGCAGGCAATCACGCCCTGATCGGTCTGCACCGCCGTAATCCG
>JBBSBK010000061.1:0-21955 GCA_038251315.1 Rhodobacterales bacterium | reverse complement strand
CTTGGGCTGGAGGTCCCCTACCTCATGGGTTCGACTCCGCACAAATATATTCCCGACTTCATTGTGCAGGTCGATGACGGCCGCGTAACTGCCGACGGCGACCCCGACCCACTGAACCTGATCGTCGAGATCAAAGGTTACCGCGGTGAGGATGCCAAGGACAAAGCCAATACCATGCGCGCCTATTGGGTGCCTGGCGTCAACACCAATTGCGCCCATGCGTAGGCACTTGGGAAGTCGCTTATTCCACTGGACTTCGACGACACTCGGAGCGGTAATGACAGCGTGCCGACGCAGTTGAAGTCGCCACCTTTGGCCCGGTGCACCCGGCTCTACGCGGTACGGGGAGCGGAATGATCCGCCCCGAATCAAGTGGAGATCAGCATGGCACAACTCGACAAAACGAAACCGGCCCCCAAGTCAGCAAAGCACCCGAGCCGCAAAGTGAGCGCTTCGATCACTCCAGCAAAGCCAACTATGACCAAACGAGACCGCTTGCGGGAGCGGCTTGAGCAGGCCGATGGCGTATCTCTTGCGCAGCTGGCGAAGGAGTTCGGCTGGCAGCCGCATACGGTGCGCGCTGCGATCTCGGGGCTGAGGAAGATGGGCCTCGATGTGCAGAGGGGGGCAGGCGACGCGTCGTCAGTGTATCGCATCGTGGCCTTAAAGGCGGCATGATGCGCCGCACCACGTCGCAGCATGATCTCCCGGATCAACTCCGGGAGATCAATGCGCTCGACCGGAAGGCCTGTGTTGAACTCTGGGCAGGGGCATTCCAGACGGCTCCACCTAAATATCTGTCTGTTCGCTTCATGCAAAGGGTGCTGACCCGTGAGCAGCAGATCCGAACGCTTGGCGGGTATTCCGCACAGATCAGGCGAGCGCTGAAGACAGTGTCGCGGGATGCAGATAGCGACGATCGTTCGACACGCGCGGCGCCGCCGGGCTCCTACCTGATGCGCGAATGGAACGGCCGGACGTATCGCGTGGAGGTGACGCCCTCTGGGTATGTGCTCGATGGTCGGACCTACGCTTCGCTGTCGACCGTCGCCAACAGGATCACCGGCGCCCATTGGAGTGGGCCCCGCTTCTTTGGCCTGACACCCAAGCGAGCGTCCTGAAATGCGCCGAGTCCGCTGCGCCATTTACACCCGCAAGTCCTCGGAAGATGGGTTGGAACAGGAGTTCAACTCGCTCGATGCCCAGCGAGAAGCCTGCGAAGCCTATGTGGCGAGCCAGCGCCATGAGGGTTGGGTCCTGCTCAAGGCGCAGTATGATGATGGCGGCATCTCCGGTGGGCATCTCGATAGACCCGCTCTGCAGCGCCTGATGGCCGATGTCGACGAGGGTAGGGTGGATCAGATCATCGTCTACAAGATCGACCGGCTGACCCGGTCGCTTGCGGACTTCGCCAAGCTTGTCGACCGCCTCGACGCAGCACAAGCTTCTTTCGTCTCAGTGACCCAGTCTTTCAATACTGCAACCAGTATGGGGCGCCTGACCCTCAATGTTCTCCTTTCATTTGCACAATTCGAACGTGAGGTTACCGCAGAGCGTATCCGCGACAAGATCGCAGCCTCGAAGAAGAAGGGCCTCTGGATGGGGGGCTATGTCCCCCTGGGATACGAAGCATCGGGTCGGACTTTGACCACCAACCCGGTGGAGGCGGAAACCATCCGAACCCTCTTTATCCTTTACGAGGAACACAGGGCGCTGAACCTCGTCGCCCGAGAAGCCGAACGGCTCGGGCTGCGATCAAAGCGATACGTCACGCAATCGGGCAGGGACCAGGGAGGGCAGATCATGTCGAGGGGTCATATCCACAAGATCCTGACCAACCCACTCTATATCGGTCGCATTGCGCACAAGGGGACCACCTTTGATGGACAGCACCCGGCAATCATCGAGACGGAGCAATGGGAGCGGGTGCAGGCGATCCTTTCAGAACAATCCGCCATCCCACGCGGACAGTTTAACTCCGGTCGCCCTACGTTGCCGCTCGCGGGTAAGCTGTTCGACATCTCAGGCGAGCGGCTGACGCCGGTCCACACACAGAAAGCCGGGCGACGCTATGAGTACTATATCTCGCATTCTCTGAAGACCGCTGCTGCGCCAGGGGAGAAAGGCAGCGGATGGCGATGGCCAGCCCACGCGCTTGAGGACCGGATCGACGCTGCTGTCAGGAAGCATCTGAGGACGGCGATCCTGCGCGGGCTGGTCCTGAACGCAGACCCGCAGATGCTTGCGAACATGATCGCCAGGATCGATCGAGGCGACCTTGACCTGCTGGCCCTGATTGATCGTGTCTGCATCGGGCGGGACAAGCTCGAAATCACCGAGAATCCCGAACGCCTGTCGAAGGCGCTCGGCGTTCCAGTGATCGACGCAGACCCGGATTGCTGGACCTTCCAGGCCCCGTTCACCCTTCGCAGGCGCGGCGTGGAAACCAAACTCTTGCTGGAGGGCGATTCGATCCCACGCGATGAAACGCTGTTGCGCAACATCGCCAAGGGGCGGGCCTTCCTCGATTTGATTACGTCAGGCCAGAGTGTTCAGCAGATTGCCGAAGAGAGTAACCTGTCGGTCCGGCGCGTGCAGCAGACCCTGGAGTTCGCGTTCCTGTCCCCGGACGTCGTCCGCCAGATCGTCGAGGGACTCCAACCCGCGTCCCTGACCGCCGACTGGTGTCTCAAGCACGAGATTCCGGTGGATTGGACCGCGCAGACCCGCCTGTTCAGCGCCGCCTGATCCACGCCATTCCCAAACTCGTAAGACGCAATCGGCGAACAGAGACGCGAGGCGATATTGCGCCGTCCTGGCTCTACGTTTGCGGTCTCACCTTACAAGGTCACGCCACAAGGCTTTGAAATCCCGCAGGAATACCGCAGTGCTAGGAAAAGTCTCGATAATGGCAGGATCAGTGGCAGCCCGTAGGGGAGTCGAACCCCTCTTCCCAGGTTGAAAACCTGGTGTCCTAACCGATAGACGAACGGGCCACTGTCGGTGACGGACCTCTTAGGCAAAGGCCGCTCCAAGGGCAAGTGGTTTTTGGTGAAATTATCGGTGTGCCGGGGCGGCGTCGTCGAGCCGCAGTTGCACGCTTTGCCGGCCCTGCCAGACGTTCACGTCGAGCCGTCCGGCAAGGTGAAATCGCGCCCCGCCGTGGGTCAGCAACGTCTTGCCCCATGCCTCTTCCGCCGCACCAAAGGCGATTGCGTCAAGCCGTACCCCGAGCCCGTCGCCAAAGGTCAGTTTCAGGTGGTTCGCGCCCACCCTTTTGGCAAAAAGGATCTGCGGATCCGGAAAGGCAAAGCGGGGGGCCGACGCCCCAGCCCCATAAGGTCCTGCGGTTTCAAGTTGTTGCACCAGGTCGACCGTCGCCGCCCCCGGCATCAGCACGCCGTCCAGCCGCAGATTGACGGGGCCGGAGTCCGCCGCGCCCTGCCGCGCCAGCAGATCGCCGAGCCGCGCCATTGCCGCCTCGAGGTTGTCCTGCGTCACCGTCAGTCCGGCGGCCATCTTGTGTCCGCCGCCGCGCAGCAGCAGTCCCTCGGCCGCGACCCGGTGGATCGCCGCGCCAAGGTCGATGCCGCTGACCGACCGACCCGACCCCTTGCCGATGCCGCCGTCCAGTCCGATGACCACGGCCGGCCGGTTCGTCGCCTCTTTCAGCCGGGTCGCGACGATGCCGACGACGCCGGGGTGCCAACCGTCACCCGCGGCCCAGACCAGCGGGCCATCAAGGCCGCGCGCCGTCGCCTGTTCCAGTGCGAGTGCGCGCACGTCGTTTTCGATTTCGCGCCGTTCCCGGTTCAACTCGTCCAGCCGTGCGGCCATCGCGCGGGCCTCGTGCGGGTCGGTGCAGGCCAAAAGGCGTGCGCCAAGGTCGGCCTTGCCGATCCGCCCGCCGGCATTGACCCGTGGCCCGAGGAGAAAGCCGAGGTGGTAGGCATTTGGGGTGGCGTCCATCCCGGCCACGTCGGCCAGTGCTGCTAGCCCGGTCCGGCCGCGTCGCGCCATGACCGCCAGACCCTGCCGCACAAAGGCCCGGTTGACGCCGATCAGCGGTGCGACATCGGCCACCGTCGCCAGTGCCACGAGGTCGAGCAGGGCCATCAGGTCAGGTGTCTTTTCGTTCGCCAGACGTAATTGCCGGTTCGCCTCGACCAATGTCAGGAACACGACGCCGGCAGCGCAAAGGTGGCCAAGGTCGCCGGGTTCGTCCTGCCGGTTCGGGTTGACCACCGCAAAGGCGGGCGGCAGGGTTTCGCCGCCAAGGTGGTGGTCAAGGACGATGACATCGGCCCCCTTGGCCGCGCCAATGGCATCATGCGACAGGGTACCGCAATCGACGCAAACGATCAGGTCGTGGGTCGCCGCAAGGTCGGCCATCGCCGGTTCGTTCGGCCCATAGCCTTCGTCGATCCGGTCGGGGATATACAGCGTCGCCTGCTGGCCGATGTCACGCAGCCAGCAGATCAGCAGGGCAGCGGAAGCGCCGCCGTCAACGTCGTAATCGGCAAAGATCGCAATGCGTTGGCGCGATTTCACAGCGTCAAGGAACCGTGCGGCGGCTCTTTCCATGTCGCGCAGGCTGCGCGGGTCGGGCAGCAGATCGCGGATTGTCGGGGCAAGGAAGGCGATGGCATCATCCGGGGCAACGCCGCGCCGCGCCAGCACCCGCGAGAGGGGCAGGGGGAGCGCGGTCGATTGCACCATCGCCTCGGCCAGACGTTCATCCGCGTCGGTCGGCCCGATCCAGCGCCGCCCGGTCAGCGACGTGGCGACGCCAAGGAATGGCGGTCGATCCTGGATAATCATCCGAATGGTCTTACGGGCCGCATCAGCACGTTTCTTCCGGGTAAAGCCTTGCCTCTTCGGCGGCCGCTTCAGTCGGAGGCAGCCCCGCCCAAAGAGCGCCGGGAAAGTTTCGTTCGAACCGCTGCGCAATCGCCACGTGGGCCCGGCCCCAGAGCGCGCCGTGGTTGTCGCAGCCGTTACGATAGGCGACGGCATGGGCGATCTCGTGCGCGATGTTTTGCGGGGTCGCCGCGTCGGGTCGTGCAATGTTGAACGTGATTTCCGTGCCACCCGTGCCGCGATAGCGGGTCAACCCGATGGCCTCGGCCCCGTATGACTGCACCATACCAGTGGAGTCGGTCAGGATTATTTTGTCGACACCGGCTGCCGCCGCCTCTTCGGCAAAGAAGGCGGCAATCGCGGGGTCAGACTGCATCACCCGAATTTGCGCCCTCAGATCGGCACGGCCCGCCGGACCTGCCGCGCAGGCCGACAGCACGAGGGCCGACAGGATACCTGCTACGGCTCGCGCCGAGATCATGTGAGCGGGTTGCGATACTGCATCCGCCGCACCGACCCGGTTTTCGACCGCATCAGGATGGTTTCGGCGGTGATATGGGTCAACGAGCGCTTGATTCCCGGCACCAGCGATCCGTCGGTGACGCCGGTCGCGGCAAAGATCACGTCACCGGTCACCAAATCGTCACGCGTATAGACTCGGTCGAAATTGGTGATCCCGGCCTTGCGCGCACGGGCCTTTTCGTCGTCGTTACGAAACAGCAGTTTGCCGAAAATCTGCCCGCCCATGCATTTCAATGCGGCGGCCGCGAGCACGCCCTCGGGTGCGCCGCCCGATCCCATATACATGTCGATCCCGGTCAACCCCGGTTCGGCACAATGCATGACACCCGCCACGTCGCCATCTGTAATCAGCCGGATCGCGGCCCCGGTGCTGCGGATTTCGGCGATCATGTCCTCGTGCCGGGGTCGTTCCAGTACGCACACCGTGATATCGGTCGTCGAACAGCCCTTGGCGGCGGCAAGGGCCGATACCCGTTCGGACGGCGACATGTCGAGGGTCACGACACCGCGCCGGAAACCGGGGCCGATGGCCAGCTTTTCCATATAGACGTCGGGGGCATGGAGCATCGACCCGCGCGGCCCCATGGCGATGACGGCCAGCGCGTTGGGCATATCCTTGGCGGTCAGCGTTGTGCCTTCGAGCGGGTCTAGCGCGATGTCGACGCCAGGGCCGTTGCCGGTGCCGACCTCTTCGCCAATGTAAAGCATCGGGGCCTCGTCACGCTCGCCCTCGCCGATCACCACGACCCCGGCGATGTCGAGCTGGTTCAACTGGGTGCGCATCGCATCCACCGCAGCCTGATCGGCGGCCTTTTCGTCGCCCCGCCCGATCAGCGACGCGCAGGCGATCGCAGCAGCTTCGGAGACCCGGGCCAGACCGAGCGAGAGGAGACGGTCGTTGAAATCGACTTTGGGCATGGGTGCGTCCTGTTTTAGCGGTCGCGCCACATCTAGCCCGCCAGTCGTGTCACGCACAAGACGCGAGGTGCGCGGGTTTCGTCGCTAACATGGTGCGGCGACGGGTCAGGCCGGGATGTGGCAGACGGCCTTGATGTTGTTGCCGTCAGGGTCGCGCAGGAAGGCCCCGTAATCGTCGGCGTGTTACTGCGGTCGCAGGCCGGGCGCGCCGTTGTCGGTGCCGCCCGCCGCAATCGCTGCTGCGTGGAAGGCATCGACGTCGGTCCGGTTTCTGGCGGTAAACGCAATATGAATCGGTGGGGTCTGCGCTGCCCCTTCGGTCAGCCAGAAATGCGGTCGGTCAGAGCCATAGCCGCCGACCTTGCGTCCTCCGGAGTGTGTGTCGGGGATCATCATTTGCAGGGTGTGGCCGAGAGGCGCCAGGGCCGCGTTGTAAAAGGCCTTGGCGGCGGCAAAGTCGCTGACGGATAGTCCGGTATGGTCGATCATGGCGGGTTCCTGTTCGGGGGTGGCTGAAGACTGGGCGCGGTGATGCCGGATGGTTGAAAGCCGATGAGATCATGATGACAGTTGCCGGTCATCATAGCTGGTAGTATAGCCCGCAAGCCTGATTGGTGCCGGGCGGTCGCGACTTGCGTTGGGCGACTCTGCGTCGCTAGAGCCGCAGTGCTGCAAGAAACTGTTATTTATAGGAAATCATCGCATTCGTGGATACCTTCACGGATTGTTAGCGACTTGCGCGGTATGTCTGGATTGCATCCAGAAAGGACATTCAGAATGGCCTTGGCCGCCAGTTATGCCCTCGCGTGCAAGGCGGTCGCACACCCGCGCCGTGTCCGCATCTTTCAGTTACTCGCGACCGACCCCGGCGACGGGGTGTCTTGCCTGGCTCTTCGGACCGCGCTCAGGATGCCGGAAACCTCGCTCGGCCACCATCTTGGGGTGATGACGCGATGCGGGCTCTGCGTCGGCGGCGGCGCGGGTTGTGCGTCTTGGTCGAGCTGACGACTTTCGGGCTGTCGGCAACCTGTCGGGCCTTGCTTGGACGGTGGCGATTGCGCGGTTGCGCGGTTGCGGCTGTCACGGGCGGCCTGATGTGTCAGGAACGACTCACACCGCCTCGATCCTGATCGCCACCGGTGTGCCTATTACCACACCTGTTTGCGCGAACTCTTCCAGCGCCTCGTCCAGCGCCATGCGGGTCGTCTTGTGCGTGACGATCAGGACCGGGGCAGTGGTATCCTCGTGGCCGTACTGGCGCATCCGGTCGATGCTGATCCCGGCCTCGCCCAGCACCCGCGCCACCCGTGCCAGCGCACCCGGTTTGTCCAGCAGTTGCAGGCGCAGGTAATAGGGTGCC
The DNA here is from genome assembly GCA_038251315.1 of Rhodobacterales bacterium. Lineage (GTDB taxonomy): Bacteria > Pseudomonadota > Alphaproteobacteria > Rhodobacterales > Rhodobacteraceae > JBBKXP01. The sequence continues at coordinate 14,295 of JBBSBK010000061.1, read as the reverse complement.
GACACCGCCGCACGGGCAGCGCGGGCCTTTTTCAGACTGGTGGCAGGCTGGCCGAAGGTCGGCAGGCGCAGACCGCGCGCCAAGTCGATCACATCGGCCATGATGGCGCTGGCGGTCGGGCCCATCCCGGCGCCGGGGCCGCGCAGCACGATCTGACCGACTGAATCTCCATCCAGCACGATCATGTTGGTGCCGCCCTGCAACTGCCCGAGGGGCGAAGTATCGGGGACCAGACAGGGCGACATCCGCTGTTCCAGACCGCGCCCGGTCATCTGTGCGACCCCCAGCAGTTTGATCTTGTAGCCCATGTCGGCGGCCTGACGGATGTCGTCGATGGTGATCGCGCCGATCCCTTCCAGTTCGACCGCGCCGAAATCGACCTGAGTGCCAAAGGCAATGGCGGCCAGCAGGGCGAGCTTGTGCCCGGCGTCGATCCCGCCGACGTCAAGGTTCGGATCGGCCTCGAGATAGCCCAGCGCCTGCGCTTCGTCGAACACCGCGCTGTAGCTCAGCCCGGCATTTTCCATCCGGGTCAGGATATAATTGCACGACCCGTTCATCACCCCCATCACGCGGGTGATCTGGTTGCCCGCCAGCCCTTCGGTCAGGGTCTTGATGACCGGGATGCCACCGGCCACGGCGGCCTCGAACCGGATCAGGGTGCCCTTGGCCTCGGCTGCCACGGCCAGTGCGTGCCCGTGGATCGCCAGCAGGGCCTTGTTGGCGCTGACCACATCCTTGCCCGCAGCAATCGCCGCTTCGGTTGCGGCCTTGGCCGGGCCGTCGTGACCACCGATGACTTCAACGAAAACGTCAATGTCCGGGCGGCTTGCCAGCGTCACCGGGTCATCCTCCCAGACATAGCCCGACGGGTCGGCGTCGCGGGTTTTGGTCCGGTCACGGGCGCTGACGGCACTGATGACGACCGGGCGTCCGGTGCGGGCGGCGATCAGGTCACCTTGCGTCTGGACGATCTTGACGACGCCGATGCCCACGGTGCCAAGTCCGGCGATTCCAAGGCGAAGGGGCTGGGGCATGGGCGGTTCCGGCTGCGGTTGCGTCTGACTGGGCTGTTACCCTGCCAGGGGCGTCACTGCAACGCAGAGGTATCGATGCCGCGAGCCATCGCCGTGCGGGTGGCGGGGTCGACAACGGGGCCGCGCAACGCTGCAGCGCGAGTCTGCAATCCAGCGATCCGCCCCGCAACACTGCCAAGCACGGCAGGGCTGTTGCGCCCTGAAGTTCCCAGTCCGGCCGATCGGGCCAGCAGCGGTTCGATGGATTGCAACTGTGGGTACGGCGCGGCGAGGGCGGAATCGTCCAGCGTGACGTCCAGCGTCGGAAACCGGGCGCAGGCGGCCATCAGGGTCAAGAGGAGTGCCGGGGCAAGGCGCATGGGTCGGGCCAGTGTGACTGCTTTGCGCGACCCTACAGGGCGCGGGCGGCCAAGGGCAAGCGAGGCAGACATTCGCTACGCGGGGTTTTCAAATGAACACCCGTTCAGTTAAATGCGGCATGGCAAGGAAACAGGGCTCTCACGCCGATATCACCAGACCGCGCGTACGCGACGCTGCCCTGCGTCTGTTCGCGCAGCATGGCTATGCCGCCGTCAGCATGCGCCAGATCGCGGCCGAGGTGGGGGTGCAGGCCGGCGCGATCTACAACTATACGCCCGACAAACAGGCCCTGCTGGCCGACCTGATGCGCGACCATTTGGAGGAACTTCTGGCCGCATGGGACTCGGTGCCGACCGAAGCGGGGGCAGTGGCGCGGTTGCGCCGGTTCGTCCGTTTCCACCTTGATTTCCATCTGCCGCGCCCGGATCAGGTGTTCATCGCCTATATGGAATTGCGCCATCTCGACTCTGCCAACTTTGCCGGGGTCGAGGCGCTGCGTCGCCGCTATGAGGACGCACTCGAAGCGATCCTGCGGGCCGGCCTTGCCGAGGGGGTCTTTGCGGTGCGCGACACCCGTGTCGCCGCCATGGCCCTGATCGCCCTGCTGACGGGTCTGGGCAACTGGTATCGCGCCGGGGGTCGCTTGCCGCTGGACGAGATCGCGGCGATCTATTGGGATCTGGTGCGCAAGGCCGTCCTGGCGTGACGAACTTCGCCCCGGATCAATGCGCCGGTTTGATGAAGGTGCCGTTGTTCAACTCGCGCATCGCGGTGCGCAGTTCGTCGCGGGTATTCATCACGATAGGGCCGTGCCAGGCGACAGGTTCTTCGAGCGGGGCGCCGGAAATCAACAGAAACCGGATGCCCTCGGGTCCGGCCTGAACCGTCACTTCGTCGCCCGTGCCGAACCGGACGAGGGTGCGGTTGCCCGACATGTCGCGGATGTTCACCTCGTGCCCCCTCACTTCTTTTTCCAACAGCACGCCCTTGGGCGCACTGGCGTCGGAAAACAGCCCGGCCCCCTGAAACACATAGGCAAAGGCGCGTCGGTAGATGTCGACCATGAATGATTTGCGACGCCCTGCGGGAACGGTGATGTCCAGATACTGCGGATCGGCGGCGATACCGTCGACCGGGCCGCGTTTACCCCAGAAGTCACCGGTGATGACCCGCACCTCGGTCCCGTCGTCGTCGGTCACGGTCGGAATATCGGCGGCGGCGATGTCCTGATAACGCGGCGCGGTCATCTTGAGAGCGCCGGGCAGGTTCGCCCACAGTTGAAACCCGTGCATCTGCCCGGCGCTGTTTCCTTTGGGCATTTCCTGATGCAGGATACCCGATCCGGCGGTCATCCATTGCACGGTTCCGGCCCCAAGCGTGCCGGCGTTGCCCAGACTGTCGGCGTGATCGACGGTGCCGCTCAGCACATAGGTGATCGTTTCGATACCCCGGTGCGGATGCCAGGGGAAACCGGCGCTGTAGTCGCTGGGCCGGTCGCCCCGGAAATCGTCGAACAGCAGGAACGGATCCTGCTCGGTCGGATCCTGAAAGCCGAAGGCGCGGTGCAGTTTCACCCCAGCCCCTTCGAGGGTCGGCGTAGCGCTGCGGGTTTCGATTGTCGGGCGGATAGACATCGGCGGACTCCTTTGATTGCGAATTAGGATGGCTGCGGGACCGGCGCAATTCGCATCTGCGCACGCAAAGGGTGCGCGGGCTGGCAATGCGGCCCGGTGGGGGGTAGGCAGGCGGACACGGGATGAGGGGTTTGCCGATGTTTCCTGCCGATGACGAAGGCGTCTATGCCCGGATTTCGGCCGCGCCGGGGCGGCGACTGTTTGCGGTCGCGGCGCTTGTGGGGCTGGGCGCGCTGATCGTGGCGTTGGCGCTTTCGCCGGGCGTGGGTCCGGTCGGGCGGATCGGGCTGATCGCGATCGGTGCGGTAACGGTCTGGATGGCGAACATACTCCGCCGGGCGACCGTCGCCGAACTGATACTGGACGCCGATACGCTGCACGACGATCAGGGCCGGGTGCTGGCGCGAATGGCGGACGTGGTGCAGGTCGAACGCGGCCCGTTTGCCCTGAAACCGTCGAACGGGTTCACGTTGATCCTCAGAGACCGCGCCCCCCGGGCCTGGGCGCCGGGACTGTGGTGGCGGATGGGTCGGCGCGTGGGCGTCGGCGGGGTAGTATCAGCCGGTCAGGCCAAATTCATGGCCGAATGCATCGCCATGCGCATTTCCGCAGGCGGCTGACGGTTCAGCAAACCTCTGTATCGGCATCGCTGGGCGTGTCGTTCCAGCAGACCTTTGAGGCGAAGCGCGGCACCGTGGTGATCGTGTTGTCAAAGGTAAACCCCGCCAAACCAATCGAGAACATCGGCTCGTAAGCCACCTGCGTTTCGACGAGAATAATGTATTTCCAGTTGGCAACCCGCGGTAGGATGTCGAGGTAGCTGGCGCGCAGCGTCGCGGTATCCAGCGTCGCCCAGCCGCCCTTTTCGCGCGACCACCGCACATCGTAACTGTCCGTAGCCTCTTCGTAACGAACCGCCGTGACGCGCATCCGGGTCACGTAGTTCGACGTTGTCAGAAACCGGTGAAGCCGCCACAGGCTGTTGAGATAGGTCGGCGTGACATAGCCCGTTTCCCGGCTGAGCGCATCGCTGATGGTGTAGGCTGCCTTGAGATTGACGGACTGGTTCCGGAACGCATCAAAATAGACGAAGGTGGCCAGATAGCACCACATCAGAAGCGGGAAGATCAGCACGGCCTCGACCGAGAGGCTGCCCTCCTGATTGCGCCGGAACCGCGCAAGGCCGTGATTGAGCGCCCGCAACATGATCAGACGGGCTCCATCACAAAGGCGCTGGTCGAGACGAGCGCGTAGTAGTCACCGCTCTTGCGGGGCATCTGGAAGCCGAGACCGGTCGTTGGAAAGATCGGCCTGAACAGGGAACAGACCCGAACCACCATGATGTCGTTGCTGGTGCCGTTTTCGAAGGACAGCACGGGTGCGGCTGGATTGTTGACGTCGATACAATCCGCAGTGGTGCGCACGTCGGTCCAGTTGCGCGGGTCGACGCGGGTCATCTCGACCTTGATCGTGGTCATGCAATTGGGAATGATCCCGGCCCCGTTGCAGATCATCGTCTTGAGCTGGTTGTTCGTCACCGGCGTTACGGTGCCGATGCGAACCGCCCGCACCGCCATGTCGAGCCCGCGTTCGAGCATGACATGCCGGGTCATCATCAATCCGGATTCGAAAGCCGAGATGAAAAGAATCATGAACGGCGTGAACAGGATCACGAATTCGACCGTGGCCGAGCCGTTTTCCTCTCCACGCAGGCGACGCAGGCCACGCAAGGCAAGGGCAAGTGCGCGGATCATTGGGTCAACCTCAGCTGATTGATCTGGTTTGCGATCGCCGAAAAGGCATCGGATATCTCGAGGCCGGTAACGTTGAAGTAATGCGACGGGCTGCTGGCGCAGTTGGCCATCTGCGTGCGGGCCGCCGACGGCGCCTCGAAGGCGATGGTAAAGATGACCACGCCGTTGGCCTTGGCCTGGTTGCACAAGGCGTAAAAGCTGTTCACGTTCTGGTTGGCGCTGGTGATTTGCGTCCGCTGGTTGCTGGGCCGTCTCTGCAGTTCCGATGTCGGGTTCAGGACGTGCATGTTGCTGACCGGCCGCACCTGTTCGGTGATCTGTCCGTCGGTCATCAGCACGATGTACTTGACCGTGTCGGTCGCATTCCACGCCGCCGGCCGGTCCGCATAGGCGTTGGGCACCAGCCCGCCATTGGTGTTGAGATACCGGAACGCGGCGTTGCTGGCCGGGTTCAGCAGCGCCAGCGCCCATTTCATCGCATAATGCGTGCCGGTGCCGTCATGCATCCGGATGTTGTCGATGTAGGTACTGAGTGCGGCTTCGTTGTTGCTGGCATACTGGATCGCGGTGCGATCCTGCGGGCACCAGCCCCAGTCCATGACCGAAGCTGCGATGTCCCAGAACATGAAATGCGCGGTCTGGCTCAGCCCCGTCTGCGGCAGGCTTGCGTTCGCGAACGTGGTGTTAGGCAGCTCGAGGCAGGAGGAGACGTTGGGAAAGGCGTAGCGCACCGAGGGATTGCTGCCGGTGCCCGCGGGGGATGCCGGATTGATCCTGTTGTGGTTCAACCGCTCGTCAATGCCGCCCTGGGATTGGTTCAGGGCCATCGCCGGATAACGGACCCCGTTGAGGTAGCTGAACATGACCGGGCCGGGGTTCGTTTGACCGGCATAGGGGATCAGGTTGATCGACACGGTGTCGTCTTCGTTGGCGTCAAGGACGGTATGGATGAAAGACTTCGCGGCCGGGCGAAGATTGATCATCCGGTTGTCAAAACGCATCGACCCGGAAATATCGAGGACGAGCGAAATTTCGATGTTGGTCACCCATTCTTCGGCAGAACTGACGGCCGGCGCCTGCAGTTGGTCGATTCCCATCAAATTCATGAACAACATCGGCACGTTGGCGCGCGAAGTGGTAGTGACGACACGATAGTTCAGTCCCTGATCCACGACTGGTTCCCCGACCAGGAATTCGGCCATTCCGGCCTTGTCGAGGCAATCGGTGACCACCTCCGCAGGATCAAGCGTCTGGCTGAGGTCAGCAGCGGCAAGCACACAGATGTCGCTGGTGCCCTGAAGTTTGGCGCGCGTGGTTTCAAACCGCATCAGGTCCACGGCCATGCCGCCGACCATCAGCATCAGAACGAAAATGAACAGGCCGAAAATGATCAAGGCGCCGTCTTCTGCGCGCCGGAACGCGGCAAGGCGATTGCGGGCGATGTCCCGGCGGCGGGTCCGGCTGGCCGATGTAGTCATCTTCATCTCGTTCCTCTCTGGCGCGCATTTTCGCGTGTTTGCGACGCACCAACCCTCAAGATGCGGGTCTGGTCGCGGCCATCTAGTCAGGTGTCTATGGCCAAAGTTGGGCAAGAATTGGCCGAAAGGTGTTGAATTGCAGCACGTTGGCGCGTCAATCCTTGGCGACGGGTATCGCTGTCGCACTCGCGGCGACAATCGCGCGTGGCGGTTGGACGGTTCCCACGGCCAGCGCGCCGGTTCGGCCTCCGATTTAAGCGTTTGTTAGGATTTTGGGCCAATATGAAGCGAATCGGGTCTATGGTGCCGTCACCGGCGTCAGAAGCCGCCCGCAATACCGGGTCAGAACCCGGCCGGAAGGAGACAGAGAATGAACAAGGCCCCCGCCAAGATGGTCGAACCCAGCTTTCGCGAATCCGTCGACATCATGTTCAACCGCGCCGTGGCGCTGATGGACCTGTCGCCGGGGCTCGAGGAAAAGATCAGGGTTTGCAATGCGACCTATACGGTGCGGTTCGGCGTCCGTCTGCGTGGCGCGATCCACACCTTTACCGGCTACCGGGCTGTTCATTCCGAACACATGGAACCCGTCAAGGGCGGTATCCGCTATGCCATGGGCGTCCATCAGGATGAGGTCGAGGCGCTGGCCGCGCTGATGACCTACAAATGCGCGTTGGTAGACGCGCCGTTCGGCGGATCCAAGGGCGGGTTGCGCATCGACCCCCGCGCCTGGGAAGAACACGAGCTGGAACAGATCACCCGCCGGTTCGCCTATGAACTTATCAAACGCGATCTGATCAATCCGTCCCAGAACGTCCCCGCCCCCGACATGGGCACGGGCGAACGCGAAATGGCGTGGATCGCCGACCAATACAAACGGATGAACACGACCGACATCAACGGTGCGGCCTGCGTTACCGGCAAGCCGCTGAACGCCGGCGGGATCCAGGGCCGGACCGAGGCGACGGGGCGCGGCGTGCAGTATGCCTTGCGCGAATTCTTCCGCTACCCCGAGGATATGGCCGCCGCCAGGATGACCGGCGGGCTTGAGGGCAAGCAGGTCATTGTGCAGGGTCTTGGCAACGTCGGCTATCACGCCGCCAAGTTCCTGAGCGAGGAGGACGGCTGTATCGTCACCGGCATCATCGAACGCGACGGGGCGCTGCATGACAAGGCCGGGCTTGACATCGAAGCGGTGCACAAATGGATCGGCGCGCATGGTGGGGTCAAGGATTATCCCGGCGCCACCTACAAATCCGACGGCGCGGCGATGTTGGAAGAACCTTGCGACATCCTGATCCCGGCCGCGCTCGAGGGGGTCATTCACATGGGTAACGCCGCCCGGATCAAAGCTCCGTTGGTCATTGAGGCGGCGAACGGTCCGATCACTGCCGGAGCCGACGAGATCCTGCGCGAAAAGGGCATCGTCATCATCCCCGACATGTATGCGAACGCAGGCGGCGTCACCGTGTCCTACTTCGAATGGGTCAAGAACCTGTCGCATATCCGGTTCGGCCGGATGCAACGCCGGGCCGAGGAATCGCGCCACCAGCTTTTGGTTGACGAACTTGAGCGACTGTCAGCCGACAAGGGACTTGGCTGGACCCTGACGCCGGGGTTCAAGACCGATTATCTGCGCGGCGCGGGCGAGCTTGAACTGGTCCGTTCCGGGTTGGATGACACGATGCGCGCCGCCTACCAGTCTATGCGCGAGGTCTGGCACAGCCGGGGCGACGTGACGGACTTGCGCACTGCCGCATATCTGGTCAGCATAGGAAAAGTTGCCGCGTCGTATCGCGCAAAGGGGCTGTAACTTCGCAGCACCGCGTCACCTATGAACTGGACGAAGCGACGTTCATCGCCGCCTGTCACGCCCTGTGGTCCTATCGTGCCGTCGGCCCGACCGGCAATCTGGTCGTCGGCGGTCTGATGGCGCTGGCCGGTGCGGGGCTGATATGGCAGGGGGTGCCGGGGTGGATCGGGCCAGTGCTGCTGTGCGGCGGGCTGCTGGCGGTGGTGATGGGTTTCGCCCGCGACAGGGTCTGGCGGCGCTATTACCGGGGGGCGCTGAAATACAGCGCGCCGATCACCGCCATCTTTGACGACAGCGGAGTCGGGGTGCAATCGGGCGAAGGTGACAACCATGTCCGCTGGACGCATTTCCGGCACTTTGCAGTGACCCCCGATTTTCTTTTGCTGATTATCGACCAGCACGACTTTTCCGTCGTTCCGCGCGCCGCCTATCCTGATCTGACCACCGGGGCCGCCATCGAGGATCTGGTCGGGCGCCACTTGAAACGTCTGCCGCGCAAGTATCTTTGAGTGGCGGTTTGCCGTGGGTGCAAGCTGCGAAACCGACCGAATGTGACGCATCCGGGCGTTGCACTTGGCGGGCGGAAATGATGGTTTGGACCGCAATGGAATCACCGGGGGCGATCCGTTGGGCTATTCAGGATTTCGGGTCATCAAAGAGGGGCTGTTCGGCCAGAGAGGCTGGAAACCGGTCTGGCGCGACCCCGAGCCGAGGGCAGATTACGACATCATCGTCATCGGTGGTGGCGGGCATGGTCTGGCCACTGCCTACTATCTGGCCAAGGAACATGGCCTGACCAATATCGCCGTGTTGGAAAAGGGCTACCTTGGCGGCGGCAGCATCGGGCGCAACACGACCATCGTGCGCGCCAACTATTTCCTGCCGGGCAATTCGGAGTTCTACAGCCATTCCCTGAGACTGTGGGAAGGGTTGGAGCGTGACCTGAACTATAACGTCATGCATTCCCAGCGCGGCCTGATCAACCTGTTCCATTCGGATGGTCAGCGCGATGCCTTTGCGCGGCGCGGCAACGCGATGATCAATCAGGGTGATGACGCGGTTCTGCTGGATCGGGCTGGGGTGCGCCGGCATCTGCCCTACCTCGATTTTGAAAACTCCAGGTTTCCGATTTACGGCGGCCTGCTGCATCCGCGTGGCGGCACGGCGCGGCACGACGCCGTCGCGTGGGGCTATGCGCGGGGTGCCGATCAGCGTGGCGTTGATCTGATCCAGAATTGCGAAGTTACCGGCATTGATATCGTCAATGGCAAGGTGACGGGTGTCCAGACGACACGCGGCGCGATCCGGGCCAAGAAAGTGGGAATCGTTGTCGCGGGTCGGTCCGGTCAGGTGGCCGCAATGGCGGGCATGCGCCTGCCAATTGAAAGCCACGTTTTGCAGGCCTTTGTCACCGAGGGCCTGAAACCTGTCATCGACCATGTGGTCAGTTTCGGCATGGGCCATTTCTATATCAGCCAGTCGGACAAGGGCGGCCTCGTGTTTGGCGGCGATCTGGATTTCTACAGCTCCTACGCCGCGCGCGGCAATCTGCCGATGAAAGAACACGTCATGGATGCCGCGATGACCCTGATGCCGATGATCGGCAAGGCGCGTGTCCTGCGGTCATGGGGCGGGATCATGGACATGACCCCAGACGGATCGCCGATCATCGACAAGACCGATACCGAGGGTTTGTTCATCGATTGCGGCTGGTGTTACGGCGGGTTCAAGGCGGTGCCGGGGTCTGGTTTCAGTTTCGCCCACCTGATCGCGACCGGGCGGCACCATGCCCCTGCTGCGGGGTATCGGCTGGACCGGTTCTGCACGGGCGTCGGGCTGATGGATGAAGAGGGCACCGGCTCTCAACACAACTTGCATTGAATGGGGCTGGTGTTGGATTTCGAGTTGTTATGGCAAAGTGAAACGGGCAGGGGTCTGACATGCGCGTGATCTGTCCGGTGTGCGGCGAACGGGATCGTCGCGAGTTCTATTACGGCGCGTCCGCTGTGGCGCTGGACCGTCCGTCACGCGACGCTGGTCCTGCCGCATGGGACGATTATGTGCATCTGCGCGACAACCCGGCCGGGCCGACACGCGATTTGTGGTATCACGAACCCTGCGGGGCCTGGTCTGTCGTTGATCGCAATACCGTGACCCATGCCGTGACCGACAGCAAATTGGCTGCGGGGATCAAGCGATGAGGATTGCGGGCAAGGGGCTGTTGGGTGATGCCACACCACTGTCGTTCGTATTCGACGGGCAGCGGTTCGAGGGGCTGCAAGGCGATACTCTCGCATCGGCACTTCTGGCAAACGACGTGCGCCTTGTGGGCCGCAGTTTCAAATATCACAGGCCGCGCGGGATTCTGTCGTCGGGCTCAGAAGAACCCAACGCCCTGATGACCATCGGCACCGGGGCCGAGGCCGAACCAAACGTCAAGGCGACCGTGCAGGAAGTGTTCGACGGGTTGGTCGCGACCAGTCAGAACCGCTGGCCCAACCTTGCCCGCGACGTGATGAGCGTCAACGACCTGATTTCGCCGTTTCTGGGGGCGGGGTTCTATTACAAGACCTTCATGTGGCCCCGCGCGTTCTGGGAAAAGGTCTATGAGCCGATTATCCGCCGTGCCGCCGGTTTGGGCGCGCTGAACGGGGCGAACAACCCGGACCTGTATGAAAAGGCATTCGCGTTCTGCGATGTACTGGTGATCGGGGCTGGGCCTGCCGGGCTGATGGCGGCGCTGACCGCCGGTCGGGCCGGGCTGGACGTGATCCTGGCTGACGAAGATTACCGGATGGGCGGGCGATTGCTGGCCGAAACGCACGAGGTAGATGGGCAGCCGGGGCCCGCTTGGGCGACTGGCGTTTTGGCGGAACTGGCGGCGATGGAAAACGTGCGTCTGATGCCGCGCACGACCGTGACCGGGGCCTATGACCAAGGCACCTATGGCGCGTTGGAGCGGGTGGCGCAGCATCGTCCGCGCGTGCCCGATCTGCCGCTGGAATGTTTCTGGCGCATCGTCGCCAAGCGGGGGATCCTGTGTGCCGGGGCGTTGGAACGCCCGATTGCGTTCCCGAACAATGATCGACCGGGGATCATGACGGCTGGGGCGGTGCGGGCCTATTTGAACCGTTGGGGCGTCGCCCCCGGCAAGGCGGTCACGATCTTTGGTAACAACGACGACGCGCATCGCACGGCCCATGATCTGGTGGCGGCCGGAGTGCAGGTGGCGGGCCTGATCGACAGCCGCGAAGGTGTTCTTTCCGTCACGGGTGATTTCCCGGTCTATTTCGGCGGGCAGGTGATCGGCACGTCCGGGCGGCTGGGGCTCGAGGAGATTACCGTGCAGCACACAGGCGGCACGCGCAACATCCGCACCGATTGTCTGGCGATGTCGGGGGGCTGGAACCCGACGCTGCACCTGACCTGCCACATGAACGGTCGCCCGGTCTGGGACGACGCGATCAAGTCGTTCGTGCCGGTGCCGGGGATGATCCCCGGCCTGGTTGTCGCCGGTGCGGCGCGCGGGCGGTTTTCGACCGCGGCGTGCCTATCGGATGGCGCTGACGTGGCGGCAGAGGTTGCGCGTGATTTAGGGGCGACCCCGGCACCCGTCGCCGTGCCAGTAGCCGAGGATGACCCCTATCGTTTGACCCCCCTTTGGGCGGTAGAAGGCAAAGGACGGAAGTGGCTCGACTTCCAGAACGATGTCCACGTCAAGGATATCCGGTTGGCAGCGCAGGAAAACTACGCCTCGGTCGAACATATGAAACGCTATACGACCCAAGGGATGGCGACCGATCAGGGCAAATCGTCCAACGTCGCCGCCTTGGCCGTGCTGGCCGATGCGACGGGCCGGGGCATTTCCGAAACCGGAACGACGACGTTTCGCCCGCCGTTCGTGCCGGTCAGTATCGCCGCGATGGGGGCCGGGTCGCAGGGCAAGGGCTTTGCGCCGGAACGCCTGACCACATCGCACGCCGCCAGCGTCGCACGCCGCGCCCCGATGATCGAGGCGGGGCTGTGGTATCGGCCCAGCTACTTCCCGGCAGGCGCGGAAACCACCTGGCGCGAGGCTTGTGATCGCGAGGTCAACATGGTGCGCAGCACGGTCGGCATCTGCGATGTCAGCACGCTGGGCAAGATCGACATTCAGGGGCCGGATGCAGCGCAACTACTTGATCTCGTTTATGCCAACACGTTTTCCACGCTGCCCGTGGGCAAGGTCCGCTATGGTCTGATGCTGCGCGAAGACGGGTTCGTCATGGACGACGGCACCACCGCGCGGCTTGCCGGTCAGCACTATGTGATGACCACAACGACCGCCGCCGCCGGTCCGGTGATGCGGCATCTGGAGTTCGTGTTGCAGGTTTTGCGCCCCGATCTGGATGCGCAGGTCCTCTCCGTCACGGAACAATGGGCGCAGTTTTCTGTCGTCGGGCCAAAGGCGCGTGATCTGGTCAATGCGATGCTGTCTGATCCGATCGACGAGGCCACGATGCCTTATATGGGCTGTGGTTCGGTGATGCTGGCAGACACACCGGGGCGCATTTTCCGCATCTCGTTTTCGGGCGAACATGCCTATGAGGTGGCGGTACCGGCGCGGTATGGCGCCGCGCTCTATCTGCAACTGCTGGCGCAGGCGGAAATCCGTGGCGGCGGGCCTTACGGGATGGAGGCGTTGAACGTTCTGCGGATTGAAAAGGGGTTCATCACGCATGCCGAAATTCACGGCCGCACGACCGCGTTCGATATCGGAATGGACCGGATGGTGAGCCTGAAAAAGGACTGTATCGGGCAAGCATCGTCGCGCCGCCCCGGTCTGCTCGACCCCGAACGCGAGCAACTCGTGGGCCTGCGCCCGGTCGGCGCAGTCAAGCAACTGACTGCGGGGGCGCATTTGTTTGCGCAAGGGGCAAAGGCCGAACGGGTCAGCGATCAGGGCTATGTCACATCGGTCGGCTATTCGCCGACCTTGCAGGCTTATCTGGGTTTGGGATTCCTGAAACGCGGCCGGGTCCGGCATGGCGAAGTGGTGCGTCTGGTCGATCACCTGCGCGGGCTCGATGTGGCCTGCGTGGTCAGCGACCCGGTGTTTTTCGACCCCGAGGGAGGGCGGTTGCGTGGTTAGTCTGGTCGCAACGACCCCGGCGTCGGGGCTTTTGCCGGTTGTCGCCGGGGGCGTTACCCTGTCCGAGGTCGAAATTGGCCGGATGGTCGCCGTCGCCCCCTACCGGGGGCAGGACAAGGCGGTTTCGGCGGCGCTCAAAGCGGCGTTCGGGATCGGGTTGCCGGGACCGGGGCGGTCGTTCGCAAAGGGTGGCGTGGGCCTGGTCTGGTTCGCCTATGGCAAGGTCTTGCTGCTGGGCGCAGAAGCGCCCGATCTGGCAGGCTTGGCCGCCATCACCGATCAGGTCGACGGCTGGGCGATGATGCGCCTTGAAGGGACAGGGGCCGAAGCGGTGCTGGCGCGGCTGGTGCCCGTGGATCTGCGCGCTGCCAATTTCAAGAAGGGTCTCGCGGTGCGCACCTTGCTGGGTCACATGACCTGCCACATCCTGCGTTCTGGTGCGCAGGCCTTTGACATCATGGTGATGCGGTCGATGGCGGGGACGGCGGTTCACGAAATCGAGGTCGCAATGCGGCGCGTTGCGGCGCGCTAGATAATCCTCGATGCCTCCGGCGGGGATATTTCCGGCCAAAAGAAGATGGGTGATTGGACTCTGGCGGCCGGCGGGCGATAAGATGGGGCATGTCCCTGCCACCCGGATTCGTTGAAGAATTGCGCACCCGTCTGTCATTGGGGCAGGTCGTGGGCCGCAAGGTCATGTGGGACGCCCGCAAGTCGAACACCGCCAAGGGCGATCTTTGGGCGCCGTGCCCGTTCCATCAGGAAAAATCGGCTTCGTTCCACGTCGACGACCGCAAGGGCTATTATTACTGCTTTGGCTGCCACGCCAAGGGTGACGCGATTTCGTTCGTGCGCGAGACAGAGAATGTCGGGTTCATGGAGGCGGTCGCGATTCTGGCCCGCGAAGCCGGAATGCCGATTCCCGAGGCCGATCCGCAGGCGCAGGCCAAGGCCGACCGGCGCACCCTGCTGGTCGAGGTGATGGAACTGGCAACGAGGTTCTATCAGTTGCAACTGCAGACCGGGGCAGGGGCGGCAGCGCGGGATTACCTTGTGCGGCGCGGTCTTTCGGCAGATGCGCAGGCCCG
>JBBSBK010000060.1:0-22022 GCA_038251315.1 Rhodobacterales bacterium | reverse complement strand
GCAGCGGGCTCACCGCTGCCGTGGCATTAGTCATGGGGTGGTCTCCTGGTTGAGGGTTGGTCGAGCAACCAAACCTTCTCATCAGGAGGCCATTCCGGCCAATACTAACGCCTCTCCCGCGTCAGCGGGTTAGTTCAATCCCAAACGATTCAAGTCAAAGGCAAACTGCTTTAACGTTTCGTTAACCTCTCCAAATCGCATCACCTATTGGAATTACTCTGCGCGATCTAATTGCCAATTTTCTGCCACCGTCATTTTTGCGGCCTCTGCCTTTGCCGAAACACCGGTAACTGTCGGCGGTTTTACCGTATCCGGCACAGAAACGGTGGCGCATGGTGGCGGCTGCCGCAAAAGCTCGTCTCCGGGCCAATGCTGTCACATGCAGACCTCTACCGGCCAAGTCCACTGTCACTAAGCCTCAAGGTATCCAAGGCTTTTCGAAAAGCCTTGGCAAAAGTCTTCGAAGACTTTTGCGGCAACAAAGTCGTTGCCAGGCTTGATAGTTGCCAGGCTTGATACTCGCCACTCTCTCGTCTAAAAGCCCGCAGTCGGCACCCGCCGACTCACCGCAAACGCCGCGTGCCTGATCCGTCGCTGGGTCAGGTCTTCCGGCAAGGAGACAGCGACATGAAACTGAACGAACTTCACGACAACCCCGGCGCCACCAAACCCCGCAAACGCGTCGCCCGCGGCCCCGGTTCGGGGATGGGCAAGACCGCAGGGCGCGGAATCAAGGGTCAGAAATCCCGATCCGGTGTGGCGATCAACGCTTATGAGGGCGGCCAGATGCCGCTCTATCAGCGTTTGCCCAAGCGTGGCTTTAACAAGCCCAACCGCAAGAAATTCGCCGTCGTCAATCTGGGCCTGATCCAGAAATTCATCGACGCCAAAAAGATCGACGCATCGGCCGACATCACCGAGGACGTGCTGGTCGCCAGCGGTCTGGTCCGGCGCAAGCTGGATGGCATCCGGGTGCTGGCCAAGGGCGACGTCACATCCAATGTCACGATCGCCGTGACCGGTGCGTCGCAGGGCGCCATCGACGCGGTTTCCAAGGCTGGCGGATCACTTTCGGTCACGGCGGCGCAGGTTTCCGAAACCGCAGCGGAATAATCGGTTGTGAGCGTCCCCAAGGGCGCTTACATACTGTCCACGTTTTCCACACGCCGCCACCGGGAAAACCGGCTGGCGGCGGTTGCATGAAAAGAGCATCAGCATGGCATCAGCCGCAGAACAAATGGCCGCGAACCTAAGCTGGGGGGCGTTTGGCAAGGCGACCGAACTGCGCCAGCGGATATTCTTCACCCTTGGCCTGCTGTGCATCTACCGTCTTGGCACCTACATTCCGGTCCCCGGCATCGACGGCGGAGAACTGCGTGCCTTCATGGAGAACGCCCAGGCCGGCATCGGCGGCATCCTGTCGATGTTCACCGGCGGCGCGCTGGCCCGGATGGGCATCTTTGCACTGGGGATCATGCCCTACATCTCGGCCTCGATCATCGTGCAGTTGATGGGGTCGATGTACGAACCCTGGAAGCAGCTCAAGAAAGAGGGCGACGTCGGCCGCAAAAAGCTGAACCAATACACCCGTTACGGCACCGTCGTGCTGGCGACATTCCAGGCCTACGCGCTGGCTGCCAGTCTTGAGGCCGGGGGCTTGGCCGCCGATCCGGGGCTTTATTTCAAGATTGCCTGCGTCGTTACCATCGTCGGCGGCACCATGTTCCTGATGTGGCTGGGCGAACAGATCACCTCGCGCGGGATTGGCAACGGCATATCACTCATCATCTTTGTCGGGATCGTCGCCGAACTGCCCGCCGCCGCCGCCCGCTTTCTGTCGCAGGGCCGGTCCGGCGCGATCAGCCCCGCCGTCATCATCGGCGTCGCCATCATGTTGTTCGCCTTGCTGACCTTCGTGGTGTTCATGGAACGCTCGTTGCGCAAGATCCACATCCAGTATCCGCGACGTCAGGTTGGCATGAAGGTCTATGACGGCGGATCGTCGCACCTGCCGATCAAGGTCAATCCGGCCGGCGTGATCCCGGCCATTTTCGCCAGCGCCCTTTTGCTGCTGCCGACCACGCTGGCGACGTTCAGCGGTGGGCAGACCGGCCCGGTGATGTCGACCATCCTGGCGTATTTTGGCCACGGCCAGCCGCTTTATCTGGTGTTCTTTACCGCGATGATCGTGTTTTTCACCTACTTTTATACCCGAGAAGTGGCGTTCAAGACTGATGAGGTCGCCGAGAACCTCAAGAATCAGAACGGCTTTGTTCCCGGCATCCGGCCCGGCAAACGGACCGCTGAATACCTCGACTATGTCGTCACCCGAATCCTGGTCCTCGGGTCCGGCTATCTGGCGCTGGTCTGCCTGCTGCCGGAAATCCTGCGCAACGAACTGTCGATCCCGTTCTATTTCGGCGGCACGTCGGTGCTGATTATCGTCAGTGTCGGCATGGACACGATCCAGCAGGTCCAGTCGCATTTGCTGGCCCATCAATACGAAGGCCTGATCGAAAAGTCGCAATTGCGCGGCAAGCGCGGCACCGCCAAGAAAAGCCCGTCGCGCCGATGAACATCATTCTGCTGGGGCCGCCGGGGGCGGGCAAGGGAACGCAGGCGCAACGGCTGGTCGCGGAACGGGGCCTGGTCCAACTGTCAACCGGCGACATGCTGCGCGAGGCCCGCACCGGGGGCACCGAGATGGGCAGGACGGTGGCCGAGGTCATGGACCGCGGTGAACTGGTGACGGACGAGATCGTCATCGGGCTGATCCGTGAAAAGTTGACAGCTGTCAACAATGGCGCAAGTGGTTTCATCTTCGACGGATTTCCGCGCACGCTGGCGCAGGCCG
This sequence comes from Rhodobacterales bacterium, assembly GCA_038251315.1. Taxonomy (GTDB): domain Bacteria; phylum Pseudomonadota; class Alphaproteobacteria; order Rhodobacterales; family Rhodobacteraceae; genus JBBKXP01. The sequence continues at coordinate 19,168 of JBBSBK010000060.1, read as the reverse complement.
ACGCCCTTGGGAAGCTGTTGGCCGACGAAGGCCAGACCCTCGACCATGTCATCGAAATGCAGGTCGACGACGACGCACTGATGCAGCGGATCACTGCACGATCGACCTGTGCGACTTGCGGGGCGGTCTATAATGACGTCACCCACCCGATCCCGACGGACGGCAAATGCGCCACCTGTGGCGGCACAAATTTCAAACGCCGGACGGATGACAACGAAGACAGCCTCAAAACCCGGCTGCTGGCCTATTACAAACAAACCTCGCCGCTGATCGGGTATTATTATGCCAAAGGCAAGCTGAGCTCGATCGACGGGTTGGGCACGATGGACGAGGTGGCCGAGGCGATTGGAGCGACGTTGGACGCTTAGGGTCACGGCTTTTGGAACAGCTTGGGGAATGATTTTCGAAGATCTTTGCCCCCACCTGAGCCAGCCCTTGACGCCCCGGTCACTTCCTCCTAGACACCCCCATCCCGTAAGGGAATCATCTGGCGTGCAGGGTCGCCCCCGTCCATGCCGATCACCTCGACTGACAGCGGCCCGTGGGTGCGAACCCTGCGGGCTTCAGTTGTGAAAAAAGGGTCCGGCATCACGGACCCGCAACGAAAGGAAGACCAACGTGGCACGTATTGCCGGCGTCAACATCCCTGCTGCAAAGCGGGTGCCAATCGCCCTAACCTATATCACCGGAATCGGACACACGACCGCGAAAGCGATCTGCGAGGCCGTCGGCATCGACCAGTCGCGCCGGGTCAATGACCTGTCGGACGCCGAAGTGCTGTCGATCCGCGAACACATCGACGCCAACCTGCAAGTCGAAGGCGATCTGCGCCGCGAGACCCAGATGAACATCAAGCGTCTGATGGACCTTGGCTGCTATCGCGGTCTGCGTCATCGCCGCAACCTCCCGGTGCGCGGTCAGCGGACCCACACCAACGCACGCACCCGCAAAGGCCCCGCAAAGGCCATTGCCGGCAAGAAGAAATAAGGGGACCGGGATATGGCACGCGATACCAAACGCACCAAAAAGAAGGTTTCCAAGAACATCGCCGCTGGTGTGGCGCATGTGAATTCTTCCTTCAACAACACCAAGATCCTGATTTCCGACGTGCAGGGCAACGCCATCGCATGGTCGTCGGCCGGCACGATGGGTTTCAAGGGGTCGCGCAAATCGACGCCCTACGCTGCCCAGATGGCCGCTGAGGACGTCGCCAAAAAGGCGCAGGAACATGGCGTAAAAACGCTGGAAGTCGAAGTGCAAGGGCCTGGTTCGGGCCGGGAAAGCGCCCTGCGCGCACTGGCTGCCGCCGGGTTGAACGTCACCTCGATTCGTGACGTGACGCCGATGGCGCACAACGGCTGCCGCCCGCCGAAACGCCGCCGCGTCTGACCGACATTGCCATTGCCGGGGTCGTGCCACGTCGCACGGCCTCGGTTTCGTTATTCTGAAACCTCGAGCGTCGGCCTTTTTGGACATGAAGGCGGACTAGGATGGAGGGACACATGATCCACAAAAACTGGGCTGAACTGATTAAGCCCGCGCAGCTTGACGTCAAACCGGGTAACGACCCGCATCGTCAGGCCACCCTGACCGCCGAACCGCTGGAGCGCGGTTTCGGTCTGACGCTGGGCAACGCCCTGCGCCGGGTGCTGATGTCGTCGCTGCAGGGCGCCGCGATCACTGCCGTGCAGATCGACAACGTACTGCACGAATTCTCGTCCGTGTCGGGCGTGCGTGAAGACGTCACCGACATCGTCCTGAACCTCAAGGGTGTCGATATCCGCATGGAAGTCGAAGGGCCCAAGCGGTTGACCGTGCAGGCCAAGGGGCCGGGCGTGGTGACGGCAGCGGATATCAGCGAATCCAACGGCATCGAGATCCTGAACAAGGATCACGTGATCTGCCATTTGGACGACGGTGCCGATCTGTACATGGAACTGACCGTTGCCACCGGCAAAGGTTATGTTTCGGCTGACAAGAACAAGCCCGAGGATGCCCCCATCGGCATGATCTCGATCGACGCGATCTATTCGCCGATCAAAAAGGTCAGCTACGAGGTCCAGCCGACCCGCGAAGGTCAGGTGCTGGATTACGACAAGCTGACCATGAAGATCGAAACCGATGGGTCGATCACGCCGGACGATGCGGTGGCCTATGCCGCCCGTATCCTGCAGGACCAGTTGGGTATCTTCGTCAACTTCGACGAACCCGAAAGCGCGCATTCCGGATCGGACGACGACGGGCTGGAGTTCAACCCGCTGTTGCTGAAAAAGGTCGACGAGCTGGAGCTGTCCGTGCGGTCTGCCAACTGCCTCAAGAACGACAACATTGTCTATATCGGCGACCTGATCCAGAAAACCGAAGCCGAGATGCTGCGCACTCCGAACTTTGGCCGCAAGTCCCTGAATGAGATCAAGGAAGTGCTTTCGGGCATGGGTCTGCATCTGGGCATGGACGTCGAGGACTGGCCGCCAGACAATATCGAGGATCTGGCGAAAAAGTTCGAAGACCAGTTTTGAGAATGTAAGATGGGTTCAAACCCATCTTACCCCGACCCCGGGCAATCCCGCCCCAATAATGCGGCAGGCACGCATCTGACCGCTGCACAAAGTATAAAGCACTTAGGAGACTGAAAATGCGTCACGCAAGCGGCTACCGCAAGCTGAACCGGACCCACGAGCACCGCAAGGCGATGTTCGCCAACATGTCCGGATCGTTGATTGAACACGAACAGATCAAGACGACCTTGCCCAAAGCCAAAGAACTCAAGCGCGTCATCGACAAGCTGATCACGCTGGGCAAGCGTGGCGACCTGCACGCCCGCCGTCAGGCCGATGCGCAGCTCAAGCAGGACATCCACGTCACCAAGCTGTTCGATGTGCTGGGCCCGCGTTACAAGGAACGTGCCGGTGGCTATTCCCGCGTGCTCAAGGCCGGGTTCCGCTATGGCGACATGGCGCCGATGGCGATCATCGAACTGGTTGACCGCGATCCGGCTGCCAAAGGCTCTGCCGACAAGGCCCGGATTGAGGCCGAAGAGGCCAACGCTGAATAAGTTAAAAAATGGTTAAGATTAAAAAGCCCCGCCATCACAGCGGGGCTTTTTACATTTCGGGGCGCCGTCTTATTCGCTCGGTCGAATCGAATCGTCTTTGCCAGTCGTATTACGAGCTTTTTCAGCCGATGCATGGTCATCTGGCTGTGCCAGAAATGACATGATTGCTTGACGTTGAGAATCATCCAACGCTGCCAATCGGGCCAAAAGATCGGGTTCAGGCGTATCCATCTGATTTTCCCCAAAAACCTTACGCTACAACCCACACTCTAAAGTTGACTTAGTTAGAATCAACTTGTCTAAAAGGATATGTCCTTGAGGTCAGGAATTGATTTGCAGACGGACCGCCTCGCTAAATTGGCGCCAGGCGGCTTTTTCTTCGCATTGCACATCCGCTTTGCGCTGCCGCTGCTGCATCACCAAACCTATCCACCAGGCTGGACCGATCACTATACCGAGGAGGCCTATGCACTGCGCGACCCGATCATAGCTTGGGGGTTTGGCCATTCCGGCACCTCAAGGTGGAGCGAGATTGATATTCCCGACCCGTTCAACATCCTGGGCCAGGCCGCCACGTTTGGCATGGTTTACGGTGTGGCGGTGTCCTGCGGGCCGATCAAATCGCGCACCATCGCCTCGGCCTGTCGATCCGACCGCGAATTTACCGACCCGGAAATCGCCGAATTCAGTCAGCACATTTGTCGTCTGCATGTCCTGACCGAACCGCCGAAATCCCTGACCGACGCCCAAATAGAAGCCCTGCGGTGCATCGCCGAAGGGGATCGTCACGCAGCTGCCGCCGCACGATTGAACATATCTGAAAGCGCCCTCAAAGCCCGCCTTTCGGCCGCCCGGACCAATCTGCTGGCCCGGACGACCACCGAGGCTATCCAGCGTGCGAGGGACTACAGGCTGCTTTGACCATCCCCCTTGGATGGCTCCGGCAGGGTTGTGTGACCCTAACCCTAGCTGGAGATAGCGATGCAATCCACGACCTTGTCTTTTGCCAATATGCACAATCATGGCGAGCTTTTCGCCAATATCCTTCGCGCCAGACGCGAATCGTTCATCGTCCGCAACCGTTGGGAACTGCCCGAAACGATGGGCATGGAATACGACCAGTACGACACGCCGCAATCGCGCTGGCTGGCCGTGCATGACGATCTGGGACGGGTTCTGGCGGGTGTCCGCCTGACCCCGACAACGGCCCGCTGCGGCATCTACACCTACATGATCCGCGACGCGCAACGCGGGTTGCTTGAGTCGATCCCGAACGATCTGCTGTATGGTCCGGCTCCGGTCGATGACGGCACGTGGGAGGTGACACGCGGTTTCGTTGCCCACGACATCCCCGCCGGGATCCGCCACCGCGTCCGTATGCGGCTGGTGATGCAGATGCTGCGCACGTCGCGCGAGGAAGGGATCCGGCGGATGCTGGCCCTACTGCCCACCAACTGGGATCGCTGGGCGGCGCGCTGTTCGCTGGATATGGCCGCTGCCGGGCGCAACATGAACATGGGCGGTATCGATTATCAGTCGGTCTGGATCGACTTTTCGACGCAGTTGCACTGATCCTTTCAAACCGGGTCGGGCGGGCCTAGATAGTGACCATGCCCGACCTGTTTGATACCACGCCCGGACCTGCCTTAAACGCCCCGCGCCCGCTGGCCGATCGTCTGCGCCCCAAAGCCTTGACCGAGGTGATCGGGCAGGAACAGGTGCTTGGACCGGATGCGCCTTTGGGCATCATGCTGGCGTCGGGGTCGCTCGGGTCGCTGATCCTGTGGGGCCCGCCGGGGGTGGGCAAGACCACCATCGCCCGCCTTCTGGCCGACGAAACCGATCTGCACTTCATCCAGATCAGCGCGATTTTCACTGGCGTGCCGGAACTGCGCAAGGTGTTCGAGGCCGCCAAGATACGCCGTCAGAATGGCAAGGGCACGCTGCTGTTCGTCGATGAAATCCACCGGTTCAACAAGGCGCAGCAGGACGGGTTCTTGCCGCATATGGAGGATGGGACGATCCTGTTGGTGGGGGCGACAACCGAAAACCCCAGTTTCGAATTGAACGCGGCGCTGTTGTCACGCGCCCAGGTTTTGGTGCTGAAGCGCCTTGAACCCAAAGACCTTGAACGCCTTGCGCAACGTGCTGAACAGGATCTGGGCCGCGCCCTGCCACTGGACACTGACGCCCGCGATGCACTGTTTGACATGGCCGATGGCGATGGCCGCGCATTGTTGAACCTGATCGAGCAGATCGCCGCGTGGAAGGCCGACGGCAAACTGGGCCGCGACGCGCTTGCCACCCGTTTGATGAAGCGCGCGGCCAAATACGACAAATCCGGCGACGAGCATTTCAACCTGATCAGCGCCCTGCATAAATCGGTGCGCGGGTCCGACCCGGATGCGGCCCTATACTGGTTCGCCCGGATGCTGACCGGCGGCGAAGACCCGCGCTACCTTGCCCGCCGGATCACCCGCATGGCGATCGAGGATATCGGGCTGGCCGACCCGCAGGCGCAGGGGATTTGCGTGCAGGCGTGGGAGACCTATGAACGCCTTGGGTCGCCCGAGGGTGAGTTGGCGCTCGCGCAGGCTGTCACCTATCTGGCGCTCGCCCCGAAATCCAACGCCGGATACGTCGCGTTCAAGGCGGCGATGGACGGGGCGCGCCAGACTGGCAGCGAACCGCCGCCCAAACACATCCTGAATGCGCCGACCAAGATGATGAAGGATCAGGGATACGGCGCAGGCTATGCCTATGACCACGATTCGGCCGATGGATTTTCGGGGCAGAACTATTTCCCCGACGCGATGAAACGGGGCGTCTATTACACTCCCGTCGATCGCGGATTTGAACGCGAGTTGAAAAAGCGCCTTGATTACTTTGCGTCACTGCGTGCCAAGCGCGATACCGACAAGCGGCGGAATTGACTCTGCGCGGCTTAAGGCCCAAGGGACGCGGATGATGAACACTCTTGTTTTTGTGGCCCTTGGCGGGGCCATCGGGGCCGCGCTGCGGTATCTTGTCGGGCTGGCCGTGGCGTTTCCGCTGGGCACGCTGGCTGTCAATGTCGCGGGGTCGTTCGTGATTGGCGTGCTGGCGGTGCTTTTGCTGGGCCCCAAGGGGCCGTCGGCCGCCGCGCCGTTTCTTATCACCGGGGTGCTGGGTGGATTTACCACGTTCAGCGCGTTCTCGCTCGACACCGCGCGATTGGTGCAGGATGGCCGGATCGGCACGGCGGGCAGCTATGTCGCCGCATCAGTCGGCCTGTCGCTGTTGGCCTGTTTTGCCGGGCTTTGGCTGGCAAGGGGCATAGCATGAGTGGTGTTCAGACACGGGTTGTTGGTGCTGACGAGGGCGATCAGCGCCTTGACCGCTATCTGCGCCGCCTGTTCCCGCACCTGAGCCAAATCCGCATCGAAAAGATGTGCCGCAAGGGCGAATTGCGTGTCGATGGCGGGCGGGTCAAGCCTGCGTCGCGGGTGGAACCGGGGCAAAAGGTCCGCATTCCGCCGTTGCCGTCCGAAGAGGAATCGAACGCCGCCGCCGCCTTGGCCCGCAGCCATATCAGCGCCGAAGATGCCAAGATGATCCGCGATTGCGTGATCTTCCGCGACGATCATATCATCGTCATCAACAAACCCGCCGGGTTAGCGACCCAAGGTGGATCGAAAACCACCAAGCACGTCGATGGGCTGGCAGAGGCGCTGAAATTCGGGATGGATGAAAAGCCGCGCCTGGTGCATCGGTTGGACAAGGACACATCGGGTGTCCTGATCCTTGCCCGCACCCGCGCGGTTGCTGCTGCGCTGACCGAGAACATGCGCCACCGCGAGACCCGCAAGATTTACTGGGCCGCCGTCGCGGGTGTGCCGCATCCCCGTGCCGGGACGATTAAATACGGGCTGATCAAAGCGCCGGGTCACGGCAAGGGCGGCGAGAACGAAAAGATGCGCGCGGTGCATCCGGGCGAAGTGGACAAGACCGAAGGCGCCAAGCGGGCGATTACCGATTATGCCGTGCTGACCAACCTCGCGCAGCGGGCGGCGTGGGTCGCCTTGGTCCCGATCACCGGGCGGACGCACCAGTTGCGCGCCCACATGGCGGAAATCGGGCATCCGGTTATTGGCGATGGCAAATACGGTGGGGCTGACCAGGAAAACCTTGGCGATGGATGGGGGGCGGGCATGGGTGGCGATATCAGCCGCAAGATGCACCTGCATGCGCGGTCATTGACCATCGAACACCCGGTATCCAAGGCGATGCTGCACCTGACCGCACCTTTGCCGGAACACATGCAGCGGACGTGGGATTTCGTCGGTTGGGACGTGAAACACGCCCCGGTCGATCCGTTCAACATGCCTGATGCCTGATCGGCTGGTGATTTTCGACGTCGATGGCACGCTGGTCGACAGTCAGGCCGAAATCATCGGCGCGATGGCAGCATCTTATGCCAGCGAAAATATCGTCCTTCCCGCGCGTCCTGTCATCCTGTCCATCGTCGGGCTGTCGTTGGCCGAGGCGTTTGCCCACCTGCTGCCCGACGCGGACGCGCCCCGGCGCAGCCGGATGGTGCAGGCCTACAGGGATGCGTTCAGCGCCTTGCACGGGCCGGATCAGATAGACCTCAGCCCGCTTTATCCGGGAGCGCTCGACGTGTTGCGCCAACTGCACGCCCGGCCGGACATGCAGCTGGCAATTGCTACCGGGAAATCGCAGCGCGGGTTGGACCGTATCATCGAACGGCACGATCTGACGGGGTTTTTCGTCAGCCGGCAGACGGCCGACATGCACCCGTCCAAGCCGCACCCGGCAATGATCCATGCGGCATTAGCAGAGTCTGGCGTGTCTACAGACAACGCCGTGATGGTGGGCGATACAACATACGACATCGACATGGGCCGCGCTGCCGGGGTGAAAACAATCGGGGTCGGCTGGGGGTATCACCTGCCGACAGACCTGAACGCGGATGCCCTGATCGACAGTTTTGCCGACCTGCCTGCCGCCATCGACAGGGTGCTGGGATGAGCGACTGGACGGCCAAGCGATTCTGGGCCAAGGCCCATGTCACCGAAACGGCGGGTGGCTTTGGGGTGCTGCTTGACACCCGGACCCTGATGACACCGTTCAAGTCACCGCTGGTGGTGCCGTCGCAACGGCTGGCGACTTGGATCGCTGCCGAATGGGATGCGCAGTCGGGAAGGATCGACCCGGACACGATGCCAGCAACCCGCACCGCCAATTCGGCCATCGACAAGGTTGCGCCGCAAAGGATCGCTGTCGCCGATATGCTGGCCGATTACGGCGGCAGCGATTTGCTGTGTTATCGGGCAGGGGGGCCGGACGGGCTGATGGCGGCGCAGAATGCCGCCTGGAATCCGCTGCTGGTCTGGGCGACGCAGGCGCTGGATGCCCCGTTGCACGTGACGACGGGCGTGATGCCGGTGGCGCAACCTGTTGCCAGCCTCGAACGATTACACGACCGGGTTCATGCCTTTGATCATTTCGCGCTGGCCGGGTTTAATGACATGGTCAGCCTTTCAGGGTCGCTGATTATCGGATTTGCAGTGGCGTCGCGCCGTATTGACGCCGAAACCGGCTGGCGGGCATCGCGGGTCGACGAAGACTGGCAGGCCGCGATCTGGGGTAAAGATGACGAGGCCTCGGCCAACGCCACGCTCAAAAAGCAGGCCTTCCTGACCGCGTGGCGCTTTTTCGATTTGGTCAAACGAGGGTGACTTCAGGACATTCGCCTGCACATTCCCGTACCGACAGTCGATTGACCCGCGATTGACCATCGGTTTTCGTGACGCGCCCCTTGACCTTGCATGATGAATCCGCCCACTCTTGTCGCGTCGGGGGGCTACTAACCCTTCGCGTATCGTCCCCGTCCAACGTGACGGACAAGAATAAGCTGCCCCGACAAGAAATTGGCGGGGACACACTCAGGAAGAGGTAAGAATGAAAACATCCGTATTTTTCGGCGCGTTGACCATCGCAGGTCTGGCCGCCGGTGCCGCCGCCGCAAACACCCTTGACGACGTCAAGGCGCGTGGCGTGCTGAACTGTGGCGTGACGACCGGTCTGGCGGGCTTTGCCGCTCCCGACGCCAATGGCGTCTGGGAAGGTTTCGACGTGGCCGTGTGTCGCGCTGTCGCCGCCGCAATCTTCGGCGATCCGACCAAGGTCGAATTCGTCCCGACCACCGGTGAGACCCGCTTTACCGCCCTGTCATCGGGCGAGATCGACATGCTGGCCCGGAACACCACCTGGACCTTCAGCCGCGACACCGAACTCAAGTTCGATTTCGCCGGCGTCAACTATTCCGACGGTCAGGGCTTTCTGGTACCGACCGCACTGGGCGTGTCTTCGGCCAAGGATCTGGACGGCGCGACCGTTTGCATCCAGACCGGCACCACGACCGAGCTGAACCTGGCCGACTATTTCCGCGCCAACAACATCACCTATCAGCCGGTGCCGATCCAGACCAACGCCGAAGGCCAACAGCAGTATCTGGCAGGTGCCTGTGACGCCTACACGACTGACGCATCCGGCCTTGCCGCCACCCGCGCCACGTTCGAGGCCCCTGGCGATCACGTGGTGCTGCCGGAAATCATCTCGAAAGAGCCGCTGGGCCCGCTGGTCCGCCACGGCGACAACGATTGGGGTGATATCGTGATGTGGACGCTGAACGCGCTCATCGCTGCCGAAGAGTTCGACATCACCTCGGCGAACGTCGCCGAACTGGCCGCTGCACCGACCAACAACCCCGAAGTGAACCGGCTCCTCGGCACCGAGGGCGAACTGGGCGCGATGATGGGGCTGAGCAAGGACTGGGCCGTCAACGCGATTTCGGCCGGTGGCAACTACGGCGAAATCTTTGAAAAGAACATCGGCGAGAATACCCCTATTGGTCTGGCGCGCGGTCTGAACGCGCAGTGGACCGAAGGCGGGCTTCTTTACACGCCGCCGTTCCGTTGATCTGACAAAGGGGGGCGCGGTCCGCAAGGTTCGCGCCCCTTTTCCATCAACCAACGCACGACAATCCCAAAGCCTTCAGCGCACCCGGTCAACCGGGGCACCAGACTGAGCGGCAGGGTTCTTCGGGGAGAACGTCATGTCCGTATCGGAAGCGCCAAGGGCGTCGTTCCAGCTTTCGCAGCTGATCTACGACACCCGCTACCGCGCCCTGACCATTCAGGTTCTGACCCTCGGGTTGGTGCTGCTCGGCATATGGTGGCTGGTGGCCAACCTGCTGGCCAACCTCGATGCGATCGGGCTTGCCCCGAATTTCGATTTTCTGGGCAGCACGGCCGGGTACGACATTGCGCTGTCCCTGATCCCTTATAACAATGGCATGACGCACGGGCGCGCCGCGCTTGTCGGCATCATGAACACGCTTTTGGTCGCGGGCATGGGCTGTGTCACCGCGACGATCATCGGAGTTCTGGCCGGGGTCTTGCGGCTGTCGAAAAACTGGGTCGTGTCGCGCCTGATGGCGGTTTACGTCGAAGGTTTCCGTAACGTGCCCCTGCTGCTCTGGATCCTGCTGGTCTTTGCGGTGATGACCGAAAGCATGCCCGCACCGTCTGCTTTCCGCGAAGGCGGCGGCGCCTCGATGCTGTTGGACGGCACGGTGGCCGTCACCAATCGCGGCATCTATCTGCCCGCCCCGGTCTGGGGGCCGCACACCTGGATTCTTGCGACGATCCTGGTGCTGTCGATTATCGGCGCATTCCTGTATCGCCGCTATGCCCGCAAGGCCCTGTTTGATACCGGGCGACTGTTGCCGATGGTCTGGCCGACGCTGGCGATTGCGTTTGTGCCCGTGGTTACGATTTATCTGTTGACCGCGAATTTCGGCCTCGGGCTGCTGCATCTGGTCGGGTTGGCCATCTGGATCGCCCTGATCGTTGCGGTCTATCGGGGAATAAACGCTGTTGTTCCGGGCGAAATCGGCCGGTTTCTGGCGGTTGTGGCGGCGTTGGCGACGGCTTGGGTCTTTGCCCAGATCATCTGGCCCTATGTCGGCGGCGCCGGGCTGATCTTTAGCGGCGCAGAAGCGGTTCCCGAAGGGGCCGACGTAGTGTCGAACTGGAACCCCTGGGTCACGGTGTCGTACCCGGAATTGGGTGGTTTCAACTTCCGCGGCGGGGTTCAGATCGCCAACCCGCTGGTCGCCCTCTGGATCGCCCTGTCGCTTTATACCGGGGCGTTCATCGCCGAGATTGTCCGCGCTGGCATCCTGGCAGTGTCCCATGGCCAGACCGAGGCGGCGTTCGCACTCGGCATGCGCCCGAATCGCACGATGAGCCTTGTCGTCCTGCCGCAGGCAATGCGGGTCATCATTCCGCCGCTGATCTCGCAATTCCTGAACTTGACCAAGAACTCGTCGCTGGCGATCGCCGTCGGCTACCCGGACGTTCGCGCGACCCTTGGCGGGATCACCCTGAACCAGACGGGCCGGGCGCTGGAATGCATGTTGCTGCTGGGACTGTTCTATCTCGCGCTCAGCCTGACGATCTCGTTCGTCATGAACATTTACAACAACCGCATGAAGCTGAAGGAGCGTTAGGATGTCCGGTACGCATGCACAGACCGTACTCTACGTCCGCGACTCGATGCTTCCCCAAGCGGCACCGCCGCTGGGGCAGACCGGGGCCATCAGATGGCTTCGCGAAAACCTGTTCTCCGGCCCCCTGAGTATCATCCTGACGTTGGCGTCGATCTGGTTCGTCTGGTTCGTGTTCAGTCACATCTACCATTGGTTCGCCAATTCGATCTGGAATGCCGCGTCGTTGACCGAATGTCGGGCGATCCGCGATGCGACGATCGGCGCCGATGCCTCGGCGGCCTGTTTCGCCGTCATCACCGACCGCTGGCAGCAACTGCTGTTTGGCTTCTACCCCAGCAGCCAGTACTGGCGGCCGGTCGCTGCGCTGGCGCTGTTTATTGTTGGAATCTTTCCAATTCTGTTTCCCAGCCTGCCGCGCAAGCTGTTGATCGCTACGGCAATGCTGCCCTTCGTCCTTTTCTTTCTGCTCTGGGGTGGGTCAATCTGGGGGCCGGTTGCCATCGCGTTCGGCTTCCTGATCGCCTCGGCCTCGGTCAAGTTTCTGGCGCCCATCGCCGGATCGCTGGTTGGCGTCACCGGCGCGATCGTTTTGCCGATCCTGTTCTGGCTGTTCCTTGCCGGCCCCATTGCCGGGGCATTGCAGGACATCCTGCCGATCGGTATTCGGTCGATCCAGTCCAAGGAATTCGGCGGCTTTACCTTGTCACTCATTATCGGCATCACCGGCATCGTCCTGTCGTTGCCCCTCGGTATCCTGCTGGCGCTGGGCCGTCAGTCGGACATGTTCATCGTCAACAAGCTGTCGACGGCGTTCATCGAGGTGATCCGCGGCATTCCGCTGATCGTCTGGCTGTTCACCGCCTCGTTGTTGCTGAACTATTTCCTGCCGCCGGGCACCAACTTCGATCTGATGCTGCGGGTCATCATCATGGTGACGCTGTTTGCCTCGGCCTATATCGCCGAAGTCGTGCGCGGCGGCCTCGCCGCCCTGCCCAAGGGGCAATACGAAGGGGCAAATTCGCTGGGTCTGTCCTATTGGCAGTCGATGCGGCTGATCGTCCTGCCGCAGGCGCTGAAAATCTCGATCCCCGGAATCGTGAATACCTTTATCGGGTTGTTCAAAGATACGACTTTGGTCGTGTTCATCGGTCTGCTCGACCCGCTGGGTCTGACAGGTGCGATCCGCGCCAGCACCGACTGGAACGGTATCTACTGGGAACTGTACGTCTTCATCGCCCTGATGTTCTTTGTCTTCTGCTTCAGCATGGGCCGCTATTCACTCTACCTGGAACGCAAGCTCCAGCGTGAAAACCGTTAAGGGAACCGATCATGTCAGACACCGCCACCGACCGCCCCGTCAACCTCAACAAGATGCAGGTGTCGGACGAGGTTGCCATCCAGATCAGCGGGATGAACAAATGGTTCGGCACGTTCCATGTGCTGCGCGACATCAATCTGACGGTGAACCGGGGCGAACGGATCGTCGTCTGCGGCCCGTCCGGGTCAGGAAAATCCACGTTGATCCGTTGCATCAACCGGCTTGAAGAACATCAGCAGGGAACGATCATCGTCGACGGGACCGAACTGACCAGCGACCTCAAGAATATCGACAAGATCCGCTCCGAGGTCGGCATGTGTTTTCAGCACTTCAACCTCTTCCCGCATCTGACGATCCTTGAAAACTGCACCCTCGCGCCAATCTGGGTCCGCAAGATCCCGAAAAGGCAAGCCGAGGAGATCGCCATGGGCTTTCTTGAAAAGGTCAAGATCCCCGAACAGGCCGACAAATACCCTGGCCAGTTGTCAGGCGGCCAACAACAGCGGGTCGCCATCGCCCGCAGCCTGTGCATGAAGCCGCGGATTATGCTGTTCGATGAACCGACGTCGGCGCTGGACCCAGAGATGATCAAGGAGGTGCTCGACACCATGATCCAACTGGCCGAGGAAGGCATGACGATGATCTGCGTCACCCACGAAATGGGCTTTGCCCAAGCCGTGGCCAACCGGGTCATTTTCATGGATCAGGGTCAGATCGTCGAACAGAACGAACCCAAGGAATTCTTCAACAACCCGCAGTCGGATCGCACCAAGCTGTTCCTCAGTCAGATTCTGGGACACTAATCACCGGCACCGCCAATCAGATCGCGCGGCACGACGAAATCGACGGCATGGCCTTGACCAGGCTGTGCCGCTTGCCATTCCGTACAGTCAAAGTCGATCACCGCGACCGCACAGGTCGGGAAATCGCCAAAGCGCGGGTGCGCCGGGCGTTTGGCCACCAGCCCGCAGGCCAGCATCGCTGCCCCCGGATTATGCCCGATCAGGGCCACGACGGGCGCGGTGGCCCGGTGCAGCACCATCAGCATCCGGTCGGGCGACGCATGGTAAAGATCGTGGCGATAGCTGACCTGTGCCTTTGGCCAGACCGGCAGGATCAACGCCAAAGTCGCGTGCGTGCGCACCGCGTCCGAACACAACACCTGTTGCGGCATATGCCCCTTTTCGGCAAGCCAACTGGCCACCGCCGTCGCCGACGCCCGGCCCCGGTCATTCAGCACCCGTGCGTGATCGTCGGCTGCGGGATCGTTCCAACTGGATTTGGCGTGCCGGATCAGGATCAGGCGGAGTGTCATACCGGGTGAAAGGATTGCATGTGAAACGCCGACTGTACGGCGGCCCGGCGACCTTGGCCGACGGGGCAGGCGCGACGCATCAGACAGCCGCCCATCTGGCAGCCCGCCCCGGCGGGGACGTCCAGATGTGCCTTGCACTCTGACAGGTCGTAGCCCTGTTGGCCCAAAGCCCCGACCGGGCAAGCCTCCACGCAGGGGCGCGGGCATATGTCACAGGGCGCAGCAAGAGTTGGCGCGGGTTGTTCGACCATACAGGGCAGGGCGATCGCGCCGCGATAGGAAATGAACAGACCGGCAGTCTCATGCACAAGCAGGCCGACGGGCGACACGAACGCCTGTCCCGACCGGCCTGCCCATTGCTGGAAAGGGTGATAGGGCGGGCCATCGGACGGAAACACTGAAACTCCGCCGAGCGCCGTTGCGATTCTCCCGATCACCCGCTTCGACCAGCGGTCCAAAGGATCGCGGGCTTGGTCCTGTGCCTCGGCGCTGGCCTGAAACAGCGGCCAGAAACGGGGTTCATCGGGCGAAATCAGCACGATCGATTGCAGGCGCGGCGCAAATCCGTCGCCCGCCCGCGCCGGCAGCGCGCCCGACACCATCAGCCCGTGCGGGGCGCAAAGGTCATCGATTTCTGACCGAGCGATCATCCGTTGCGCGGCTTTACCCGCGATTCGGTTGACCTAATAATCGACCCGGCCCCGTGTTCAGTGAACAGTTCGAGCAGGCTGGCATTAGGCAACCGGCCATCGAGGATGACGACGGCGCGCACCCCCTCTTCGATGGCCTTGAGCGCGGTTTCGGTTTTCGGGATCATCCCGCCCGCGATGGTCCCGTCACTGATCATCGCGCGGACCTGTTCGGGGGTCAGTTGCGTCACCACCTCGCCATTGGCGTCCTTGACGCCTGCTACATCGGTCAGCAGCAGCAAACGGTCGGCTTTGAGCGCCCCGGCAATCGCCCCCGCCGCCGTGTCGCCGTTGACGTTAAACGTGACATTGCTGTCCATCCCCGTCGCCACTGGGGCGACAACCGGAATGATCCCGGCGCGGTAAAGATCGCGCAGCACCTGCACGTTCATTTCAACCGGACGTCCGACAAAACCCAGCTCCGGGTCGTCGGGTTCAGCGACCATCAGGTCATCGTCCTTGCCCGACAGACCGACGGCACGGCCGCCCTCGTCCATGATCGCCTGCACGATGCGTTTGTTGACAAGGCCTGTCAGCACCATTTCGACCACCTCGACCGTGGCCTGATCGGTCACGCGCTTGCCGCGCACGAACGTCGATTTGATCCCCAGCCTGTCCAGCATGGCGTTGATCATCGGCCCGCCGCCATGCACCACGACGGGGTTCATGCCGACCTGTTTCATCAGGACAATGTCGCGGGCGAATTCGGCCATCGCATCCTGATCGCCCATTGCGTTGCCGCCGAATTTGACGACGACGACGGCGCCCGAATAGCGTTGCAGGTAGGGCAGCGCCTCGGACAGGGTGCGGGCGGTGGCGATCCAGTCGCGGTTCATGAACTGCTTCCTCATCTTGGTCTCCGGGGTCTAGTCGATGGCGGTGATGATGGCGCGGAGCGTTTCAACCCCGTCGCCTTTGTCGGCACTTGTCAGCACAATCTCGGGGAAGGCCGCGGGATGGCGGGCCAATGCGGCGCGGGTCCGTTCCAGCACCGCGTCGCGGTCAACACCTTTGACCTTGTCCAGCTTGGTCAGCACCGCCTGAAATGTCACGGCAGAGCGGTCAAGCAGCGTCATGATTTCTTCGTCCACGTCCTTGGCCCCGTGCCGTCCGTCGATCAGCACGAACACGCGGCGCAATGTCGGGCGGCCCGACAGATACTGGCGCAGCAGCCGCTGCCATTTTTCGACGACGGCCAACGGCGCATTGGCAAACCCATAGCCGGGCAGATCGACCAGATAGTGGCTGTCGGCACAGGTGAAAAAGTTGATCTCCTGCGTGCGCCCCGGCGTATTGGACGCGCGCGCCAACCCCTTGCGGCCCGTCAGCGCATTGATGAGCGACGATTTTCCGACGTTGGATCGCCCGGCAAAGCAGACCTCGATCCGGTCCGCCGGGGGCATCCCGTCCATCGCGACCACGCCTTTGAGGAATTGGGTTTCACCGGCAAACAACAGGCGTCCCGCCTCGCGGGCGTCATCGTCGGGGGCCTCGGCTTCGGGGAAGGTCAGTTGCATCAGATCACCTTTGCCATGTCGTCAAGATGGACGTCGCCGCCCTGCACAACCTCGGCATAGACGCCGAAGTCTGTGTGACCCCAACCGTCACGCAGCGCGCCCAAGGTGTCCGCGTCGCGAATCCCGGTGGTCGGATTGGCGGCGGTATGCAGGCAGCGTCTGACAGGTTCGCGCACCGCCAGAACCGCGCTGCCAACCTGCACGTTATGTCCGATCCAGTTCCATTCGGCCCAAGGGTCCAGCCCATCCAGCCAGATGTTGCCGCGCCAGCGTTCATGCCCGATCGGCTGATCCAGCCGGTCGGCGACGGCGCGGTGTGACGCGTGGCTCATCAGCGTCACCGATGGATACTCGGTGTCGGTCATTCCGCGCCCCGGCACATGGACAATGGCGGCAGGGCGGGCGCGAGTATCTGGGCATAGCGGTGCGATCCATGCCAGAAAGCGATCGTGATCGGCGCCGTCGTCGGGGGCAAAATCAAGGGTTCCAAGATCGGCATGGGTTAGCGTGACCCGCGCCGTCGCCTCGTCCAGCGTAGCCCAAAGCCCGGCCAGTCCGGGCGTGCGGGATCCCAGCATGAAATTTTGGCATGCGGCCCAGACTGGGTTGGTCGTGTCATAGGCGCTGTGGTCGTGCAGGATGGCCCAGTGCCGATCCCACGGGATCGTCTGACCAGCAGTCAGCGCGATGGTATCAAGCGCCTCGCGTCCGTGGCTCTTGATCGGGTGCCGCCACAGGTTGGCGACGTTTGGGATCATTTGCGGCCCGGTTTGCCCGGCTTGTTGGCCGGTTTGGTTTCCGCAGACGCGGTCGTGGCGGCGGCCGGTTTGCGCCTAAATCCACCTGCGATGTTGCCAAATAGGTCGGGTTTGTGCCCGTGACTGCGCATGATGGTATATTGCTGCAGAAAGGTGATCGTGTTGTTGGTGATCCAGTACAGCACCAGACCGGACGCGAACGACCCCAGCATGAACATGAAAATCCACGGCATCCAGGCAAAGATCATCTTTTGTGTCGCGTCGGCCGGGGCCGGGTTCAGCTTTTGCTGCAACCACATCGAGATGCCGAGGATGATCGGCATCACCCCCAGGCTCAGGATGAACAGGGCGCTGCCCGGCGCCGGAGTCGCCCAAGGCAAAAGGCCGAACAGGTTCAGGATACTGGAGGGATCCGGCGCACTCAGGTCGCGAATCCAGCCAAACCATGGCGCGTGGCGCAGTTCGAGAGTCACAAAGATTACCTTGTAAAGGCTGAAGAAAATCGGAATCTGGATAAGGATCGGCAAACAGCCCGAGGCGGGGTTGACCTTGTTGTCCTTGTACAGGGCCATCATCCCCTTTTGCATCGCCATCTTGTCGTCGCCGGCCCGTTCCTTCAGCTTTTCCATTTCGGGCTGAAGTTCCTTCATCTTGGCCATCGAGACGTAGGATTTATAGGCCAGCGGCAGCACCAGCGCCTTGAGGATGAAGGTCAGCGCGATGATCGACCAGCCCATGTTGCCGATGATCCCGTTCAGCCAGTGCAGCAGGGCAAAGATCGGTTTGGTCAGGAAAAAGAACCAGCCCCAGTCGATCGAATCAAGAAATCCGGTGACGCCCTGATTGTTCTGATAATCGCGGATCGCCTCCCATTCCTTGGCCCCGGCGAACAGGCGGGTCGTGACGCTGGCGCTCGCGCCGGGGGCGACAGTCTGCGGTTCCAGCACCGCCTCTGCCTGATACAGATCGCGCGCGACGTAGTATTTCGAGACCGAGCGGAATGATGTGCCCTGTGCCGGGATCAGCGTCGTCATCCAATAGTGGTCGGTGTAGCCGATCCAGCCGTCCGACGCGACGTCAACCCGCACCGCCGGGGTGCCTTCGCGTGAGTCGACGTCGTATCCGGCAATCGCCTTGTACTTGGTTTCGTCCAGTTCGCCATCCGACATCCGCACCAGACCCTCGTGCAGGATGAAGAACTTGCGCAAGTTGCTCGGTTCGCCGTGACGGCGGATCAACCCGTAGGGGCGCAGGCTGACGGGTGCGCCGGTAGCGTTTTCGACCGACTGGTCGAAGCTGAACATGAACTTGTCATCGACCGAGATTTCGGTGCGAAAAATCAGTCCGGCGCCGTTGTCCCAGGCCAGGGTAACCGGGGCTCCGGTGGTCAGGATGTCGCCCCGTTCCAGCGTCCAGAGCGTATCCGGCCCCGGCACGGCGTCGGCGGCCACGCCATCGGTCGCGGTCCAGCCGAACAGGGCGAAGTAGGCATCCGGCTGGCCGACCGGCTGCAACAGCTGCACCTGGGCCGAGTTCGGTTCGATCGTTTCGGTGTAGCGGGTCAGCGACAGATCGTCGATCCGCCCGCCGAGCAGCGAAATCGATCCGGCAAAGTTGTCGGTTGCGATCGCGACACGTGGTGCGTCGCTCAGATCTTCAGCGGTGGCGGTTGTGTCGATCTCGCCGGCCGGGGTGGTGGCCTCGGGCACGGTATCGGTCGGGGCCGGCGTGCCGGTGGCATCCGTCGCTGCTACCGTCGTCGCATCGATCGGGGCGGGCGCAGGTGCTGGCGACGCGAAAAACAGGCTCCAGACGATGATGACCATCAGGCTGAGCGCGGTGGCGAGAATGAGATTCTTGTTTTGATTGTCCATAGACTGACCCACGCCGCTGTCTGAAAAGCTATGGGCCGTTCAACAGTCCGGGGGCTGAAAGGTC
>JBBSBK010000059.1:0-22526 GCA_038251315.1 Rhodobacterales bacterium | reverse complement strand
GGTATCAGTCGATGCCCGACCTTGAATTTCCCGGCGGTGCGCTGCTGGGCTGTGCCGCAGGCATGGTCAACGTCCCCCGGATCAAGGGGAACCATAATGCCATGCTGTCAGGCATCGCGGCGGCCGAGGCGGCGCATATGGCCATCACAGCGGGGCGCAGTGGCGATCTGCTGGGCGGTTATGATGCAGCCGTGCGCGGTGGGGCCATCGGCAAGGACCTGAAACGCGTGCGCAACGTCAAACCGCTCTGGTCGCGCTATGGCCTGCTGGCGTCCCTCTCACTTGGCGGGTTCGACATGTGGACGAACAACCTGTTCGGCTTTTCGCTGTTCGGCACCCTGAAACACGGCAAGACCGATGCAGCAGCGACCGAAAAGGCCAGCGCGCACAAGGCAATCGCCTATCCCAAGCCCGACGGCAAACTGTCGTTCGACCGGCTGACCAATGTCGCATTTTCCTTCACCAATCACGAAGAAAGCCAGCCCGCCCACTTGCTCCTGATCGACCCGACGATCCCGGTGCAGGTCAATCTGCCCGAATACGCAGGTCCGTCTGCGCGGTATTGCCCGGCGGGGGTGTATGAATTCGTCGGGACCGGGGACGACACAAGGTTCCAGATCAATTTCCAGAACTGCGTGCATTGCAAGACCTGCGACATCAAGGACCCCAGCCAGAACATCGTCTGGACCGTGCCGCAGGGTGGCGATGGGCCCAATTACCCGAACATGTGATTTGACCGCGGTGACGCGATCCGGCTTTCTGCGTTTTTCCGCCGCCCTGCGCGTGAGATCATTGCCGTTGAATGCGCAGCGCCCTAGGCTGCGACGAAAGACCAATACGAGGATACGAGTTTGACCAATCGCCGCCCCCTTTTCGCCCTTTTGGTCACTCTTGCCCTGCCAACACCTGTTTGGGCACAAGCCGACGCGGGAGCCTACCTTGCCGGGCGGCAGGCCGGCTATCAGAACGATTTCTCCGCCGTCACAACCTATTTCACCGAGGCGCTCAAGGGCGATCCGACCAATCCGGCGCTGCTGGAAAGCACACTGATCGGGCAGATCGGGCTGGGGCGGTTCGATCTGGCGCAACCCTTGGCGCAAAAGATGGTCGATCAGGGCATCACCAGCCAGACCGCTCATATCGCGCTGGCGGTGACTGCCGGGCAGGCCGGGGAATGGGACAAAATCTTTGCCGCGCTCGAGGCCGGGCAGACGGTCGGACCACTGGCCGATGGTCTGTCGCAGGCCTGGGCGTTTGTCGGACAGGGGCAGATGACCGAGGCGCTGGCGGCATTCGACGCAGTGGTCAATGCCGAGGGGCTCAAGCCGTTCGGCCTGTATCACAAGGCCCTCGGCCTTGCGGTGGTCGGCGACTACGAAGGGGCCGATGCGATCCTGTCGCTGGGGCCGGACCAAGGGCTGCCACGGACCCGCCGCGCCGCATTCGCCCATGCGCAAATCCTTAGTCAGTTGGGGCGCAACCCCGACGCGCTGACCATGCTGGAGACAGTATTCGGGCGCGACCCCGATCCCAGCCTCGCACAGTTGCGCGACCGGCTGGCGGCGGGCGAAACGATCCCGTTTTCGCTCGTAACCGACGCGCACACCGGGCTGGCCGAGGTTTATCTGTCCATCGCCGTCGCGCTGGATGGTGACGCCGACGATGCCTATACCCTGATCTACGCCCGCGCCGCCGAGGCGCTGAACCCCGTCAACACCGACGCGATCCTTGTCACCGCCAACCTGCTGGACCGGATCGGGCGTTACGACATGGCATCGGCCACCTATGCCCGCGTCGCCCCCGACGATCCGGCATTCCACGCCGCCGAACTGGGCCGCGCCGATGTGCTGCGCAAGGACGGTAAGCTGGACACCGCCATCGAGGTCCTGCAAGCGCTGACCCGCAGCCATGCCAGCCTGCCCATGGTACAGGCCACGCTGGGCGATCTGCTGCGCCAGAAAGAAGATTTCGCCGGGGCCAACGCGGCCTACACCGCCGCATTGGGCCTGATGGGCGACGGCGATCCGGCCGCGTGGTTCGTGCACTATACGCGCGGCATCACCTACGAGCGGCTTGACCAATGGCCCGCAGCCGAGGCAGATTTTCGCGCCGCACTGGCGCTGAACCCCGGTCAGCCCGCAGTGCTGAACTACCTTGGCTATTCGATGGTCGAACAGCAGGTCAACCTGGACGAGGCGCTGGCGATGATCGAACAGGCCGTCGCCGCCCAACCCGACAACGGCGCGATCGTCGACAGCCTTGGCTGGGTTCTGTATCGGCTTGGCCGCTATACCGAGGCGGTGGGACACCTGGAAAAAGCCGCCTCGCTCGAGGCAACCGATCCGGTGATCAACGACCACCTGGGCGATGTCTATTGGTCTGTTGGCCGCGAGATCGAGGCGCGGTTTCAATGGCAGCGCGCCCTGTCGTTCGACCCGGAACCGGAAGAGGCCAACCGGATTCGCCGCAAACTGGCGGATGGATTGGACGCCGTTCTGGCCAAAGAGGGCGCCGACCCTTTGCGCGTCGCCCGTGACGATCGCTAGCGCCACAGGGCTTGCTGGGGCGATTACCGGTGCGATCACTGGGGCCCCGGCTAAGATCAACCTGACCCTGCATGTGACCGGCCAGCGCAACGACGGCTATCACCTGCTGGAATCACTGGTGGTGTTCGCCGATGTCAACGACCGGATCACCGCGCGGCCCTCACCGGACCTGTCGTTGACGGTCAGCGGCCCGTTTTCGGCTGGTGTCCCGACCGACGACACCAACTTGATCCTGCGGGCGGCGCGGCTGCTGCGACTGGTGCGGGGGGTCAGCGCAGGCGCGGCCCTGCACCTTGAAAAATGCCTGCCCCATGCCGCCGGGATCGGCAGCGGGTCGTCAGACGCGGCGGCCACCCTGCGCTTGTTGGCCGATATGTGGAAGGTGCCGCCGCTGACCGCCCACGACAGCGGCGTGCTGGCATTGGGGGCCGACGTTCCGGTCTGCATCAATGCCCCCACCCCGGTCCTGATGGGCGGGATCGGCGACACCCTGCGCGCCGTTCCCGTGCTCCCGCCTTGCGCATTGGTGCTGGTCAATCCGCGTGCGCCCGTCGCGACGGGTGCGGTCTTTGCCGCGATGAAGCAAAAACATAATCCGGGGATGGACAGCGTGCCCGCGGGCCTTGATTTTGACGGTTTCGCCGATTGGCTGGCAGCCCAGCGCAACGATATGCAGCCCGCCGCAGAAAGCATTGCGCCGCCAATCACGACCGCCATGACTGCCCTGCGCCGCAATCCCGCCGTGCGTTTCGCCACGATGTCGGGGTCCGGGGCTACATGCGTCGGGCTAGTGCGCGACATGGGCGCAGCGCGGCAAGTCGCCCGCGCCATTCAGGTCGGCGAAATGGCGTGGTGGGTCGCCCCCGCCGAACTGCTTAACTGATCCGCGCCACGACGTAGTCGGCAAGGTCGGCCAGCATCGCGCGGATCGGATGATCGGGTAGCGGGGCCAGCGCCGCGCGGGCCTTGGCGGCCCAAGCCACCGCTTCGGCCCGCACATCGTCCAATGCGCCATGCCGCGCTAAAATCGCCAGTGCGAGGTCAAGATCGCCCGTGTCCTGTTTGCCTTTGGCGATGGTGCGTTCCCAGAACGCCTGCTCGTCCGCGTCCGCCTTTGCAATCGCCTTGATGAACGGTAGCGTCAGCTTCCGTTCGCGGAAATCATCGCCGACGTTCTTGCCGATGGCATCGCCGCCGGTCAGATCAAGCAGATCATCGACCATCTGGAACGCGATGCCCAAGGCGTCGCCATAGTCGAACAGCGCCTGCACCTGCGCGTC
This sequence comes from Rhodobacterales bacterium, assembly GCA_038251315.1. Classification (GTDB taxonomy): domain Bacteria; phylum Pseudomonadota; class Alphaproteobacteria; order Rhodobacterales; family Rhodobacteraceae; genus JBBKXP01. The sequence goes on along the minus strand of JBBSBK010000059.1, from coordinate 18,700 downwards.
CGGCACACCCGCAATCACTCCGCCCACCTCGGTCGCCGCCGAAAACAGTGCCGCCGTCTTGCCGCGCACGATGCGCAGATAAGTGTCTTCGGTCGTCGCGAGGTCCGCAGCGGCGGTCAGTTGCAGCACCTCGCCCTCGGCAATGGTGGCGGCAGCGTTGGCGAGGATATCCAGCACCCGCAACGATCCGGTTTCGACCATCAACTGAAAACTGCGGGCGAACAGATAATCGCCGACCAGCACCGAACTGGTATTGTCCCACAGCAGATTGGCGGTAGGGCGGCCACGCCGCTGTGCACTTGCGTCAACGACATCGTCATGCAGCAAGGTCGCCGTGTGGATGAATTCGACGGTCGCGGCCAGATGCACGTGGAACGGCCCGTCATAGCCACACAGCCGCGCTGCGGCGAGGGTCAGCATCGGGCGCAACCGCTTGCCGCCAGCCCCGACCAGATGCGCGGTGACTTCGGGGATGCGCGGCGCATGTTGCGACGCCATCCGCGCAAGGATCATCGCATTGACCGCCTCGAGGTCGCCCGCAAGCGCCTTTGCCAGCGCCTCGTGCGGCTTGGTCGCAGCGTGATCAAGGCTCATGGGCGGCTCCGCAACGGTGATGGACAAAGGCAAATCAGCGCCTTAGGTCTGGTGGATATGAAGGAACTTCTGCGCACGAATGACCCTACCGTTGTCGCCTTTGCAACTGCCCTTTTGGGTGGCGAAGGTATAGAATGGTTCGAGCTTGACGTAAACATGAGCATCCTCGACGGGTCCCTCGGCATATTGCCGCGCCGGCTGATGGTGCGCGACCGCGATCATGGCGCCGCAGTCGTGGTGATGCGCGACAACGACATTGACCTTGGGCAGTGATTGAAACGACGCGCGATGCGTTTCTGGGCGGGCGGCTGCATGTGGTGCAACCGGCACGGGGATATCGGGCCGGGATCGACGCGGTGCTGCTGGCAGCTGCGGTGCCTGCGGTTGCTGGGCAGAGTGTGCTGGAACTGGGCAGTGGTGTCGGCGTCGCGGCGCTGTGTCTGGCGGCACGGATCGGCGTGACGGTGACGGGCGTCGAACTGCAACCCGATTACGCCGATCTGGCGCGGCAGAACGCGGTGGCGAACGCGCTGCCATTTGATGTGATTACCGCCGACCTGCGCACGCTGCCCGCCGACCTGCGGCAGCGCAATTTCGACCATGTGATCGCCAACCCGCCCTATTTTGACCGTTCAACTGGTGTTCGGTCTACCGATCCGGGCCGCGACACCGCGCTGGGTGGCGATACGGCGCTCGCCGATTGGATCGACTGCGCTGCCCGTCGGTTGACACCCAAGGGGCAGCTGACGCTGATCATGCGGATCGAACGGCTGCCCGATCTGTTGGCGCTGCTGGCGGGGCGGCTGGGGTCGGTGACTGTGCGCCCCATCGCCGGGCGATCGGGACGGCCCGCGCACCTGTTTTTGCTGCACGCCCGCAAGGAGGGTCGCGCGCCATTCCGCTTGTGTGCGCCACTGATCCTGCATGGGAACACGGCGCATCTGCACGACGGTAAGGATTATACTGACACCATTACAAATATTTTGCGCGACGGTGCTGCCCTAGCGCACAACGATTAATCCTTTGGCAATCTGTCGGCGGGATCATGTCGATGCAGGCCCCACACCAGTTTGTCACGTGACAGATTTGTAAAATTGTGCTGCACTGAATGCATTCAACCACGCAAAGGAGGACGCCCATGACGATCGGTTCGCACCTGACTGAGCTGAAGAAGAAACATCAAACCCTGTCTGACGCTGTCGAGGTGGCGCAACGCGCCCCAGCGGTTGACGCCCTGGAAATCGCGCGGATGAAGAAACAAAAGCTGCACATCAAGGAACAGATTTCGCGTTTGTCCACCGCGCATTAGACCAATCTGGCGCTGGTCCACGCGGCCAGCGCCGCACCTGCGGTAATCAGTCCAGTCGCGATTAACAGCGACCATGAAGGGGTGGCAATGCCTGCTGCGATCAGGGCAAGTGTTGACAGCAGAGGTGCCGCATAGGACGCGACACCAAGCAGTTGAATATCCCCGCGTTTCACCCCGACATCCCAGACAAAGAACGCAAGGCCCACGGGGCCAAGACCCAAGGCCACGATCGCCACCCAGCCAAAAGATCCGTCCGGCCAGACGGTTGTTTCGACGGCCAGATGCATCAGGGCGGACAAAACCGCTGTTGCCAGACAGAACACCGCAACGCTGCCAGTCGGAACCGCACCAAACCGACGCGACCCGACCGAATAGACCGCCCATGTGATTGCGCACAGCAGGGCCAGCCCGTAACCCGGCAGGTTCTGCGCAGCAAAGCCGTTCGTTCCGCTGGTCACGATCAGCGCTGCACCGCCAAAGGCGATGACCGCACCCAGAATGTGCCCGCCGCGCAACCGTTCCCCCGGCAAGAGACCCGACAGCAACACGATCAGCAGCGGCCATAGATAGGCGATCAGCCCCGCCTCGGCCGCCGGGGCGATTCGCAGGGCGCTGAAATACAAGGCGTGATAGCCAAACAAACCCGCCGTGCCGAAAAGATAGACACGCAAGGGCACCACACGCAGGCCTGTGAAACCACCCGTCGCCCCCAACCAGATCAGCCCGAGGCCACCGCCAATGCCGAAACACATGGCCGACAGCTGGAATGGCGGTACAGGCGACGAACCGACAGTCAGCAGCGCCAAAAGCGCCCAAAGCAGGACGGCAACGAAGCCGATCAGTGTGGCTGTGCGGCGACTCATGGGTCCTGACGCAAAAGGGCCGGTCGATGTGACCGGCCGTGTTGTGACATTTGGCTGGCGTTTAGGCCAGATACTGCCCGCCATTGGCGGAAATCGTCGATCCGGTGATGAACCCGGCTGCATCGGAGGCAAGGAACACGACGCAACGCGCAATCTCGTCCGCTTCACCCAAGCGTCCGACCGGGATCTGCGGCAGGATGACCTCGTTCATCACCTTTTCAGGAATCGTCGCCATCATCTCGGTGTTGATATAGCCCGGCGCGATTACATTGACTGTGATCCCCGCGCGCGCGCCTTCCTGCGCCAGCGATTTCGTGAACCCGATATCGCCCGCTTTGGACGCAGCATAATTCGCTTGGGCGAATTGGCCCTTTTGGCCGTTGATCGAACTGATTGTGATGATCCGCCCGAACTTGCGCTCGCGCATCCCCGGCCAGACCGGATGGGTCATGTTGAAGACGCCGTTCAGGTTGGTGCCGATGACCTCGTTCCACTGCGCTGGCGTCATCTTGTGAAACGGCGCGTCGCGGGTGATTCCGGCATTGTTGACCAGCACGTCGATCGGGCCAAGTTCAGCCGCGACCTCTGCGACCCCCTTGGCGCAATCGTCATAGTTGGCCACATCCCATTTGTAGGTCTTGATCCCGGTTTCCTTGGTAAAGGCGGCGGCAGCTTCGGCATTGCCTGCATAGGTCGCGGCGACGGCATAGCCTTCGGCCTTCAACGCTTTGGAAATCGCGGCACCGATCCCGCGCGATCCGCCGGTGACGAGGGCTGTTCTGGGCATATGGGTCTCCTCCACAAGTTATTTGGCAAGATGGGTCCAGACCCATCTTACGTGAAAATCACGGCCGTTCGACGCACATCGCGACACCCATGCCGCCGCCGATGCACAGGGTCGCAAGGCCCTTTTTCGCACCGCGCCGCTGCATTTCGAACAGCAACGTGTTCAGTACGCGGGCACCCGACGCGCCGATCGGATGGCCTATGGCGATGGCCCCGCCGTTGACGTTGACGATGGCCGGATCCCAGCCCATGTCCTTGTTGACCGCGCAGGCCTGCGCCGCAAAAGCCTCGTTTGCTTCGACGAGGTCGAGGTCGCTGACCTTCCAGCCCGCCTTGTCCAGCGCCTTGCGGCTGGCCCCGACGGGGCCGATGCCCATGATCGCCGGATCGACGCCCGCCGTCGCATAGGACACGATCCGGGCCAGCGGGGTGATACCGCGCTTTTCCGCCTCGTCTGCCGTCATCAGCAGGGTGGCGGCGGCCCCATCATTCAGGCCCGATGCGTTGGCGGCTGTGACCGACCCATCCTTGGTAAAGGCAGGGCGCAGTTTCTGCATCGATTCCAGCGTCGCGCCGTGGCGAATGTATTCGTCCTGATCGACCACGATATCGCCCTTGCGGGTCTTGACCGTAAAGGCCGTGATCTCGTCCCTGAACTTGCCCGCCTTCTGCGCCGCTTCGGCCTTGTTCTGGCTTGCGACGGCAAATTCGTCCTGCTGTTCGCGGGAAATCTGCCATTTCTCGGCGACGTTTTCCGCTGTCTGGCCCATGTGGTAGCCGTTGAAGGCATCCCAGAGACCATCGCGGATCATCGTGTCGATATAGGTGACATCGCCCATCTTGTGCCCGGCGCGCAGATGCGCGGCGTGGGGGGAAAGGCTCATATTCTCCTGTCCGCCCGCGATGACAATGGCGGCGTCGCCCAACTGGATATGTTGGGCGGCCAGTGCTACCGCGCGCAGACCCGACCCGCAGACCTGATTGATGCTCCACGCCGCACTTTCAACCGGCAGCCCGGCGTTGATATGGGCCTGACGCGCCGGATTCTGCCCCTGCGCCGCGGTCAGAACCTGCCCCAGAATCGTTTCGGACACATCGGCGGCGTCGATCCCGGCCCGCGCGACCACAGCCTGCAGGACGGCGGCACCCAGATCATGCGCCGGGGTGGCGGCAAAGGCCCCCATGAAACTGCCAACAGGTGTGCGGGCAGCGGATGCGATAACAACGTTGGTCATGGGTATTCCTCTCGGGCGTTACGCGCGGCCGGAGAGCGATTATCAACTGCGTGCCCCCCGCCGCGCAAGTCATGCGTGGTTTAGGGGAAAGGGCGCGTCAGGGCAATGCGCAGCTTGAATGCCCGCCGCCCGGAACGGCAGCCGAGACCCGGATCACAGTGTGAATTTCGGGATCCCGAAATGATAACCCTGCATGCAATCGACACCCAGCGCCTGCAGCACCGACACCTCGGCGGCGGTTTCGACGCCTTGTGCGACCGCGAACATTTCGAACTGATGGGTGACGGTAATCAGCGCCTCGGTCAGCACCTGATTGTCGGGCGATGCCTGAATATCGCGCACGAAATGGCGGTCGATCTTGACCAGATCGAAAAAGAAATCCTTGAGATAGCGGAACGCGGTCAGGCCTGCGCCGAAATCGTCCAGCGCGAATGCGACGCCATGCGGCTGCAATTCGTTCATGAAACGGATCACCACCTCGTGCAGTTGCATGGCCGAGCTTTCACCGATTTCTAGGATCAGGCGTTCGCCAAGACGGGGATTCCGGGCCATCCGGGTTTGCAGGATGCGCCGCCATTCGCCGTCACCGATTGACCGGGCCGACATGTTGACCGACAACCGCAGCGCTGGATTTGCCGCCAGCATGTCGAACGCCAATCGCAGCCCGGCACAGTCGATATCGCGGCCGAGTTCGGTATCGGCCACGTCTGACATGAATTGTTGCGCCGGAATCACCCGCCCCGCCTGATCGCGCAGACGAATCAACCCTTCGTAAAAGGCGATCCTGCGTTGATCGGCGGTGGTCACCACCGGCTGAAATGCCAGTTCGGCGTGTCCGGCATCGAGCGCGGTGCGCACCATGTTCAGCACGTCGTCGTCACGCATCGCCAGCGCATACCGAAGCGGGTCCGATTGCGCACCGTCGTCAAGGCTGATCTTGTCTGTCTGGGGCGGGGGCATGTCACCGGGTCCGTTGGTTGCCCGATCTGTCTGGCAGGGCATTGCCTAAGACCGAGTAAAGGTTCCCAATTTTCGATCAATTCGCTATGTTTTGCCGAAACGATCAAGGGAATGAAAAATGCAGCGTTGCGGCTGGGCCGGGCCCGACCAGATCTACCTCGACTATCACGACACCGAATGGGGTCGCCCCGAACGCGACTCCCGCGCCCTGTGGGAAAAGCTGGTGCTCGACGGGTTTCAGGCCGGGTTAAGCTGGATCACGATCCTGAAAAAGCGCGACAATTTCCGCGCCGCATTTGCCGGTTTCGATCCCGCCGCGATCGCCATATGGGGCGAGGACGACATCACCCGCCTGCTCGCCGACCCCGGCATCATCCGCCACCGGGGCAAGATCGCCGCGACGATCACCAACGCACAGGCCTATCTTGCAAACCCCGATTTCGCCGGCTGGTGCTGGGCCTATGTCGATGGCGTGCCGTTGCAGCCACACCGGGCGGACATGGCTGAAGTTCCACCGCAAACGCCGCTGTCGGTGCAGATGTCCAGAGACCTGAAAAAGGCCGGGTTCAAATTCTGCGGCCCGACCATCGTTTATGCCTGGATGGAGGCGGTGGGCATGGTCAACGACCATGTCGTCGGCTGCCATTGCCACGCAGAACTCAGCTGACGGATCACCACCGCTTCAGCGCGTCTTCGTCATCCACGGTGGCTGCAACCCACGTCGCCCCGTCGGCGGTCACTTCCTGTTTCCAGAACGGCGCGCGGGATTTGAGGTAGTCCATCAGGAAATCCGCCGCCTCGAACGCCGCTGCCCGGTGCGGCGCGGCGGTGGCCACCATCATGATCGGCGCACCGACAGCCAGATCACCATGTCGGTGAATGACCAGCGCATCCATCAACCCCCAGCGGCCCAGCGCCTGATCGACCATCCCTGAAATCGCCCTTTCGGTCATCCCCGGGTAATGTTCGATCCGCATATGCAACAGCCCATCGGCCACATCGCGCACGATCCCGGTAAAGCTGACGACGGCCCCCGCCCCCGTCGTCGCGGCAGCAAAGGCGTTCAATTCCGCCCCCGCATCGAACGCCTCTGTCTGCACCCGGACGGTCATCTAGCCCCCCGTCATCGGCGGAAAGAACGCCACCTCGCGCACGCCTTTCAGCGGGGCATCGAACCCGGTCAATTCCTGATCGACGGCAACGCGCAGGGCGCGCAGGTCGGCGAACGCGGCGGCGTGATAATCATCGCGTGCGATCAGTTCGGCGACCAGATCGGCCACGGTCGCGGCCTGCGTATCGACGGTTTCGCGCGGCACCCCGATGCGTTCGCGCACCCAGGCGAAATACAGCACGTCGATCATCGGTTTTCCCGCAGGTATGGCAGGGCCTTGCGGAAATAATCCCAGCCGGTTTGCAGGGTCAGCGCGGCGGCCAGCCACAGGACGCTGATCCCCAGATACCAACTGATCATCATGCCCCAGTATTTCCACCACAGGCCCAGATGATCGGTGATCTGCCCCGACAGGATCGAATCGCGCATCGCCCGGTCCATCCCGAATGTCTGCATCCCCAGATAATGTTCAAACGCCCCGGTCGCAAACAGAAGCGCAATGCCCACCATTTGCGCCGTTGTTTTCCATTTCGCCAGTTGCGTCACCTTGAGCAACCCCGCCGCAGAGCCCAGAAATTCGCGCAGGCCCGAAACGAACACTTCGCGGAAGATGATGAAGGTGGCCGGCAGCAGAATCCACGGGTTCATGCCGGAAAACCCGGCGATGACCAAAAGCGCAATGATGACCATCGCCTTGTCGGCAATCGGGTCCATCATCGCCCCGAATCTGCTTTCCTGCTTCCATGCGCGGGCAAGGTAGCCATCGACGAAATCCGTCAACGCCGCGCTGACGAACAGGACCAGCGCGAACCAGTCGGCCCAAGGCCGGTGAAAGTAAAGGAACATGATTGCCACGCCGGGGGCGGCGAACAGGCGCATCACGGTCAGGATATTGGGCAAGTTCCAGATCATGCCCCTGCTTAGCGCCTAAAAGCGGCACCTGCCAGTCAGCCCTTTTCGTGAAAATAGGCGTAGATCGTTTCGGCCATCGCCCCCGATATCCCGTCGACCGCCTTCAGATCCGCCAGATCGGCGCGGGCCACCGCCTTGGCGCTGCCGAAATGCGCCAATAGGGCACGTTTGCGTGTGGCACCCACGCCGGGCACATCGTCCAGCGGGGTCGCACCTATGGCCTTGGACCGTTTGGCGCGGTGGGTGCCGATGGCAAAGCGGTGGACCTCGTCGCGCATCCGCTGGATGAAATACAACACCGGATCATTATGGCGCAGGGCCATGACGGGTTTGCCGGTGCGGTGAAATTCCTCTTTGCCCGCGTCCCGGTCGATGCCCTTGGCGACGCCGACCATCGGCACGTCGCCCACCCCCAGTTCGGTCATGATCTGGCGCACCGCGCTGACCTGACCCGCCCCGCCGTCGATCAGCAACAGGTCGGGCCAGGTTCCGGCCTTGCGTTCGGGGTCTTCCTTGATGAGGCGCTGAAACCGCCGCATCAGCACCTCTTTCATCATGCCGAAGTCGTCGCCGGGGGTCAGGTCGTCGCCACGGATGTTGAATTTGCGATACTGACCTTTTTCGAATCCGTCCGGCCCGGCCACGATCATCGCGCCGACGGCATGTGCGCCCTGAATGTGGCTGTTGTCGTAAACCTCGATCCGGCGGGGCGCTTTATCCAGCGCGAACGCCTCGGCCAGACCTTTGAGCAATTTCCCCTGCGTCGCCGTTTCCGACATCTTCCGCGCCAGAGACTCGCGCGCATTGCGCAGCGCCCCGTCGATCAGTTCGGCCTTTTCGCCGCGTTGCGGCACAGCGATGTCGACTTTGCGACCGGCCTTGCTGCCCAAGGCGTCGGCCATCAGGTCTGGGTCGTCCAAGCCGTGCGACAGCAGCACCGCGCGGGGCGGCTCGCGGTCGGTATAGAACTGGCCGACGAACGCCTGCATCACCTCGGAGGCGTCTTCGTCGCCACCGATCCGGGGGTAAAAGTCGTGGTTGCCCCAGTTCTGGTTGGCGCGAATGAAGAACACCTGCACGCAGGCCTGCCCGCCGTCGATATGCAGCGCGATCACGTCTGCCTCGGCGACGCCGCGCGGGTTGATGCCTTGGGTGCCTTGGACAATGGTCAGCGCCTTGATCCGGTCGCGCAGCGCGCCCGCGCGTTCGAACTGCATCGCGTCCGATGCGGCGGCCATCTGCGTGGCGAGGCTTTCCTGCATCTCGGTCGATTTGCCCGACAGGAAGCGTTCGGCGTCGCCGACCAACACGGCATAGTCGGGGGCCGCGATATGACCCACGCAAGGGGCGGAACAGCGTTTAATCTGATACAACAGACAGGGGCGGCTGCGGGTCTCGAAATCGCTGTCGGTGCAGGTGCGCAACAGGAATGCCCGCTGAAGCTGGTTCAGCGTGCGGTTGACCGCCCCGGCGCTGGCAAAGGGGCCGTAATAGTCGCCCTTTTCCTTTTTCGCGCCGCGATGCTTCTTGATCTGTGGAAATGCGTGTTCGCGGCTGACAAGGATATTCGGGAACGATTTATCGTCACGCAGCAGGACGTTGTAGCGCGGTTTCAACTGCTTGATCAGGTTCTGTTCCAGCAACAGCGCTTCGGTTTCCGTGCGGGTCGTCAGGAACATCATCGACGCGGTGTCGCGGATCATCCGGTCGATGCGCGGACTGTGACCACCGGGGCGGGCATAATTCGAAACCCGCGCCTTGAGATTTCGGGCCTTGCCGACATACAGCACCCGCGCCTGCGCATCGAGCATGCGGTAAACGCCCGGCGATGCGTCGAGCGTGCGCAGGTAGCCCTGCACGACGGCAAAGCCCTTGGGCGCGGTTTCGGCCCGTTCACTCATGCGGCGGTTGTCGTGATTCTGGTCATGTGCTGCAACCCTATAGGGGCCGGGGCAAGAGAAAAGACATCCCCCGTTTCTGTGGATAACTGCGGGGGCAAACCCAGGCGAGGTGGATTTTTCCCTGTAGTTTGGCACCCTTCGTGACGTTGCCTAAAAATGAGGCAGTTACCCAAGTCATTGATTTCACGGCAATCCTTTTTTAGCATTTGGCAAGGGACTGAAATTGCTACCGAATTATGAACGAAATGTAACGGGACTGTGAGGGGGTGCACAACTTTGGCGGATGTCAGCCAACACCTATCTCGTCCGGGGTCTGCCAGTTCAGATGTTGGCCGCTGTCGACGCAGATCAACTGCCCCGTCACCGCCTGCGCATCCAGCAGATAGCCCAGCGCAGCGGTGATGTCGGACGGGTTCACGCCGCGTTGCAGGATCGTCGCCTTTCGTTGGCGGGCAAAGTTCGCGTCGGATTGCCGATGCCCCTGCAACGTCGGCCCCGGCCCGATCGCGTTCACCCGACAACGCGGCCCCAATGCCTGAGCGGCGGTGCGCGTCAGCGTCCAAAGCGCCGATTTGGCGAGGGTGTAGGTCATGTGTTCGGGCGTCAGTTTACGCACCTTCTGGTCGATCATGTTGACGACCAGACCGGGGGCGAGGGGTTCGCCCATGTCGTCCAATTCAGGGTCAGGCAGTGCTGCCGCCATCGTCTGTGTCAGCACGAAAGGGGCGCGCAGATTGCTGTGCATGTGCCTGTCCCAGCTTTCAAGGGTGGCACTTTTCAGCGTGTCGTATTCAAAGATAGACGCATTATTCACCAGACAGGTGATCGGCCCGCCTAGGGCAGCGATCGCCGCCGGAACTAGCTCCTGCGTCGCCGCTTCGTCCAACAGATCGGCCTGCAACGTCACCGCCTGCCGCCCCTTGGCGCGGATCATCCTTTCGGTTTCTTCGGCCCCATCGGCAGAAGTCGCATAATGGACCGCCACGTCATACCCGCGCCCGCCCAGATAGACGGCCATCGCCCGACCCAGCCGCGCCGCGGCCCCCGTGACCAGCGCCCGCATCAGATCAGCACCGCGACGGCATAAGCGATATATAGTGCCGTCAGGCCAATGCCCCAGACCCGTGTGATGTTCTGGCGAAGGAAGACGAACGGGATCATCAGCAGCGCCACCCCCAGCATCACCCACAGATCGAAAGTCAGAAACTGCGCATCGACGGGGATCGGACCAACCAGCGTCGCCACGCCCATGATGCCCAAGAGATTGAACATGTTCGACCCGATGACATTGCCCAGCGCCACATCGGCCTGCCGACGCAGCGCGGCGATGACCGTCGTCGCCAGTTCCGGCAGCGACGTACCGACCGCGACCAGCGTCAGGCCGATGACCGTTTCGCTGATCCCGAAACCCCGCGCGATCCCGCTGGCCCCGTCGATCAGCAGGCTGGCCCCCAGCGGCAGCCCGATCAGACCGAGCGCCAGAAACAGGGCGATCTTGGCCCAAGGCATGTTCGGGTCGGCGCCTTCGACATTCTCGATTGCCGTGTCCTGACTGCGCTTGTGCCGCTTCACCTCGACAATCGCATGGGTCAGCATCGCCGCCAGTGCGGCCAGCAGGATCAGCCCGCTGATCCATGTCAGTACGCCAAAGAAACATAGGCCGATGAACAAGACGGTCGCCGCGAGCATCTGGAGATAGCTCGCCTTGGTGTCGCACTCGCTGGAATGGATCGTCGCCAGCAGCGCCGGGATGCCAAGCACCAAAAGCACGTTGGCGATGTTCGAACCGACGACGTTACCGATGGCGATACCAGGCAAACCGTCCGCAATCGCCTGAACCGAAATCAGCAGTTCCGGGGCAGATGTCCCGAAGGCCACGACGGTCAGCGACACGATCAACGCGGGGATACCGACCCGCAGCGCCAGATTGACCGCACCTTTGACCAGCGCATCACCCGCCAGCAGCAGAATGCACAGCCCAAGGATCGTATAGACCCAGTCCATCAGCATCCTATGCCCGCCCGCATTTGCACGGCCCCTTGCCGATCCGGTATCGCCCGCAACTGGGGCATTTGGCGGCCGCCAGCCGCGCCTGTCCCGGAAACCGCAGACGCCCGATGATGGCCAGAACCGCCATGCCGATCAGGAACAGGGAAATGATCTTGAAAATCATGCGCTAAAGACCGAACCGGGCAAACGCCGCCCGTTCCTCGATCCCGGCAAAGGCATCGTCGACGATGCTTGCGCCAAAGCGGCGGAACAGCGATTTGCGCGGGCCGTAGCGGCGAAATTTGATCTTGTCACCGAACCGCGCCCGCATGACCGGCACCAGATGCCCGATGCCATCGGCAAGCCCCTGTTCGACGCCCTTTTGGCCGATCCAGACCTCGCCCGTGAAAATATCGGGGTTGTCGGCCAGTTTCGCCCCGCGCCGCGCTTTGACCTGCGCGATAAAACTGCCGTGGATATCTTCCAGCCAGCCCTTGAGCCGTTTGACGTCCGCCGGTTTTTCCGGCTGGAACGGGTCGAGCATGCTTTTGGATTTGCCCGCGGTATAGACGCGCCGTTCGACGCCATAGCGCGCGACGGCCTCGTGCGCCCCGAACCCAGCGGAAATCACCCCGATCGACCCGATCACCGACGACGGATCGACGAAAATCTCGTCCGCCGCGCAGGCAAGCCAATAGCCGCCCGATGCCGCCACATCTTCGATAAAGGCGAACACCGGCACCTTGTGTTCGTCCGCCAGCCGCCTGATCCGCGCGCCGATCAGTGAGGATTGCACGGGCGACCCGCCGGGGCAGTTGATTTCCAGCGCGACAGCTGCGGGTTTGCCCTTGGCAAACGCCTTTTCCAGAACCGGCCCCAGGCCGACATCATCCATGCCGCGCGACCCGTTGGCGATGGCCCCTTGGAGGCGGATCACCGACACCACCGGGACGGATTTAACGAAGGGGATAAGGTGCTTCATCTGCCACCATGTATGCCGGGGAGTGCAGGCCGACAACCCTATGGCCGGCCCTACGACCGAATTCGCCAGCCAGTGCGAAAGATCAGCCAGATCGCCGCCATGCACAGGCCCATGAACACCGCGATGGCCACCAGCGACACGCCCACCGGCACGTCAGCGAGGCCAAAGAACGACCAGCGGAAGCCTGAAATCAGGTAGTGCACCGGGTTGAAAAGGGTCACGGTCTGCCAGAACGGCGGCAGCATCGTGGTCGAATAAAAACTGCCGCCAAGGAACACCAGTGGCGTGATGATGAGCAGCGGGATCAATTGCAACTGTTCGAAATTCTTGGCCCAGATGCCGATGATAAAACCAAGTAGCGAAAACGAAATGCAGGTCATCACCAGAAACGCCAACATCGCGAAGGGATGCACAATATGGACCTCGACGAACAGGAATGACGTGGCAAGGATCACCAGCCCGATGATCAGCGCCTTGGTCGCCGCCGCCCCGACATAACCGATGGTGATTTCGATAAAATTGACCGGGGCCGACAGCAGTTCATAGATCGTGCCGATGAATTTCGGGAAATAGATGCCGAACGATGCGTTCGACGTGGCTTGGGTCATCACCGCCAGCATGATGAGGCCCGGAACGATGAAGGCGCCGTAGCTGACCCCCTCGACTTCGGTGATGCGGCTGCCGATCGCGGCGCCGAAAACGACGAAATACAGCGACGTCGATATGACCGGCGACAGCAGGCTTTGCATTACGGTGCGAAAGAATCGCGCCATTTCAAAGCGATAGATGGATTGAACCGCGACCAAATTCATGTTGCTTCCTTGACCAGCCCGACAAAGATGTCCTCAAGACTGCTTTGCTGGGTTTGCAGGTCTTTCATCTGCAATCCGGCCTTTTGCAGATCGGTCAGCAGGGTGGTGATGCCGGTGCGGTCGGCCTTGGTATCATAGGTAAAGACCAGCGTGCGGCCATCGTCGGCGCGTTCCAGTTTGTAGGCGGACAAGGCGGCGGGCACTGCATCGACCGCCGCTGTCAATTCGACGCGCAACTGCTTTTTGCCCATCTGCGCCATCAGTTCGGCCTTGTTCTGCACCAGCAGAATCTCGCCATTGGCGATGATGCCGACCCGGTCGGCAATCGCTTCGGCCTCTTCGATATAATGGGTCGTCAGAATGATGGTGACGCCCGTCGCCTTGAGGGCGGCAACGACGTTCCACATGTCCTTACGCAGTTCGACATCGACCCCGGCGGTGGGTTCGTCAAGGAACAGCACGCGGGGTTCGTGCGCCAGCGCCTTGGCGATCAGCACCCGGCGCTTCATGCCGCCCGAAAGGGTACGGATCGCGCTGTCGCGTTTGTCGTCCAGCGACAGTTGTTTCAGCACCTTGTCCAGATACGCATCGTTCTGCGGCTTGCCAAAAAGGCCACGCGAAAAGCGCATCGTGTTGATGACTTTTTCGAAGGGTTCAAGATTGACCTCTTGCGGCACCAGTCCGATCAGCGCGCGGGCGGCGCGGAAATCGGTCTGCACGTCATGACCGCCGACGGTGATCGTTCCGCTGGTCGGCATGGTGATCCCGCAGATCGTGGAAATCAGCGTCGTCTTGCCGGCACCGTTGGGGCCAAGCAGGGCGATGATTTCGCCCTCGGTAATGTCGAGCGATACGTTTTTCAGCGCCTCGAATCCGGTCGCATATTTCTTTGACAGGTTTTTCACCTGAACGATGGCGGTCATAAGGGGATGCTTTGCGTTGTTCGTCGCGCAACTTAATGCGGCGGGCGGGGAAGTAAAACCTTCAATCGTCCTCCGTTAGATAGGCGGCCAGTTCGTCTGGATCGGCAAACCCGATCAGGATTCCCGCCGCTACATCGCCCCGATCGGTGTTGCGGGCCACATCGGCGTCGCTGACCGTGACACGCTGACGTTCGCGGCGGGTCCAGTCGAAGATTGCCGTTGTCAGGCGGTCACGCACCGCCACGGTGGCCGGATCGCGGCCCAGATCGTGCAGTTCGTCGGGGTCGGTTTGCAGGTCGAACAGCATCGGCGGAAAGCCGTCGCAATGGATCATCTTCCAGCGCGCATCGCAGGCCATGATGAGTTTTGCATCGCGCTGACCACGGCCCAGTTCCGCCCGCCCCGGCAGATGCGCATAGTCGTATTCGGAAAACGCGACCTTGCGCCAATCCGGTCGCTCGCCGCACAGCAACGGCAACAGCGACCGGCCCTCCATCCGATGCGACTGATCCGGGCCGTCGTAAAAGGCGTTGAACGTTGGCGCCAGATCGATCGCCTCGACCAGCGCATCGCAGACCTGTCCGCGCATTGCCCCCGCATCGGGGTCGCGGATGATCAGCGGCACCTTGACCGCCGGGTCGTGGAACAGATCCTTTTCCCCCAGCCAGTGATCGCCCAGATAATCGCCGTGATCCGACGTGAACACGATCAGCGTATCGTCCCACAGCCCGAGCTCGCGCAGGAATGCGAACAGCAGGCCCATCTGGTCGTCGATCTGTTTGATAAGGCCCATGTAGGCGGGCAGCACGGTGTTGCGCACCTCGTCGCGAGCAAAGGCGCGGCTGACGCGCAGGTCCATGAACGCCTTGTAGACTGGGTGCGGATCGGCGCGTTCTTGCTCTGCCCGAACGGGGCGCAACCACGTGTCGGGGCCAAACATGGCGTGGTAGGGCGCTGGGACGACATAGGGCCAGTGCGGTTTGATGAACGACAGATGGCAGCACCACGGGGTGTCGTCGGTGCGGCTGTCGATAAAATCCATGAAGCGGCGGGTCAGGTAGGGCGTTTCGCTGTCCGCCTCGGCCACCTTGGCGGGACGGTCAGCGTTGCGCAGGAACCAGCCGCTGCCCGCATCGGTGGAATTGGTGGCGCTGTGCCACGGGTTCGCGCCCGCGTAGCCCTTTGCGGTCAGGTCGCGGTTATATGCCGGGGACGGCGCATAGCCCCTGTCGGGGTGCAGCCCGTCGTCGCGTTCGAACGCATCGAACCCACATTCCGACAGCCGCGCCCCGATAACGGTGTCGGGGTCCAGCCCATACCGTTCCATCGCTTCGCGGTCCGGGCGCATGTGGGTCTTGCCGACCAGCACGGTATCGACGCCAAGGGGTCGCAGGTAATCGCCCAGCGTCATTTCGCCCAGACGCAGCGGATAGCCGTTCATCAGCGACCCGTGCGAACGGACATAGCGGCCGGTATAGGTCGACATCCGGCTGGGGCCGCAGATCGGCGATTGCACATAGGCACGGGTAAACAGCGTGCCGTCAGCGGCCAGCGCGTCGAGGTGAGGCGTCGTCAGATGCGGATGCCCGGTGCAGCCAAGGTAGTCATGGCGCAACTGGTCGCACATGATGAACAGGATATTGCGGGCCATGCCGTAGAGGTGGACCGGAAATGTGTGACGGTCAACCGCGCACGATTGACGCCGCCCGCGCCTGCGCCGAAAGATGGGCGCGATCAAACCAGCCCAGTGCGGGCCAACCAAACGAGCAATTTTATGACCCTTCGTTTCGGCGTTCTGGGCGCTGGCCGCATTGGCCGAGTCCATTCCAAGGCTATCGCAGGCACGCCCGGCGCGGCGCTGGTTGCTATCGCCGACCCCATCGCGACAGCCGCGCAGGATATGGCCGACGCCTATAACTGCGATATCCGCGCCATTGAAGCGATCATCGGCGCGGACGACATCGACGCGGTGGTGATCTGCACCCCGACCGATACCCACGCCGATCTGATCGAACAGGCAGCGCGGGCGGGCAAAGCGATCTTTTGCGAAAAGCCGATTGATCTGTCGGTCAAGCGCGTGCGGCAATGTCTGAAGGTCGTCGCCGCCCAAAACGCGGTTCTGATGGTCGGGTTCAATCGCCGGTTCGACCCCGATTTCATCGCCGTCAAGGCCGCCATTGATGCCGGACATGTCGGCAGCGTCGAGATGGTCACGATCACGTCCCGCGACCCCGGTGCGCCGCCGGTCGATTACATCAAACGGTCCGGCGGGATTTTTCGCGACATGACGATCCACGATTTCGACATGGCCCGTTGGCTGCTGGGCGAGGAACCTGAAACCGTCATTGCCGCCGCGTCCAACCTTGTTGATCCGGCCATCGGCAAGGCGGGCGATTTCGACAGTGTCAACGTGATCCTGCGCACGGCGTCGGGCCGTCAGGCGATCATCACCAACAGCCGCCGCGCCACCTATGGCTACGACCAGCGGATCGAGGTGCATGGGTCGCTGGGCGCGGTCGCCGCCGACAACATGCGTGTGGCCAATATCGAGGTGGCAGGGGCCAATGGGTTCACCCGCCCGCCACTGCTTGATTTCTTCATGACCCGCTATGTTACCGCCTACGCCAACGAAATCGCCGCCTTCGTCGCGGCTGTGACCAAAGGTGCGCCGACCCCGACCACCGGGGCCGATGGGCTGGCGGCGCTGGTGCTGGCCGACGCGGCGCTGGAATCGGTGCAGACGGGTCGCGCCGTGACTGTGACGTTGTGAAACCCCTCGACCTTATCACCATCGGGCGGGCGTCGGTCGATCTGTACGGGATGCAGGTCGGTGGGCGGCTCGAGGATATGGGGTCGTTCGC
Source organism: Rhodobacterales bacterium (assembly GCA_038251315.1). Lineage (GTDB taxonomy): Bacteria > Pseudomonadota > Alphaproteobacteria > Rhodobacterales > Rhodobacteraceae > JBBKXP01. The sequence continues at coordinate 1,462 of JBBSBK010000059.1, read as the reverse complement.
CAAATATGTCGGCGGGTCGCCCACCAACATCGCTGTCGGGACTGCGCGGCTGGGTCTGAAATCGGCGCTCATCACCCGCGTCGGCGACGAACATATGGGGCGGTTCATCCGCGAACAACTGGCGGCGGAAGGGGTGGCGACGGATGGCATCGTGACCGACCCCGACCGGCTGACTGCGCTGGTCCTGCTGGGCATCCGCGATCAGACGCAGTTTCCGCTGATCTTCTACCGCGAAAACTGTGCGGATATGGCGCTGTGCGAGGATGACATCGACCCCGCGTTCATCGCGAAGGCGCGCGCCGTCGTCGCTACCGGCACGCATCTGAGCCATCCGCGCACCGAAGCAGCGGTGTTGAAGGCCCTGCACCTCGCCCGCGAAAACGGCGCACAGACCGCACTCGATATCGACTACCGCCCGAACCTTTGGGGCCTGGCGGGGCATGGCGATGGAGAAAGCCGGTTTATCGAATCTGCTGCCGTCACGGCCCGGTTGCAGAAAACCCTGCCGATGTTTGACCTGATCGTCGGCACCGAGGAAGAGTTTCACATCGCGGGGGGGTCCACCGACACGATCACCGCGCTGCGCAATGTCCGCGCGATCAGCCGCGCTGTTCTGGTCTGCAAACGCGGTCCGATGGGCGCGGCGGCATTCACCGGGGCGATCCCCGACACGCTGGACCAAGGCCAAAGCGGCCCCGGTTTTCCTATCGAGGTCTTCAACGTGCTTGGCGCGGGCGACGGGTTCATGTCGGGCCTGCTGCGTGGCTGGCTGGACGGGGCCGACTGGCCAACCGCGCTGAAGTACGCCAACGCCTGTGGCGCCTTTGCAGTCAGCCGCCACGGCTGCGCGCCTGCCTACCCCAGCTGGGACGAGTTGCAGTTCTTTCTAAAACGTGGCGTCGTTACCCCCGCGCTGCGCCACGATCAGGCATTGGAGCAACTCCACTGGTCGACCAATCGGCGCGGCGAATGGCCCGACCTGCGGGTGTTCGCGTTTGACCACCGGATGCAGCTAGAGGATTTGCCGGGGGCAACGCCAGAAAAGATCGGCGCGTTCAAATCGCTATGTCTGGACGCCTGTGTACAGGTCGCCAATGGCCGCCCCGGCTATGGCCTGCTGTGCGATTCACGGCTGGGGCGCGATGCGCTTTACCGCGCGGCGGGTCAGGGTCTGTGGATCGGGCGGCCCGTGGAATGGCCGGGGTCGCGCCCCCTGACACTGGAACCTGAAATCGGCCCCGATTACGGCGGGCTGGCCGAATGGCCGCTCGACCACGTCGTCAAGGTCCTGTGCTTTTACCACCCCGACGACGACGCGGCGATGCTGGCGGACCAAGAGGCGACCGTCACCCGCCTGTTCTACGCTGCCCGGCGCAATAGGCTCGAATTCCTGCTCGAGGTCATCCCCTCAAAGGCTGGCCCGGTCGACGACACCACAACCGCGCAGGTCATCCAGCGGTTC
>JBBSBK010000058.1:0-22548 GCA_038251315.1 Rhodobacterales bacterium | reverse complement strand
CGTCGGCCATCGGCATTACGATGGGCGCGGTGCAGGGCTATTTCGGTGGCTGGACCGACCTTGTCTTGCAACGGTTTCTGGAAATCTGGAACGGGATGCCGTCGCTGTATGTCATCATCATCGTGTTCGCGATTCTGGGCCGAAGTTTCTGGCTGCTGGTGTTCCTGATCGTTCTGTTTGGTTGGCCTGCGCTGGTCGGGCTGGTGCGGGCCGAATTTCTGCGGGCGCGCAATTTCGAATACGTCCGCGCGGCACGCGCGCTGGGTGTGGGTGACCGCACGATCATGTTCCGCCATATCCTGCCCAACGCGATGGTGGCGACGGTAACGATGCTGCCGTTCCTTGTGACGGGGGCCATTGGAACATTGGCCAGCCTCGATTTCCTTGGCTTCGGGCTACCCTCATCCGCCCCATCCTTGGGCGAACTCAGCCTTCAAGCTAAACAGAACCTGCAGGCACCGTGGCTCGGCTTTGCCGCGTTCTTTACCTTCGCGATCATGCTGTCTCTGCTGGTGTTCATCTTCGAGGGCGTGCGCGATGCGTTCGACCCGCGAAAGACCTTTGCATGAGCGCGGTTCTGGACGTCCGCGACCTGACCGTCAGTTTTCGCCAAGACGGCGACGTGACACATGCGGTGCGCGGCGTGTCGTTTACCGTGGGCAAGGGCGAGACGGTGGCGCTGGTCGGCGAATCCGGGTCGGGCAAGTCGGTCACGGCGCTGTCCACGGTCGGCCTGCTTGGCGACAGCGCGACGGTGGGCGGGTCCATCACCTATGGCGGCACCCAGATGATCGGCGCGTCGGAGAACGAATTGCGCCGGGTCCGGGGCAACGACATCAGTTTCATCTTTCAGGAACCGATGACCTCGCTGAACCCGCTGCACACGCTGGAAAAGCAAGTGGCCGAAAGCATCGAACTGCATCAGGGCCTGCGCGGTACGGCGGTGCGGGGACGGATCATCGAACTGATGACCAAGGTCGGCATCCGTGACCCCGAGACCCGGCTTGGGGCCTATCCCCACCAGCTGTCGGGCGGTCAACGCCAGCGGGTGATGATTGCGATGGCGCTGGCCAACGGTCCCGAACTGCTGATCGCGGATGAGCCGACGACAGCGTTGGACGTGACAATTCAGGCGCAGATTTTGGACCTGATGGCGGACCTGAAACGCGACGAAGGGATGAGCCTGCTTTTCATCACCCACGACCTGACCATCGTCCGCAAGATCGCCGACCGTGTCTGCGTGATGAAGGACGGGCAGATCGTCGAACAGGGGCCGACGGCCGAGATTTTCGCCAATCCGCAGCATCCCTATACGCAGACGCTGCTGGCGGCGGAATCGACCGGGTTGCCGACTCCGGTTCCAGACGGGGCCAAGGTGGTGGTCGAAACCGACGCGCTGCGCATCTGGTTTCCGATCCATCGCGGGCTGCTGCGCCGCACCGTGGGCTATGTCAAAGCGGTCAACGCCGCGACCCTGACTGTGCGGGCAGGCGAAACCGTGGGGATCGTGGGCGAGTCCGGGTCGGGCAAGACGACGCTGGCGCTGGCGATCATGCGGCTGATCGCGTCCAAGGGCGCGATCACGTTGCAGGGGCAGCGGATCGACGGGATGAACCAGCGGCAGGTGCGCCCATTGCGGTCGGCTATGCAGATCGTCTTTCAGGATCCGTTCGGGTCGCTGAGCCCGCGCATGACCGTCGCCCAGATCATTGCCGAGGGGTTGACGGTTCACGCCATTGACCCCAGCCGCGACCGGCGCGACATGGTGCGCGAGGTGATGGGAGAGGTGGGCATCGACCCGGCCCTGATGGACCGCTATCCGCACGAATTTTCCGGTGGTCAGCGGCAGCGGATCGCAATTGCACGCGCGATGATCCTGCGCCCGCAACTGTTGGTGCTGGACGAGCCGACATCGGCACTGGACATGACGGTGCAGGTACAAATCGTTGAATTGCTGCGCAATTTACAGGCCAAATACGGGCTGGCTTATCTGTTCATTTCCCACGACCTCAAGGTCGTTCGGGCGCTGTCGCACAAGGTCATGGTAATGAAGAACGGCGACGTGGTCGAGGCCGGGGACGCAGCGGCGATATTCGATGCGCCGCAGACCGGATACACCAAGGCACTGATGGTGGCCGCGTTTGAAGGGCGGGCGGTTTAGGGCAATCTGCCTGTCACCACCGTCAGCCGTCCGTCCCGATCATGAAACATGTGGTGCCGCGTGCCTGCAGGCGACGACACGCCAGATCGGCGGTTTCGCGGGTCAGACCCATGAAATTGGCGTCATAGCCGGTCGATCGCTGGCTGATCCGGCGCAATGACCCGTCAAGCGTGGTCATCTCGCTCAAAGCCAGTCGCATCAGCACCCGTTCGGCCTCGTTCCGTGAATTATAGCGCCCGACATTGACGCCCCAGTTGCGGCCGCCGGACGTCGAAACGCGGGTGACGATTTCGGGTTCGGCGATGACGGGTGGGGCGGGCGGCGCGACCATCACATCGGCCGCGGCGACGACGATTTCAACCGGGCGCGCCTGTGGGGCCGCGGCGTCGCCCCCCGCGACCTGCACTACCATTTCGGGCGCGTCCCCCTCTTCGGCGTCTGGGGATTCGGGTGTCGCACCCTGATTGTCTGCGACTACCTGAAAGGGCAATTCCGGTGGTGCTGCCACGGCGGCGATGACCTGCGGGGTCGATTCGGGCGCGGCAACAGCAACAGCAAGCGCCTCTGCCACGGCGTCGTCGATCACCGCGCTGTTGACGGCAACCAGCGCTGCGTCGGGCACGTTGCGGGCGGTTGGCCGTGGGCTGGACACCACAAGCCCGGTGACGCGGATCGTCTTGCCGGCCCCACCCGGCGTGCCCGTACTGCTGCCGACCACGACCTCGGGGTTGGCGTTGGCCACGACAATTGGCGGCGGGACGTTGACGCGGGCGTTGCCGGGTGCTTGGGCAAATCCGAGGTCCAACAGTTCGCTCACCCGGGCATTGCGGTTGGCCGTCGAAGTGCCGCCGAACACGGTGGCGATGATTCGAACGTTGCCCCGCTGGGCCGAGGCGACAAGGTTGAACCCTGCCGGGTTGGTATATCCGGTCTTGATGCCATCAGCGCCCGAATAGCTGTCAAGGAAACGGCGGTTTGTATTTGCGACCTGGGCGATTCCCGCATCGGCAGAGCGGCGCGAGAACAGATTGTAATACTGCGGAAAGTCGTAAATCACGTGCCGCCCCAGCGTCGTCATGTCGCGGGCGGTTGACCTGTGCCCGTCGCGGGTCAGGCCGTTGGCGTTGCGGAACGTGGTGTTCGTCATGCCCATGGCGGCGGCGGTGCGGTTCATGCGGTCGGCAAAAGCCGATTCGGATCCCGCGATCGCAATACCGATGGCGGTGGCGCAATCGTTGGCTGATTTGACTGCTGCGGCACGGATCAGATAGCGCAGGCGAATCCGCTGCCCCGCCCGCAATCCCAGTTTCGACGGGGGCTCGTTGGCCGCCAGCGCGGTGACTGTTACTTCGGTGTCCAGCGAAATCTCGCCCCGTTCGATTGCCTGAAACGCGATATACAGCGTCATCATCTTGGTCAGAGAGGCGGGGTGCAGGCGGGTATCGGCGTTTTCTGCATGCAGCACCTCGCCGGTACGGGCGTCGATGACGAAATCGGCATAGGGCGCGGCCCATGCGCCAAGTGGCATCAGTGCTGTCGCTAGGACCAGACACATCAGGAAATACCCATTACGGGCGCACTGTCTTAAACGACCTGCCACGTCGTCAGCCTCGATTCTCTGCCTCGTGGTCCCTGCTTTTTTGCGGAACCTTATGATTGGGAAAACCCTAGCACGGGTTCGCGGATCGGAAAACACCCTAATTTCAACGGGTTTTATTTTTAGGAAGATGCTCAACCCTAGGGGTAGTGTCCTGCGTCTGCGCATGTACTATATCGACGATTATGGCGCGATTGTGGCAGTGGGTTCAGCCGAATGCGGCGACCCACCGGGCAAATCAACCAGCCTGCCGCGTGGCGACGTGATCGCGCGGCGGGTCGGCGAATTGCACCTGCGCTGACTGAAAATGCCGCTCATTGTGACAATGTGTAACGTCGGCATCCAACCCGGTCGTCCGGCGCTTTGCCATGACCGTTCCCAATCTGTGGTCTTTTCTTAAGCCCTGCATCGCCTATATAAGGCGTTCAGGAAACCCCGGACTTTGGTGCACATGCGCGATGGCGTGACGATGATGGCGGATCGAAAGGAAGGCGGCGACAACGATGTCGGCGTCATCCTTGAAACCCGTCCAAAAACCGCCCGCCCGCCGCTGTACAAGGTGCTGATCCTGAATGACGATTACACCCCGATGGAATTCGTTGTGCATGTGCTGGAACGGTTTTTCGGGATGACCCACGCGCAGGCCTTTGAACTGATGCTGACGGTGCATCAAAAGGGGCTGGCCGTTGTCGGCGTCTATTCGCACGAGATCGCCGAGACCAAGGTCGCCCTTGTGATGGATTTCGCCCAAGCGCACCAACATCCGTTGCAATGCACGATGGAGAAAGAATAGCGCCCCGGCGCTGTTCGCCCCGATGGCCCAGTCCCGTTTATCAACCGCGCTGGCCGAGGGGCTGATCGACCTGCCCGATGGGCCGGTCGCGGTCTATCGTCCGCCATTGGGCTATGATCTGGCCGGACTGGCCCCGGACCGGGTGCAGATCGTTACCACGTGGCGCCCGGACTATGACGGCTGGGCGGCGGGCTATGCGGTATCGTCCGATCCGGTGACAGCCCCGGTGGCGCTGGTCGTGGTGCCGCGCGCCAAGGCGCTGGCCCGGTCGCTGATCGCGCAGGCGGCGGGATCGGCGCAACTGGTTCTGGTGGACGGGCAAACGACGGATGGCATCAACAGCTTGTTCAAGGATTGCCGCGCAAGGGCGGGCGATCTGCCGTCGTTGCCCAAGGCGCATGGGCGGCTGTTCTGGTTTGCCCCGACGCCGGGCGTATTCGCCGATTGGGCGGCATCCGAACCGCAGCGCGGGGCGCACGGGTTCTACACCACGGCAGGGGTGTTTTCGGACAGTGCGATCGATGCCGGATCAGCCCTGCTGGCCAATGCCCTGCCCGCCAAGTTGCCCAAACGGATGGCCGATCTGGGGGCGGGGTGGGGCTACCTTGCGGCGGCGGTGCTGGCCCGTGCGGGCGTGCAGCGGGTTGATCTGATCGAAGCGGAGAGTCTGGCGCTTGACTGTGCCCGTCTGAACATCCGCGACCCTCGGGCGGTTTTCCATTGGGCAGATGCCACCGCGTTGCGCCGTGCCGAATTCGACGGGATCGTCATGAACCCGCCGTTTCATGCCGGACGAGCCGCCGATCCGGGGTTGGGCCGTGCGTTGATCGACGCGGCGGCGCGGATGCTGACGCCCTCGGGCCAGCTATGGCTGGTCGCCAACCGGCACCTGCCTTACGAGGCGCATCTGGTGGCGCGGTTCCGCAATGTGGTCGAACTGCCCGGATCGGGCGGTTTCAAGCTGTTCCATGCCAGCCGCCCGATCCACCCGGCACGATAGAAGGCACGCACCATGAGTTTTTCCATCGCGGGCAGGACCGCCATCGTCACCGGGGCGGCGAACGGTGTCGGCCTTGCCATCGGGCAGCAATTCCTGTCCGAAGGGGCGAACGTCATGTTCGTCGACATGGACGAGGAAGCACTGCTGCGCGAAGTCGGCGAAGCGGCCGGGACCGAGGGATCGGGCCGGGTGTTCACCGGCGATCTGCGCAAGAAGCTGACGATCACCAACCTGCTGTCGGCGACGGTCGATGCCTTTGACCGCGTGGATATTCTGGTCAATGCGTCGCGTCAGGTGCTGCGAACCGATCCGCTGGACCCTGAAGATACCTCGGTCGAGGATCTGTTGCAGCAAAACCTGATCGCCGCCCTGCGCCTGTCGCAGGCCTGTGCGCGCCGGATGATAAAACAGGCCGATGGACAGGCGGACGGTCCGGTCGGCTCGATCATCAATCTGTCGTCGATTGCTGCCCGGCGCACCCATCCCGACCTGCTGGCCTATTCGGTCAGCACCGCTGCACTCGACCAGATGACCCGGTCGCTGGCGGTGGCGTTGGCGCCAAAACGGATCCGGGTCAACGCCGTCGCCTTTGGGTCGGTGATGAGCGCGAGTTTGCAGGGCACGCTGGACGATCACGAGGAGTTCGGCCCCGAAATCGTCAATCACACCCCGCTGCACCGGATCGCCAGTGCCGGGGCGGTATCGGATGCGGTACAGTTTCTGGCGTCAGAGGCGTCGGCGTTTGTCACCGGGCAGGTGATTACGGTCGACGGCGGGCGCACCCTGATCGACCCGGTCAGCAACGCCGCGCACTGAGTCTATTCTGGATATGTCGCGATGCACTGCTGCACGGCCACCCCGGTCGTGCGTTGCAGCGGTACCACGCGGGCCTGAAGTTCGGCCAACTTGCGGCGTTCCTCGCCGATGTCGATGGAAACGGGTTCCTGGCGGTTCGTCGTTTGCGTCACCTGACAGAAGCTGCGGTAGTTGCTGCCGTCGTACCTCGTCTCGACGCAGGGCACCATCGCAGTGCTGTTGTCCTGCACCGTCGCGATGGCATAGCCGCGCTGGATGTTGCCTTGGGCGGTACGGATCTGGTTTTGCAGAACGTAAAGCTGACCCTGCGCCGTGCTGATGCAGGATTCGCGGGGCGTCGCGCAGGCTGCGACGATCAGCGGCAGGACAAGGATGGCGCGGTGCATGGCGGCTTTCTCGATCTGAGTGAAGGGCAACTGGCTGATGGCTGAGAGTGATGTTAAGACATGATGATATGCAATAACATCAGGCAAGCCAACGACATGACCGCCGATTTCGCTCCTGAAAAGGCCGCTGCTGCGGCATGGTTCCGCAGCTTGCGCGACCAGATCGTCGTCGCCTTCGAGGCGCTGGAGGACAGCCAGACCAGCGGCCCGACCGCCACCATGCCCCCAGGCCGGTTCACGCTGAGCGAAACGCGCCGGGCGTCGGACGATGGCAGCGACGCGGGCGGGGGGCTGATGTCGGTGATGCGGGGCGGCCGGGTGTTCGAAAAGGTCGGGGTCAATATCTCGACCGTTCACGGCCAACTGGGTGCGGCGGCACAAACGGCAATGGCGTCGCGCGGGGTGCCGGGGATGGCCGAGGATCCGCAGTTCTGGGCCTCGGGCATCTCGCTGGTGGCGCATATGCAGAACCCGCACGCCCCCGCCGTTCACTTGAACACGCGGATGTTCTGGACTCCGCATGCCTGGTGGTTCGGCGGCGGGTCAGATCTGAACCCCTGTCTGGAATACGCTGCGGACACGGCGCATTTCCATGCTGTCCAAAAGGCCCATCTGGACCCACACGGGGTCGATCTTTATCCCCGGCTCAAGGCCTGGGCAGACGAATATTTCTACATCCCGCACCGAAAGCGCGCCCGTGGCGTTGGCGGGGTGTTCATGGACGACTATTGCAGCGGCGACTGGGACGCCGATTTTGCCCTGACCCAAGACCTTGGCCGGGCCTTTATCCCCGCCTACGTGCCGCTGGTGGAACGTCGCCGCGAGATGCCTTGGACCGAAGCCGACAAGGACGCGCAACTGATCCATCGCGGGCTTTATGCCGAATACAACCTTGTCTATGACCGTGGCACCAAATTCGGGCTGACTACAGGACACGACGCCGATGCGGTGCTGATGAGCCTGCCGCCACTGGCCAAGTGGGTCTAGGCTGAAAGGCGCGGTGAACGGCGCTTCGTCACCCCGGTGTCATATCGGGCCGTTAGTTCAGACGGGTCCGAAACCACCAGATGACGAGGTTACCCATGTCACGACGCACTACATTGCTTGCCGCTACCGCACTTGCCACCCTGCCTTTCGCCGCCTTTGCCGAAATGAATTTCACGCCGATCGACGTATCCACGACCGACGAAGCGAAACGCGGGATCCCGACTTCCCCGAGCGTGACCATTGACGGAACGCAGGTCGACATTGGCTACCACATCCTTGCCCGCAGTGGTGATGACATCGGCGGGACGGTCTTTTCGCAGTTGACCGACCAGAACGGCGATCCGGTGATCGGCGAAAGCGAATATGGGTCGGTGGATGCCGATTTCACCTCGCTGCTGCCGCGCGGCGACCGCCTGTTTTCGATCACCCATTTCGAATCGCGTCCGGCAGCGATGTATATCTCCGAGGTCAGGCAGGACGAGGTGGGAAACTTGTCCTACATTTCGACCAAGCCGATCGATTTCTCCGCCGTCGGCGGCCTGTGGGTGCCCTGCGCCGGGTCGGTGACGCCCTGGGGATCGCACCTCGGGTCGGAAGAATATCCGCCAGATGCCCGCGCCCATGCCGAGGCAACTGCGCTCGATCAGATCGATGATTACGACTATCCGATGGCGGCCTATTTCGGCGTCGAACCGGCGACGATGACGCTGGAAGAATTCCGCGCCGCGTTCAATCCCTACCGCTACGGCTTCCCCGTCGAAATCACCGTCTCGGACACAGGCGATGCGACCCCGGTCAAGCACTATTCGATGGCCCGCGTCGCGGTCGAACTGGCCAACGTGATGCCGGACGAGAAGACAGCCTATATTTCGGATGACGGCACCAACGTCGGCCTGTTCCGCTATGTCGCCGATACGGCGGGCGACCTGAGCGCCGGGCAGCTTTATGCAGCCAAGTGGGTGCAGACGTCGGACGAGGGTGCGGGCACCGCAGATATCGAATGGATCGATCTGGGTCATGCCGACGACGCCACGATCGGTGCTGCGATTAACGCAGGCACGACCTTTGCCGATCTGTTCGACGTCGCCGAGATGGGCGCCGACGGCACCTGCCCAGACGGTTTCTTGGGATCGAATGCCGCGGGCCGGGCCGAGTGTCTTGCTGTCAAGGCGGGGATGGAGACCATCGCCAGCCGTCTGGAAACCCGGCGCTACGCTTCGATGCTCGGGGCCACGACCGAATTTCGCAAGATGGAAGGCAACACCTACAACCCCGAGCACAACTCGCTCTACCTCGCGATGTCGGAGGTCTCGAAGGGGATGACCGATGGCGACGATCTTGATGTCGGTGGACGCAACGACGTGCGCGTGTCCAAGAACGCCTGTGGCGCGGTCTATGAACTGGCACTCGACGACAATTTCATCGCCACCACGATGACGGGTGTCGTGTCGGGCATGCCGGTCGAATATCCTGCCGACAGCGAATATGCGGGCAACGAATGCGACGTTGACGGCATCGCGAACCCCGACAACATCACCTACATTCCCGGCCAGAACACCCTCATCATCGGCGAGGATACCGGGGCAGGCCACCAGAACGACGTCGCCTGGGCGATGAACGTCGACACCGACGACATGACCCGGATGATGTCGAGCCCCTATGGATCGGAACTGACCTCGATCGACTGGTATCCGGACGTCAATGGCCATGCTTATCTCATAGCCGTGGTGCAGCACCCCTACGGCGAAAGCGACGAGGACAAGGCCTTGTCCGAGGCCGATACGCGTGCCTATGTCGGCTACATCGGTCCGTTCCCCGCTGCGGTTTCCAACTAAGCCTGATAGTGCAAGTTCCGAAAAAGGGGCCCCTTCGGGGGCCCTATTTATGAGCCGCCGCCGCGCACCGTGTCGATCATCAACTGCACGTTGGCTGGGTCTGCGTCGGGGGTGATCCCGTGCCCAAGGTTGAAGATGTGGGGGCCGTCTTTCAGGGCGTCCACGATCTTGCGGGTCTCATCCACAAGGGTCTGCCCGCCCGTGACCATGTGGGACGACGCAAGGTTGCCCTGCACACAGCCCTGCCGCTGGACATTTTCGGCGACCCAATCGGCCCCGATCCCGTCGTCGATGGCGATGCAGTCGGCGCCGATCGCGGCGTGCAGACCGGCATACTGGGTGCCTGCGCCACGCGGAAAGGCGATAACGGGGATGCCGGGGTGGCGCGATTTCAGCGCGTCGGTGATTTGTGCCATCGGGGCGATGGAGTAGCGGTCGAAATCGCTCCCCTGCAACGATCCGGCCCAACTGTCGAACAGTTTGACCACCTCGGCCCCGGCGTCGATCTGGGCGGACAGGTATTCAACCGTTGCCGCCGTCAACTGGTCGATGATGCCGTCGAACACTGCCCGGTTTTCGCTTTTTAACGCGTGCGCCGGCCCTTGGTCGGGCGTGCCGCGTCCGGCGATCATATAGGTCGCCACGGTCCAGGGTGCGCCCGCGAACCCGATCAGCGTGGTTTCGGTCGGCAGTTCGCGGCGCAGAATCCGCACCGTTTCATAGATCGGCGCAAGGTGGTCGTGGATCGCGTCAGCCGGTTTCAGCTTGGCCAGTTCGGCGGCACTCGTGATCGTCGACAGGCGCGGCCCTTCGCCGGTGACGAACCAAAGGTCGGCCCCCATTGCTTGGGGCAGCAGCAGGATGTCGGCAAACAGGATTGCCGCGTCGAACCCATAGCGGCGGATCGGTTGCAGCGTGACCTCGGCGGCAAGGTCGGAGTTGTAGCACAGCGACAGGAAATCGCCGGCCTTTTCACGGGTGGCGCGGTATTCGGGCAGGTAACGCCCGGCCTGCCGCATCATCCAGATCGGCGGGGTCGGCAGGGTTTCCCCGGCAAGGGCGCGCAGGATGGTCTTGGTCATGTTGACTCCCGGAGTTGACGGGGTTTGGTCCCTTGGCAGGGCGGGGAAGTCAAGCCATTGTGTGCCCTTGGCCGCGCCGCTAGAACGGGCGGCATGATGATGCCAGACCCGAAAAACCCGTTCCGTATCGGCACCCGCGGGTCGCCGTTGGCCCTTGCCCAAGCGCATGAAACGCGGGGGCGGTTGATGGCGGCGTTCGATTTGCCGCAGGATGCGTTCGCCATCACCGTCATCAAGGTGACGGGCGACATGGTGCAGGACCGACCGCTAAGCCAGATCGGCGGCAAAGGCCTGTTCACCCGCGAGATCGAGGATGCGCTGCTGGACGGCGGCATCGACATTGCCGTCCATTCGATGAAGGACATGCCGGTGGATCAGCCGGTCGGCCTGCTGCTCGACACGTATCTGCCGCGCGAGGATGTGCGCGATGCCTTTGTGTCGCTGGCTTATGGCGCGATTGCGGAATTGCCCCAAGGCGCGGTTGTCGGAACCTCGTCGCTGCGGCGCAAGGCGCAGTTGCTGGCCCGTCGTCCCGACCTGCAGATCGTCGAATTTCGCGGCAACGTGCAGACCCGGTTGCGCAAGCTCTCGGACGGCGTGGCGCAGGCGACATTTCTGGCAATGGCCGGGCTGAACCGCCTGCAGATGGATGATGTGCCACGCCGTCCGATTGCCGTCGACGACATGCTGCCTGCCGTCGCCCAGGGGGCCATCGGGATCGAACGGCGGGCCGGTGACGACCGCGCGGCGCAGATGCTGGCGGCGATCCATGATGGGCCGACCGGTCTGCGGCTCGCGGCAGAGCGGGCATTCCTGCGTGCGCTTGACGGCTCATGCCAGACGCCGATCGGTGGTCTGGCCGAGCTGGATAGCGGAACCCTGCGCCTGCGCGGCGAGATCTTGCGGGTCGATGGATCCGAAGTCTTGACCGACGACGGGTCGGTGTCGGTGGCCGATGGCCCGGCGATGGCGGTCGATATGGCCAAGGCGCTGCTGGGCCGGGCGGGCCCCGATTTCTTTTAATCCACGCGCCCGCGATCCAACCAGCGCAGCGCCAGCGTCGCCGCAACGATAGCCGTCGCGCCAAGGACCGAGACAAGCGCATAGCCGTAAATCCATGTGCCAATCGCAAACACCGCCGCAGCGAGGGTTTGCGAGGCGAGTTGTTGCAGCGCAATCAGCGACGCCCCCGCCCCGGCCCGGGCGCCCAGCAGGTCCTGCAGATAGCCGATCACCAGCGCATACATCATCGCCCCACCCGCCCCTGCCGGCACGATCAGCAGCCAGACCCACGGCGTCGGGGCCAGCAGGGGCAGCAGGGCAAGGAACAGTGCATATTGCAGGGTGCCGATCGCGATGCAGGTGGATCGTTTCATCAGCCGCAGCAACTGCCCGACAAACACTGTCACGACGACTTCGATGGCGACGAACAGGCCAAAGAACAGACCGACATCGGCGGGGCCGCGCCCCGGTGTCACTTCGAACAGCAGGCCCAGTATGGTGCCGCAGATCGCCCCGCCCGACAGCATCACCCCGATCAGCCCGACCCGGATCAGGATCGGCGGCGTGGTGATTTCGGACAGCGAGGCGCGGAACGACAGCCCCGATTTCTGTTCCGTCCACGGCGCATCGGCGTCGCGCGGCCAGCGCCGCCAGATCAGGACGATCAGGGTCAGACCAGTCAGCGCAACGACCGGGTAGATCGTGGTCAGCGGCAGTCCCTTGCCAAAGGCCCAGCCCCAGAGCGGCAGGGCGATGACAAAGGGCACCGCAAAGGCCGCCCGCAGGATCGCCAGCAGGGCGTCGCGGTCAATCCGGGGCAGGTGCGCCGTGGCAAGCCTTGCAACGGCGAACAACTGACCAAAGAACGATCCCGATAACGGGATCAGGAACATGTGCGCGATCATGAAGGCTGCCCTGGAATCTACCAGCCAGACCGACGTGGTCCCGATGGTCATCATCGCGCCGGCCAGCAGCGCCATCGTGCGCCGGCTGGGCCGCTGGTCGGTGACGATGCCGACGCCGATCGACGCACCGACCGCCATCAGCATCGCGGTCAGCAGGATCGCCGCATAGGTCTGATCGCTGATCCCGAACACCGTCACCGCGACCAGCGACTGATAGATACCGATGGCGCTGGCAAAGATGCCGTGCAGCAGGGCGCAAAGCGTCAGCAACCGCAGCGTGGCATCCCGCCGGATAAGGTTGAAATGGCGCTGCATGGTTCAGGCCGGGAACACCTTGCCGGGATTCATGATACCCTTGGGATCCAGCGCCGTCTTGATCGCGCGCATCACGTCGAGCGCGACAGGATCCTTCCTCCGCCGCATCGACGCCAGTTTCGAAAGGCCAATACCGTGTTCGGCCGAAAAGCTGCCGCCAAGAGTCTGCACGACGTCCTCGACCGCCTCGGTGATCGCGTCGTTCAGCCTGGGGTCATCTCGGCTGGGATAGACCGAGAAATGCAGGTTGCCATCTCCCAGATGAGCGACGCAAACGTCGGTGGCAGTGGGGTCAAGGGCGGCGATGCGCGGGCGCACAAGGTCGAAGAACGCGGTGATCCGGTGCAGCGGCAGAGCAATGTCGGTATCGACAAAGGGGGTGATCCCGTGGGCGATTTCCGCCGCAGCCTCGCGCCGCGCCCACATCTCGCGCCGCTGCCCCTCGTTGCGGGCGATGACGGCGTCCAGCAGGATTCCGTTGTCCAGCATCGCCCCAAGGATGGTTTCAAGTTGGGTCACCACAGGCACCGCCCCGTCCGGCCCCGGCGTGGCGTCGCGCGGCGCGGTGGCGGCGATTTCGGTCAGGATGTTGACGTCATAGGATTGGGCAAAGGGCGGTTTGGCACCTTTGATCCGGGCCAGATGCCCGTCGATGTAACTGCGCGGCATGAATTCAAACGCCTCGACCGCGCCGCCGGTGGCGTCTTGCAGGGTATTCAGCAGGGTCAGCGCATCGGCCAGCGTCGGTACGGCTAGGGTCGCGGTGGCGTAGGCGCGGGGTTTGGGGCGCAGTTTCATCACGGCGGCAGTGATGACGCCCAGCGTCCCCTCGGCCCCGATCATCAGGTGGCGCAGGTTCAACCCGGCGTTGTCCTTGTGCAGCTCGCTCATCAGATCCATGACGCGGCCATCGGCCAGCACCACCTCGATCCCCAGACACAGATCGCGGGTGTTGCCATAGCGCAGGACGTTGGACCCGCCGGCATTGGTCGACAGGATGCCGCCGATCATCGCCGAACCCCGTGCGCCAAACGTCATCGGAAAGATCAGATCGTGGGCCGCAGCAGCATCATGCAAGGTGGACAAGATGACCCCCGCCTCGACCACCGCCAACCGACCTTCGGGGCGCAGATCACGGATTTTATTCATCCGGTCCAGCGACAGGACAAGGCCGCCCGTCGTCTGGGTGCCGCCGACCAGTCCGGTGTTGCCCGATACCGGGACGACGGGGGTGCCTGTGGCGTTGGCTATTTTCAGGATTGCGGAAACGTCAGCGGTCGAACCGGGGCGCAGAACGGCCAGTGGGGTCGAATGATAGCTGCCCATCCAGTCGGTCTGCCATTTGGCAGTGGCGTCGCCGGTTAAGACGTGGGCCGGGCCGATGGCGGCGCGCAGGGTGTCGAGGAGGGGCATGAGGGAGGGCTCCGGCAAGGGGTTGCGCGGAGGGTAACTTGGGCAGCCAAGAAGGGGAAGGGACGCGCTCAACTTGTGAGGAGGCGCGCACGCGATTGCTGCGCATTCGCTTTCGCGCACTCCGTGAATTTCGCTTTGCGAAAATCACGGGTGGTGGCGTGGGGGAGACTTGAACTCCCGACCTATCGATTATGAGTCGATCGCTCTAACCAACTGAGCTACCGCGCCTGACCACGGACGTGGCTTTAGTCATGCACCCCGGAACTGTCAAACCGATAGTGCTTGAACGGGAGGTCCGAGGGGGCGCTGCCCCCGCCCGTTCCGGGCCCCCCGGAGTTTAAAAGACCAAAGAAGGGCGCAAGATCAGTCATATCTGAGATCGGTCGCCTTGCCGCGGAAGATGTAGTAGCTCAGCACCGTGTAAGCCGCGATGGTGGGTAGCACAAAGACGGTGCCGAACAGGATGATGAGCAGGCTTTCGGGCGCGCTCGCGGCCTCATAGATCGTCAGTTTTTCGGGCACCACATAAGGATAAAAGCTGTAGGCCATACCGCCGAATGCCAGCATCCACAGCGCTGTCGCGGCGCCGAATGGCAGCCACGAGCGGCGGTCGTTTGCAAAGGGCATCCGGCGCAGCATGACCCACAGCCAGACCACCAGCGCCCCCGACAGAACCGGGAGCGGTGACAGCCACAGCATTTCCGGCCAACTGAACCATTTGTCGAAAATCCGGGTGCTGATGAACGGCGTCGCCGCCGAAATCGCGCCGATGCCCAGCACCAACCCCCAGATGCCGCCCTGCGCCCATGTCACCGCCTTGGTTTGCAGCGCCCCGTCGGTCTTGTGGATCACCCAGGTCGCGCCGATGAAGCTGTAGCCGACGGCCAGAAACACCGCCGTCAGGGCGGCGAAACCGACATGCGCCCATGTCCAGGTCAACCCCATAACATACATGCCCAGCATGAACCCTTGGCTGAGCGAGGTCATCAGAGACCCGGTCAGGAAAAGATTGTTCCACAGGCGTTTCTTCGGCGCCGGTGCCTTGGCCCGGAATTCGAACGCCACGCCGCGCAGGATCAGCCCGATCAGCATCACCGCAACAGGCAGATACAGCGCTGTCAGGATCACCCCGTGCGCCGCCGGGAACGCGACCAGCATCAGGCCGATCGCCAGCACCAGCCATGTTTCGTTGGCGTCCCAGAACGGGCCGATGGCTGCGATCATGCGGTCCTTTTCGGCATCGTCGGCAAAGGGGAACAGCAGACCGACGCCCAGATCGAACCCGTCAAGAACGACATAGATCAGGATCGACGCGCCCATCAGCGCCGCAAAGACAAAGGGCAGCCAGATGGTGGGTTCGCCGAACAGGTGCAAAAGGTCGTTCATTCGGCGGCCACCACAACTTGTGCCATCTCTGATTGCGGCGTGACCGGTCCGATCGACTGGCCTTGGGCAGCGCGGCGGGCCAGATAGAAGATAACGCTGATGTATGCAGCCAGCAGCAGGCCGTAAACGATCAGGTAACCGATCAGGGTGCCCAGAACCATCGGAGCGGGCACATTGGCGACCGCCTGTTTTGTCATCAGCACACCTTCGACCAGCCAGGGCTGGCGGCCCATTTCGGTAGTGTACCAGCCCGCCAGCGTCGCCAGCCAACCCGCGAACGTCATGCCCACCAACCCGATCAGCATGAACCGGGGCAGGCCGTCAGCACCGCGCCGCGATTGCCGGTCGGCGGTTTTGCGCAGCATCATCGCGCTTGCGCTCCATGCGACCAACAACATCAATATGCCGGTGCCGACCATCACCCGAAAGCTGAAGAACACCGGGGCGACGCGCGGGTGGTTTACCGTGCCATCGGCCAGAACGTAATCGTTCAGTCCCGGCACGATCCCCTCGGCGTGGTGTTTGAGGATGATCGACGCAAAATTCGGAATGCCGATTTCAAAGCGGTTGGTTCGCGCAGCCTGATCGGGAATGGCAAACAGCAGCAGGGGTTTGTTGGGCCCGGTTTCCCAGTTGCCTTCCATCGCGGCGATCTTTTGAGGCTGGTGTTCGAGCGTGTTCAGCCCGTGGATGTCACCGACGAAAATCTGCACCGGGATCAGCAGTGCGGCGGCGAAAACGGCCGTTTGGAGCGCCGCGCGCACGCCTTTGTTCTGCCCGCCGATCAGCAGCCTGAAGGCCGAGATCCCCGCGATCAGAAAGCTGACCGTCAGGAACGATGCCAGCATCATATGCGCAAAACGGTAGGGCATGGACGGGTTGAACACGATGGCGAACCAGTCGGTCGCATGCGCCACGCCGTCGCGCATTTCAAAGCCTTGGGGCGTGTGCATCCAAGAGTTCAGCACGATGATCCAGAACGCCGACATGGTCGTGCCAAAGGCCACAAGCAGCGTCGCGGTGGTATGCACCCAAGGTTTGACCTTGCGATATCCGAACAGCATGATGCCAAGGAACACCGCTTCGAGGAAAAACGCAGTCAGCACCTCGTAGGCCAGCAGCGGCCCGGCGATATTGCCGACCTTTTCCATGAACCCCGGCCAGTTGGTACCGAACTGGAACGACATGGTGATGCCGCTGACAACGCCCATCGCGAATGTCAGGGCAAAGATTTTGACCCAAAAGCCATAGGCCTCCATCCAGCGGGAATCGCCACTGCGGTTAAACCGGACCTTGAAGTAGAGCAGGACCCAGCCGAGCGCGATGGTGATCGTCGGAAACAGGATGTGGAACGAGATGTTGGCACCGAACTGGATGCGCGAAAGTATGAGAGTGTCCATGCTGTCTACCTGACCGTCTGAATGTCCTATGACATGCACATAGCACGCCACCGCGGTCCGTTCATCACAGTGCGACAGTTAAGCGCGGGAACGAAAAAGACACCGCCGCTTATAGCCACGCGCATGTTCGATGACACCGCGCCTCGGGTTCGGAAACGGCGGCGACGGAGCCGCGATTTGATCGCCGTCACCAGTGCGGATTTCGTCCGCCGGGTGGATCTGGATGGTCATGGACTGGTCCGCGTTGATGGTCGGTCTGGTTGTCCGGCCTTGACGACCGATCGGACTTATTCCGTGACGATCAGCGGTGGATCGAGCGGGCATTCCTGCAGGTTCGTCGTATCGCCAATCCTGTCGATAATGCAGAACAGGCCGGGGGCCGACAGAGGGGCCAGTACGCCATGCCAGGTGTTGCGCAGAATGTTGATGCCTTGACCGGGCGCGGTCAGAAATGCCCGGAAACCGTGCGGTTTGTTGTTCTGGTCGCTGGCCACGATCACCAGAAACGGGGCCTGCGTCATCGGGATGAACGACTGGCTTCCGTCCGGGTGCCGTTCGACCAGATCGCAGGTATAGGGCAGGGCGCAAGGCTGGGCGTTGAAAATGCTGAGACCGGCACGCCCGTCAGCGCCGAAATCAAGCCGGGCGCGGTCGTGATACCGTCCGCACAGGCCCTGATTGATCATTTTGTCAGGGTCGCCCACCGCTTCCAATACATCGCCGAAAGGGGCGAAGGCGATGGCGGTCAGCGGTTCGGTGCGCAGGTTCATGGCAGGACCAGATCGGGGTGTCGATTGACGTCTTTATACAACAGATAGCGGAATGGTTGGTCCCCTGTCGCGATGCAGGCCTGCGGGCAGAACGCACGCAGCCACATGAAATCGCCGGGGCCGACGCTGTGCCAGCGATCGTTCAGCAGGTATTCGGCACTGCCTTGCAGCACATACAGCCCGTGTTCCATCACATGGGTTTCGGCAAACGGGATGCGCCCGCCGGGTTGGAACGTGACGATGTTCACGTGCATGTCGTGGCGCAGGTCGGTCGGGTCGGCGAACCGCTGGGTCGCCCATTTGTCGGTGCCGGGCATGCAATTGAACGGGCTATCGGCGTCGGTGGTAAAGATTGGGTCAGGCAGACCAATGCTCGGCGCCGCGACATGGCGTTTGCGGATCCAGTGGAATTGCAACGCGGTGGTGTCAGTGTTGGCCACCCGCCAGTCGCGCCCCGGCGGGATATAGGCGTAGCTGCCAGCGCCTAGTTTGCGCGTGTCCCCGTCCAAGGTCAGGGTCATGGTGCCGCTCGCGACCAAGATGCCAGCCTCGGCCCCTTTATCAGGTTCGGGCGTCGCACTGCCGCCGCCCGGTGCCACCTGAACCGCATATTGCGCGAATGTTTCGGCGAATCCGGTCAGGGGCCGCGCGATGATCCATGCCTGCGTGCCGTCCCATCCGGGCAGCAGGCTGGCAGTGATGTCGCGCATCGTGCTGCCGGGGATCAGGGCATAGGCGGTGGTGAAGATCGCGCCTGCGGCAGCGGGATCGTCAGACAGGTCAGGCATCCCGCCGGGGGGAAAAGCGTAGGTTGTCATGGTAAAAGGTCCTTGAGGCGATGCAACGCGATCCGTTCGACCTGCGCGCAGGCGGTGGCAAATTCGGTGGCGCGGTCGTTGTCGATCCGGGCGGCAAAGGCGGCCATGATGCTGGCCTTGGTGTTGTCGCGCACGGCGATGATGAAGGGAAAGCCGTGTTTGGTCACGTAGTCCGTATTCATCTGCGTCAGGGTCGCGCGTTCGGCGTCGGTCAGCGCGTCCAGCCCGGCGCTGGCCTGCTCGTTCGTCGATTCCGCCGTCAACCGTTTGGCCTGCGCCAGTTTGCCCGCAAGATCCGGGTGGGCGGTCAGCACGCCCAGCCTTTCGGTGTCGCTCGCGGTGCGGAACACGCGGCACAGCGCGTTGTGCAGGCCAGCAGCGCGGTCGTGGGCGGGGCCAAGTTCAAGGTCAAAGGCGCGTTCGGCGATCCAAGGCGAATGTTCGAATATGCTGCCGAAGGCGCGCACGAACGCCGCCTTGTGCATCGCGCTGGGCAGGCCGCGCCGTTGATGCGGGTGCGCCGCCGCCCAATGACGGGCAATGTCGATGCGGCGGGGGAACCAGACGCCTTTGTGCCCTTTGGCGTAATCCAGAAACCGCTTGAGGCCCGCGATCTTGCCTGGCCGCCCGATCAGGCGGCAGTGCAGGCCGATGGAAAACATCTTTGCCGAACCGGCGGCACCTTCGGCATAGAGAGTGTCGAACGAATCCTTGAGGTAGTCAAAAAACTGCTCGCCCGTGGTGTAGCCCGGTGCGGTGGCAAACCGCATGTCGTTGGCTTCCAGCGTGTAGGGGATGACCAGTTGGTCGCGGTCCCCGACTTCGATCCAATAGGGCAGGTCGTCGTCGTAGGTGTCACTGATCCAGTCGAAACCGGCCTCGGCGGTCAGCCGGACAGTGTTGACCGAACAGCGCCCGGTATACCAGCCGGTCGGGCGCGATCCCGTGACTTCGGTATGCAGCCGGATCGCCTCGGCAATCGCGGCGCGTTCCTCTGCCTCGGGCATGTCCCGATGTTCGACCCATTTCAACCCGTGCGACGCGATTTCCCAATCGGCAGCGATCATCGCGGCGACCTGTTCGGGGCTGCGGGCCAATGCGGTGGCGACGCCGTAGATGGTCAGCGGAATGTTAAGCCCGGTGAACAGGCGGTGCAGCCGCCAGAACCCGGCACGCGCACCGTAGTCATAGATGGATTCCATGTTCCAGTGACGCTGGCCCGGCCATTGGGCGGCACCGGGAATGTCTGACAGAAACGCCTCGGACGCGGCATCGCCGTGGAGGATATTGTTTTCGCCGCCTTCTTCGTAATTCAGCACCACGCTGATAGCGATCTTGGCACCCCCCGGCCACGCGGCATCTGGTGGGGTCGGGCCATAGCCGATCATATTGCGGGGATAGCGGTGCATCGCGGCTCCTGTGCTGGTTTCCTGTAAACCATAAAATCGTGCGTGACTTTCAAGCAAATCGTGAAAGACCTGTTGATTGCAAGCACCGTCGCCTTTGGCGCCTAAACCGGGCAGTCTGGCGCAAAGAGGAAACCTGCGATGCCTGACGGATACCTGACCACCCATGTCCTTGATACCGCGCGGGGCGTGCCGGCGCAGGGGATGAAGATCGACCTGTTCCGCATCGACGGCGGCACTTGGGTGCATCTGACGACCAAGGTGACGAACGCCGACGGGCGCACCGACGGGCCGATTTTGCCGGCCGACGAATTCAGGGTCGGGCGCTACGAACTGCTGTTCTATGTTGGAGACTATCTGGATGCCAGCGGCACTGCGCCGGAAAACCCGCGTTTCCTGAACGAAATCCCGATCCGGTTCGGCATTTCCGACCCCGCGTCGCATTACCACGTGCCGCTGCTGATCTCGCCCTTCGGATTTTCGACCTACCGGGGCAGTTGAAGCCCCTTGGTCGCTGCCGACATGTCGGCCTTCATCCTGGCCATGATGAAATCGGTGAACAGCTGAATTTTCGGGTCGCGCAGGCGGCGGTGCTGGGTCAGGCAGCTTAGCTGCGTGGCGACGGGTGGCGTTGCCGTCGCGACCGGGATCAGGCGGCCATCGCGCAGGTAATCGGCCACCTCGAAGATCGGTTTCAGGATGACGCCGCGCCCGTCCAGCGCCCAGTTGGTCAGGACATCACCATCGTCGGTCTCGTAGGGGCCGGTGATGTCGAACCGTTCCGGCCCTGTGGCCGTATCCAGCAGCCAGCGAAATTCGGTCGCCCCCGGAAACCGCAGGTTCAGGCAGTCGTGCCGGTCGGCGACCAAAGCCGCGCCGTCCACCGGATTGCCGCGCCGGTCGATGTAGGCGGGGGCGGCGCACAACACGCGGGGGCAGTCGGAGACAAGGCGGACCTTGAGCGTTGAGTCCTCAAGACTGCCAAGGTGAAACGCAAGATCCAGCCCTTCGCTCACCACGTCGATCTTGCGATCTGACAGGCGCAGACGGACGTCGATCTGCGGATAGGTGTCTTTGAATGCCGGGACATGCGGCGCGATGAATCGTCGTCCGACACCAAGGGGGGCGGCGACGAACACCGTGCCGCGTGGGTTCTGGGTGGTTTCGGCCACCGCCGCCTCGGCCTCGTCGATGGCTTGCAGGACACGCAGCGCGCCATCGTAGAAGATGCGGCCGTTTTCGGTGGGTTTCAGACTGCGGGTGGTGCGATTGAACAGGCGCAGGCCCAGATGTTTCTCTAGCTCGGCGATGCGCGACGATGCGACCGCTGGCGATGTGCGTTGATCGCGGGCAGCAGCACTCATACTACCCAATTCATAGACACGGACGAACATGCGGATGTTGGCGACATAGGCCATTCAACGGCTCGTCTTGAAAGTGTTCCCCTATTTGACGGATTAACAAATAAATGGGCATTCGTATAGCCTGATGCCAACCGCAGGGGGATTTGCCGATGTATGACGCCGCGATTCTGATGGCATGGCTGGAATTTGCCGTGCGCTGGCTGCACGTGATCACGGCGATCGCGTGGATCGGATCGTCGTTCTATTTCATCGCGCTTGATCTGGGGCTGCACCGCGACCGGGCGTTGGCCAGCGGTGCGGACGGCGAAGAATGGCAGGTGCATGGCGGCGGGTTTTACCACATCCAGAAATATCTTGTGGCCCCTGACGCGATGCCTGGCGATCTGGTCTGGTTCAAATGGGAAAGCTATGCGACCTGGCTATCAGGTTTTGCACTGCTGTTTCTGGTCTATTATCTGGGGTCCGAACTGTTCCTGATCGACCCCAATGTGCTGGATATTCCGGCATGGCAGGGGATAGCCATATCGCTCGCCTCGCTCGCCTTTGGCTGGATCGCCTATGACCTGATCTGCAAATCGCGGTTCGGCGATGATAATACGCGGCTGATGGTCCTGCTGTACGTCATCCTTGTCGGCATGTCGTATTTTTATACGTCCGTGTTTTCAGGTCGCGCCGCCCTACTGCACCTGGGGGCGTTCACCGCGACGATCATGTCGGCCAATGTGTTTTTCATCATCATGCCCAACCAGCGCATTGTCGTCGCCGACCTGCAGGCGGGCCGCAAGCCGGACCCGAAATATGGCAAGATCGCCAAGCAGCGCAGCACGCACAACAATTACCTGACGCTGCCGGTCATCTTCCTGATGCTGAGCAACCATTACCCGCTGGCGTTTGCTACCGAATACAACTGGATCATCGCGTCGCTGGTGTTCCTGATGGGCGTCACGATCCGGCATTATTTCAACACCGTCCACATGCGCAAAGGCAACCCGACGTGGACATTGGCGGTGACGGTGATTTTATTCATCATGATCGCGTGGCTGTCGACGGCCCCGGTATTTCGCACTGAAACAGCGACCGCAATGACGCCCGCAGCCCAGCGGTTCGCCAGT
>JBBSBK010000057.1:0-22609 GCA_038251315.1 Rhodobacterales bacterium | reverse complement strand
GTGGAACGGGTTCTGCCCGACCACCGCCTGGCTCATCATCATCATCCGCGCGACCCAGAAGAAAAGGATATCCTGCCCGGTGATCAGGACATCGGTGGGGAAGTATTTCTGTGTGCTCGCGTCCCAGTTCGGCCAGCCGAGGGTGCCGATGGGCCAGAGGCCGGAGGAGAACCATGTGTCGAGGACGTCGGGGTCGCGTTCGAGCGGAATCCTGAACTGCGAGTCAGTCAGTGAGTCCAGACGAGCCTGAATCCCGAAAAATTGCTCAGAATACTCTCGGGACTTACCGAACTTAAAGATTGTAAACAAATTATGGCCGTAGAACGCCTCAGCTTGACGAACCGCGCTTGCCTCATCAGAAGCGCAAAAGTATTTCTGAGTTTTGAAATCAAGAACACCTTCACCTTCGATTTCTTCTATTTCCGGCCCATACCAAACCGGTATCTGATGCCCCCACCACAGTTGGCGCGAGATGCACCACGGTTCGATATTCTCGAGCCAGTGAAAGAATACCTTTTCGCCGCTCTCGGGCATGATCTTGACGGCACCGTTGCGCACCGCGTCGAGCGCCGGGCCGACGATCTTGGCGGTATCGACGAACCACTGGTCGGTCAGCATCGGTTCGATCACGACCTTGGAGCGGTCACCGAACGGCTGCATGATGGGTTTGGCGTCGACGAGGGGGATGGTGGGGTGCAGCCTCACCCTATCGTCCGCATCGGCGGCGTCCCATGCTGGATTCGGCACCATGACGGCCAGACCTTCGGCAGTGATATCGACAACCACGGCCTTGCGGGCGTCGAACCGGTCCAGCCCGCGATAGGCGTCGGGGACAAGGTTCATCGCGGCGATTTTTGCCTCGTCGAAACCTTCAGCCCCGACCGCGATCCGCTGCGCCACCTCAGCTTCTTGGGCATAGGACCGCCCATCGACGCGCATCGCACCTTGGGTATCCATTAGCGCATACATCGGGATGTTGTTGCGGCTGGCGACGCCATAGTCGTTGAAATCGTGCGCTCCGGTGATCTTGACAGCACCTGACCCGAAGGTAGGGTCAGGATAATC
Organism: Rhodobacterales bacterium; assembly: GCA_038251315.1. GTDB lineage: Bacteria > Pseudomonadota > Alphaproteobacteria > Rhodobacterales > Rhodobacteraceae > JBBKXP01. The sequence goes on along the minus strand of JBBSBK010000057.1, from coordinate 21,544 downwards.
GTCGGTGATGATCGGAATCAGGCGGCGATTCTCTTTCGGACCAACCGGGATTTCACATAATTTTCCAACGATTGGCGCGTAACGTTCATCCGATGGATGAACCGCAACGGCGCCGTCGCCTAGCATGGTTTCGGGGCGGGTCGTCGCGATGGCGATATAGTCGCGTTCTTCGGACAGGGTGACGACCCCGTCTTGATCTTTTTCGACATAGGTATAGGTCGCGCCGCCCGCCAGCGGGTATTTGAAGTGCCACATGTGCCCGGCGACTTCGACATTTTCAACCTCGAGGTCGGAAATCGCCGTCTCAAAATGCGGATCCCAGTTGACCAACCGTTTGCCGCGATAGATCAGACCCTTGTCGTACATATCGACAAAGACCTTGATGACCGCGTCGTGAAACGCGGGGTCCATTGTGAACGCCTCACGGTCCCAATCGCAGGACGCGCCAAGGCGTTTCAACTGGTTGCGGATATTGCCGCCGGATTCGGCTTTCCACTCCCAGACCTTCGCCAGAAAATCCGCGCGCGACATGTCCGTGCGCCGCGTGTTGGCCTCCGCCAACTGCCGTTCGACGACCAGTTGTGTTGCGATCCCGGCGTGGTCGGTCCCCGGTTGCCACAGCACGTCGTAGCCTTGCATCCGTTTCCAGCGCGTCAGGACGTCCTGCAACGTGTTGTTAAACGCATGGCCGACGTGCAGCGATCCGGTGACGTTCGGGGGCGGGATCATGATGGTAAAGGTTTCGGCCCGCGAGGCATTGGCCCCGGCGCGGAATGCCCCGGCCTTTTCCCACGCGGCGTAGATCCGGGGTTCGGCACTGGCGGCGTCGAATGTCTTTTCCATCGGCATCGGTCTGGTCCTTTTTGTCGGGGGATCAGATAACGCGGGGGCGGGGTAAGGGGAAGGGCTAGAGCGCCCGGTCGATTCGTGTGGATAGGTGAATCAGGCTTTCCAGCGCCAGTACGCCGTCAATCTCGCCGATCTTGTCGAGCGTTTGATCCAGTTGCAGGGTCGTCGCCGTCTGCAGCAGGCAGGCAAGGTCGAAACGCCCTGACGTGGTGTGGACCTGTTCGACCGCCGGCAGGCGCCGCAGTTGCGCCAGAACAGCCGTCTGGGCAGCAGGGGTCAGGTGGATCAGTACCGTGGCGCGGATCATCCCCGCACGGGCCGCGTCGGAAAGTTTCACTGTATAGCCAGCGATCACCCCGGCACGCTCCAGCCGCTCGATCCGGGCCTGCACGGTTGTGCGGGCAAGGCCCAGCTTCTTGGCCAGTGCCGCCACCGGCAGCCGGGCGTTGGTGCCCAGATGCGCCAGCAGGGTGCGGTCGGTATCATCGAGATCAGTCATAGTGCCGACAGTATGGGCAATTTGCCGATATCACGAGTCTTTTCGCTCAGTGTGCCGCTACACTCTGTCAGCGCCGCTGCATAGCCTTTGGAAAACAGACGAGGTTTCCGATGCAACTGCTACCCGTACTCCCCCAGACCATCGACGGTTATCTGGCGACAACAACTGCCGACACGCCGGTGCATTTCTTTGCCCCGGCAGTTCTGGCCGACCGGCTGGCGCAGTTTCGCGCCGGCTTTCCGGGTCTGGTGACTTTCGCGGTCAAGGCAAACCCCGATCCTGACGTGATCGCCCGGCTTTGGGCCGACGGACTGCACGGATTCGACGTCGCCTCGCCCGCCGAGATCGCGTTGATCGCGGGGCTGTGTCCCGCCGCGCCGCTGCATTACAACAACCCGGTGCGCAGCCGGGCCGAGGTCGCCGCCGGAATCGCGGCGGGAGTCGTCAGCTGGTCGGTGGACGACATGGGCGAGCTGGAAAAGCTGGACGGAGTCGCGCCGGGCTCCGAGGTCGCCGTGCGTTTCAAGCTGTCCGTCGCCGGCGCCGCCTATGACTTTGGTGACAAGTTCGGGGCCGACCCTGACGCCGCCGTCGCCCTGTTACGGGCCGTCGCCGCGCGGGGCCTGACCCCGGCGTTGACCTTCCATGTCGGCACGCAGTGCAGGGATCCCGCCGCTTGGACGGCCTATATCCATGCCGCCGCCGACATCGCAGCGCGGGCCGGTGTCGCCATCGCCCGGCTGAACGTCGGCGGCGGGTTTCCATCGGCGCGGGACGGGAAGGGTCTTGATCTGCAACCGTATTTCGATGCCATCACAAAAGCTGTCGCGGTGTTTCCGTCCCAGCCCGTGCTGGTCTGCGAACCGGGGCGCGGCCTTGTCGGCGATGCCTTTGCCTATGCGGTGCAGGTCAAATCCCTGCGGGGTGAACGGATTTACCTGAGTGACGGGATATATGGCGGGATGTCCGAGTTTCCGTCGATGGGCGTGCCGTCTTTCCACATTGTCGGGCACGCCGCCGATGCGGCGACCACGCCGCGCATCGTCTATGGCCCGACCTGCGACAGCCTTGACGTGCTGCCGGGGCGGGTCGATCTGCCCACCGATCTGGCGGTCGGCGATTGGATCGTTTTCGGGGCCACCGGGGCCTATCTGAACGGCGTGACGACCCAATTCAACGGCTACGGCGGGCGCGACACCGTTGTGGTGACGGAGTTTTAACCACGTTGTCTGATGATCCCGCAGGCTGGACAGGGCCGCCCGGCCCGCTAGGCTGTTTCCAGGGGTAATCTGATCGGACGCGATGAATGGCCGAGATTGGCGACTGGTTCTTTGGTCTGTTCGGCCGTCGCGCCCGGACCGAGGACGGACCGACGCGCAAGCGCGGCCTTGCCACCCATGTCATCATCCTTGACGGCACGATGTCGACCCTTGCGCCCGGCATGGAAACCAACGCAGGCCTGACGTTCAAGCTGCTGCGCGAGGCCGGACGGCAGGCGAACCTGACCGTCTATTACGAATCCGGGGTGCAATGGCGCGATTGGTCGGGCACCTGGAGCGTCATCACCGGCAAAGGCATAAACCGCCAGATTCAGCGTGCCTATGGCGTGCTGGCCAGCCGTTTCCGGCCCGGCGACAGGATCATCCTGATCTGGTATTCGCGCGGGGCCTATGCCGTCCGCTCGTTGGCGGGCGTGATCGACCTGGTCGGGCTGGTGCGCCATGACGAGGCGACCGAGCGGGTGATCCGGCAGGCCTATCGGCACTACCGCACTGGCGGGCGCAGCGTTTACGCCGCGAAATTTCGCGCCCTTTATACCCACCCCGAGGTCATGGTCGCGGCCGTGGGCGTCTGGGATACCGTCAAGGCACTCGGCCTGCGCCTGCCGCTGATCTGGCGCTGGACACCACCGGCGCAGACGTTTCACAGTCAGGCGCTGGGTGATCACGTGCTGCACGGGTTTCACGCGCTGGCCATCGATGAGCGGCGCGAAGCCTATGCGCCGGTTCTTTGGCAGAAGCCGCCGGGCTGGAACGGGGTGATGGAGCAGGTCTGGTTTCGCGGCACCCACGGCGATGTCGGCGGGCAACTCGGCGACGATGTGGCGGCTCGGCCGCTGGCCAACATCCCGCTTGTCTGGATGCTCGGACGGCTCGCAACCTGCGGCCTGCTGTTGCCGGACGGCTGGCAGGCGCGGTTCCCGCAAGATGCGAACGCCCCCTCGATCGGATCCTGGTCCGGGTGGGGTAAGTTGTTCCTGTCGCGCCGTCGTCGCATCATCGGCAAAGATGCCTCGGAAATGGCCCATCCAACGCTGACGGGGCACAGGTTGCGGCACCTCTTGCCGCCATAAATCGTGTGAGATGCGCCTCTGGCACGGGGACACGTGCCAGAGGCGGCGCTGTCAGGCGACGTTCTGCAGCCGCACCTTGGGGGAGAGCCCGAGGGCGCGGCAGACGTCGCGCGTCAGTTCGGGGCGGTTCAGCGTGTAGAAATGCAGGTGATCGACACCGCCGCGCAGCAGATCGTCACAAAGTTCGCTGGCTAGCGCGGTTGCCAGCAGGTCGGCTGTTCCGTCGCGGGTCGCGTGTTCGAATCCGTCACTGACCACCAGTGGAATTTTGGTTCCGCAGGTCACGGCGAACTTGCGGGCACCCGACCAGTTCTCGATCGGCAGAATGCCGGGAATGATCGGCGCATCGATCCCGGCCTTTGCGCAGGCGTCGCGGAACCGGAAAAATGTCTCGGCTCGGAAAAAGAACTGGGTGATCGCGCTGGAGGCGCCCGCATCGATCTTGCGTTTCAGGTAGGCGATGTCGGCCTGCGGGTCGGCCGCTTCGGGATGGGTTTCGGGATAAGCACCGACCCTCACGGTGAATTTGCCGGTGTCGGCCATGGCGGCGATCAGGTCGACGGAGGACGCGAACCCATCGGGGTGAGCCACGAATGCCCCCGACCCCTTGGGCGCATCGCCGCGCAGGGCCACGATCTCGGTCACGCCGACGTCGGCGTAACCCTGGGCGATCGCCATCGTTTCTTCGCGTGTGGCGTCGACGCAGGTGAGGTGCGCCGCGACGTTGAGGCCAGTCGTCTTGTGGATCGTCCCTACTGCCTCGTGCGTGAGTTCCCGCGTGGTGCCGCCCGCGCCGTAGGTGACGCTGACGAAGGCCGGGTCGAGCGGGGCAAGCGTGTTGACGCAGTCCCAAAGGCGGAATGATCCTTCAAGCGACTTGGGTGGGAAGAATTCGAATGAAACGGCGGGGGTCATGGGCGTGATCCTGTATCTGGTTCTCCCCTTGTCGCAGCCTTTGCGATGTGAGACAAATTCATAACATTCACCAAGATCATGAGTTCCGCTAACATGCATATCGAATTTCGCCACCTGCGCACGATCAAGGCGATCCACGATACCGGTGGGCTGGCACGGGCCGCCGATCAGTTGAACATCACCCAGTCGGCCCTTTCACACCAGATCAAGGGGATCGAGGATCAGGCCGGGGTCGACCTGTTCGTGCGCCGCTCGAAACCACTGAAACTGTCTGCAGCGGGGATGAAGCTGCTGGCGGCGGCGGAAAGCATCCTGCCGCTGGTTGCCGACCTCGAGGCGGAGTTTGCCGGGCTGGTGTCGGGCAAGGCGGGCCGGATGCACATCGCCATCGAATGTCATGCCTGTTTCGAATGGCTGTTTCCCGTGCTTGAACAGTTCCGCAAGGCCTGGCCCGAGGTTGATGTCGATATTCGTCCCGGTCTGGCCTTTGACGCACTTCCTGCGCTACGCCGCGAGGTGGTCGATCTGGTGGTGTCGTCGGACCCGGAAGATTTGCCCGGAGTTACCTTTACCCCGCTGTTCGACTACAATCCGGTGTTTGTCGCCAGCGCCCAGCATCCGCTGGCCCAAAAAGACGTGATCGAAGCAGAGGATTTTCGTGGCCAGACCCTGATCACCTATCCGGTCGACCGCGCCCGGCTCGACGTTTTTTCACAACTGTTGACCCCGGCCAAGGTCGAACCGGCCGCAGTGCGCCAGGTCGAACTGACGGCCGTGATCCTGTTGCTGGTGGCGTCAAACCGCGGTGTGGCGGTGTTGCCTGACTGGGTCGTGCGGCAGGTGCGCTACAACGCCGATTACGTCACCCGGCCGCTGACCAAGGGCGGCATCACCCGCCGACTATATGTCGCGACACGGGACGAGGACACGACGCGCCCATACATCGCCCACGTCGTCCGGCTGGCCCGGCAAGAGGCTGTTAAACTGCAGCGCGCCTGATCGCGCCAGCGTCGTTGTCCGTGTCCGCCCGCGCCTGTTCGGCGAACAGCCTGATCCGGGTTTCGGCCAGTGGCATGGCCTTGCCGAACAGATAACCCTGCGCGATCTTGCAGCCCAGGCGGCGCAGATGTTGCAACTGGGCGTTGGTTTCGACACCTTCTGCGATGACGCCGACGCCCAGTCCGGTTGCGATGCTCAGAAACCCGGCAATCAGTACGTCGGCCGCCGGATCGACGCCCAGATCGGCGACAAACGAGGTGTCGATCTTCAACTCGTCGAATTCCAACTGGCGCAGATGCTGGAAGGAAGCGAAACCCGTGCCGAAATCGTCCAGTGACACCCGCACGCCGGTCGCGCGGAACCGGGCGATGCTGGCCTGAATGATGTCGGCCGAGCGGTTGATGAACACGTCTTCGGTGATCTCAAAGGTGATATGCGGGGTCAGCAAGGGATAATCCGACATCAGACGGAGCAGGTCCATCCGCCCGCTGTGGGTTGCCAGCGCCATTTCCGGCAGGTTGATCGACACCTGACCTGGGTTCAGCGCGTCGTCCAGCAGGTCCTGCATGTCACTCAGGACCAGTCGGGCCATATGCAGCATGAAATCGCCCTGCAGCCCGAGTTCGTTGATCTGCGGAATGAAGCTGCCGGGGGCACGCAGGGTGCCGTCAGGCTGTGGCCAGCGGGCGAGCGCCTCGAAACCAAGGGTGTTTAGGGAGTCCAGACAGACCTTGGGCTGATAATAGGGCCTGATCTGGCCGTTGGCCATCGCACTGAGCAACATCGCCCGGTCTTCCAGACTGGTGCGATGTGGAAAGCTGCCGACGGTGTAAAGGATCGCCATGCCGCCGGAGTCGGATTTTGCCCGATACATCGCCTGATCGGCGCGGGCGCAAAGCTCGGCGACGGTGGTGGCCGTGTTGGATGTCAGATCGATGCCGATGCTGCAACTGACGCGCAGTTCCTTGCCCTCGTACCGGATCGGGCGGGCGATTGCGGTGGCAAGGGTTTGCGCAAGTCGCAGTGCCGCCCGGCCGGATGCCATACCCGGCAAGGCGACGCCGAATTCGTCACCGCCCAACCGGGCGACGACCGCCCGGTCGCCTGCTGTTGCGGCGATCCGCCTGCCAACCTCGGCAAGAACCGTGTCGCCGGCCTCGTGGCTGTAGGTGTCGTTGATGGGCTTGAAGCCGTCGAGATCGAGCAGGAGCAGGGCGGTCTGCCCGGACTTTTGCGGTGTCGCCAGCAGCTGCGCTAGACTTTCATCAAAGGCGTGCCGGTTGAACAGCCCTGTCAGGCTGTCATGCCGGGCCAGATGTTCAAGCGCCTGAAGTCGCTGATGAGCCGCGTCCTGAGCACCGTGAAGTTCGCGCTGCGTGTCCTTTTGCGCCATGATCGTCTGGGTAGTGTTGAAGATATAGACGCACATCAACCCGCAGGTGACGATCCATTCCAGCGGCGACGATGATTGATGGGTGGTCTGCGACGCAAGCCAGAACATCGCAAACGCGGCGGCAAAGGCGGGGGCCATCTGGCTCCAGTTGTAGAATGGCAAGGCGGCGAAAGAATTGGATATATAGACATAAACGCCAAACAGCCACAGATAGCCGGCCATCAGAAAAGCGATCGAGGTCTGGTTGGCCAGCACCAACCCCGGCAAAAGGTAGGCCACCGTCGATGAAATATTGAGAATCCAGATCCCGATCACGGCCGCGACGCGGATATCGTCATCGCGGCGCGGCATCCACAAGCCCACGAGCTTGGCCGCCAATTCAAAGAACATCAATATACCGGCCAGACCGATCACGGTGGTCTTGGCCCCGGCCCACCAGCAGACCGCCAGCATCATCAACCCGGTGGCGACCCGCGTCAGCAGGTCACGGTCGGAGATCCGCATGACAAAACGGGTCTCGTGCCGGATTTGGCGCAGTGTCGGCAGTCGCATGAGCGGCGTGATCCTTTTCGCCCATCGACCTAGCCCGCGACCTGCAAAAATTGCGTTAACATCTTGGGTGGCGCGGCCCCTTGTCCGCGCCGCACCGACCGCCTATACGGCCCGCCTGACTTGATCCCGACTGTTACCCCGGAGGCCCAGATGGCTGGCAGCGCAAACCTGAACGTGATGATGAAGACCGCCCGCAAAGCCGGGCGCGCCCTGCTCAAGGATTTCGGCGAGGTCGAACAGTTGCAGGTCAGCACCAAGGGCCCCGGCGATTTCGTCAGCCGGGCCGACCGGCAGGCCGAACAGACGATCCGCGAAGAATTGATGGCGGCGCGCCCCACTTACGGTTTTCTGGGCGAGGAGGGGACCGAGATTGACGGTGAAGACCCGACCCGCCGCTGGATCGTCGACCCGCTGGACGGGACCACCAATTTCCTGCACGGCCTTGGCCACTGGGCGGTGTCCATCGCGCTGGAACACAAGGGAAATATCGTCGCGGGGGTGATCTATGACCCGGTCAAGGACGAGATGTTCTACGCCGAGAAGGGCGAAGGTGCCTGGCTGAATGAAAGCCGCCTGCGGGTGTCGGGACGATCTAAGATGATCGACTGCCTGTTCGCGACGGGTCTGCCCTTTGCCGGCCGCGCTGACCTGCCGGACACGCTGCAGGACCTTGCCCGCGTGCTGCCCACCTGTTCGGGAGTGCGCCGGTTCGGGGCGGCGGCGCTCGACCTCGCCTATGTGGCCGCCGGGCGTTACGACGGGTTCTGGGAACGCCGCCTGCACCCCTGGGACATTGCCGCCGGGCTGGTCATCGCCCGCGAGGCCGGGGCACTGATCGAACCGCTGACGCCGCGCGGTGACATTCTTGCCGATGGGGCGCTGATCTGCGCCGCCGAGCCGATATTCGGGCAATTTGCCAAGGTCGTCCGCGCCGCCTGATCCACGCCTAGCGCCGGCGCCGGACGGTTGGCACGCCCGAGATCGCTTCGGGATACCGGGCCGCCGGATGCGGCGGATGACCGTCGGTATCGGTCCAGTAATCAGTCGCACCACGGCGCAGCCAGAACGGCAGGGCAAGGATCGCGCCCAGCACGAAGCCCCCCGCATGGGCCCAATAGGCGATCCCACCCTGGCTGGTGTCCGTGCTGAACCCGCTGAACAGCTGGATCGCGAACCAGAGGCCCAACATGATCCACGCGGGCACCGGAAAGATCCGCACGAAGATCACGAGGAACAGCAGGATATCGACCCGCGCCTTGGGAAAGAACAGCAGATAGCCGCCCATCACTCCGGCGATCGCTCCCGAAGCCCCGACGGTCGGCACCCCCGACCACGGTTCAACGAGATATTGCGCCAGTCCGGCACCCACCCCGGCGGCCAGATAGAACACGGCAAAGGGGACATGCCCGAACTGGTCCTCGAGGTTGTCACCGAAAATCCACAGGAACAGCATGTTGCCCGCCAGATGCAGAAGCCCGCCGTGCAGAAAGAGCGAGGTGACGAAGGCGGCGTAATTCTCGCCTGCGGAGATCCGCGCCGGGATCATCGCATAATCGTAATAGAGCAGCGACACTGCCTGGTCTGAAAGCAGGGTGTCGTTGGTGAGCGCAAAGATCACGATATTGGCAAGGATCAGGGCATAGGTGACGAAGGGTGTCGTGTCAGAAGGGTTATGGTCGCGGATCGGGAACATCGGGCACCTTGCAACAGGGGTGGGTTGAAACCTACCTTACCCGACCCGCGCGATCCTGCATCCGTTATTGCACGCACCGGGCGGGCTGACTCGGGGCGCTGCCCCCGTCCCGGACCCTGGCCGGGACTCCCCCGGAGTTACAGGGACCAAAGAAGGGGCAGGGTGGAGGTCCGGCGGTCCGTCAGCGTGCCCCGACTTCGGCCAGCAGGGCGGCGTTGCCCCCGGCCGCGGTGGTGTCGATGCAGACGTGGCGTTCATGCAGAACATGGGCGGCATCGGGCAGGCTGGTCACCAGCGCGATGATCGGGCCATCGCGGGACGCGAGCGCCATTTCGTAAGCGCGGCCAGTCGTTGCGTCGCCCCACCAGATCGCCGCTGCCAGCGGTCCGAGTCCGGTCAGGCTGTCGGCGGCAACCAGACCGTCGGCTTGCACCGCGACGCCGCCCAGATCGTGCACCGCGCGGGCCTGCGCTGCCGCTGTGTCGGCCCCCGGACCAAGGCAGAGCACCGGGCCGCGCGGATAGGCCCCGAGCCGGTTGCTTTCGCCGGTCGGCCCCGGCATGTCGCGGATTGGCGCGGGGGTTCCCGCCGGGGCCGATCTGAGGGCTTTGGCGAGGGCGGCGAAATCTGCCGCCCTGCCCCATGTCGTGCCCGACAAAGGCGCCGGGGCGGCGGCGAATCGCGGCAGGTAATGCGGCCCGCCAGCCTTGGGCCCGGTCCCTGATAACCCCAATCCGCCAAAGGGTTGGCTGCCCACAACCGCACCAATCTGATTGCGGTTGACGTAGATATTGCCCGCTTGCACCTGTTCGACCACCGTCTGCACCCGGTCGTCGATCCGCGTGTGCAGACCGAAGGTCAGGCCGTAGCCGGTGGCGTTGATCGCCGCGATTACGCGCCCAAGGTCCGCCGCCCGGAACGTCGCCAGATGCAGCACCGGGCCGAAAATCTCGCGGCTCATATCGGCGATGCCGTCAACCCGGATGATCGTCGGCGCGATGAAATGGCCGGTCGCGGGCGGGGTCAGGGCGTGGATGATTCGCCCTTCGGCGCGGGCTGTCGCGATATGGTCGGCAATGCCGTGCCGTGCTTGCGCGTCGATCACCGGGCCGACGTCGGTGGACAGATCCCAGGGATCGCCCATCGTCAGTTCATCCATCGCGCCCTGCAGCATCTTCAACAACTTAGGGGCAATATCGTCCTGCACGTAAAGACAGCGCAGCGCCGAACAGCGTTGCCCGGCGGACCGGAACGCCGACATCACGATGTCGCGCACCGCGTGTTCCGGCAGGGCCGTGCTGTCGACGATCATCGCATTCAGCCCCCCGGTTTCGGCGATCAGCGGGATGCCAGGGGCGCAGTGCGCTGCCATGTTGGCGCGGATTTTGAGGGCCGTCGCGGTCGATCCGGTGACAGCGACGCCATTGATCCGTGCGTCCCCGGTCAGGGCTGCACCCACTGCGCCACTACCCGGTAGCAGGGCGAGGGCAGTTGTGGGCACACCCGCGCCGTGCAGCAGTTCGACGGCCCGGAACGCGACGAGCGGGGTCTGTTCGGCGGGCTTGGCCAGCACCGCGTTGCCGGCCGCCAGCGCCGCCGCAATCTGCCCGGTAAAGATCGCCAGAGGAAAGTTCCACGGGCTGATGCAGGTCCAGATGCCGCGCGCTGGGGCGTCGCCAAGGCCCGCCCGCATCGCATAGTAGCGCAGGAAATCCACCGCCTCGCGCACTTCACCCACCGCATCGCCCAGGGTCTTGCCCGCCTCGCGGGCCAGCAGCGCGTAGAATTCAGGCGCGTTGACCTCGTAGGCATCGGCGGCGGCGTTCAGCACCTTGGCACGATCCGACACGGGGGCCGACCACGCGACTGCAGCATCAAGGGCTGCGGTGATGGCTTCGGGCGTCGCGTTGGCGACTTGGCCCACGGTATCATCCGACTTGCAAGGGTTGGAGACGGCGATAAGGTTAGAATTTGGAAATTCCTGGCTGAAATTCGGTAGTGGAAAGGCCTGCCATCGTGTGTTTTTGAACAGCCCTCGACCCTCGTCGATTATGGCTAAAGTCGGTGCATGGGTGATGTCTCGACCGCCGGAATTGACCCGATCGGGCAGGAAAAGCTGCGCCCCGGTTTTCAACGCCGTAGTTTTGGTCAGCGCGTCGAAAGGGCAGGCGGCGACCACGTCGGGCGGGACGGCCTCGTCAACGATCTGGTTCACAAAGCTGGAATTTGCGCCGTTTTCGAGCAGGCGGCGGACCAGATAGGCCAGCAAATCCTCGTGAGCGCCGACCGGTGCGTAAATCCGGCAGCGGGTCTTTTCCGCTTTCAGGACAAGCGTATGCAACGTTTCGCCCATGCCGTGCAGGCGCTGGAATTCGTATTCCGCCGGGGTCCGTCCCATCGCGGCTGCCATGTCCAGCACCGCCGCAACCGTGTGGGCGTTATGGGTGGCGAACTGTGGATAGAGCCGGTCGGTCAGGCCCAGCAGTTTGCGGGCGTTGGCGATATAGCTGACATCAGTGGCTTGTTTCTGGGTAAAGACGGGGAACCCGTCCATCCCTTCGACCTGCGCGCGTTTGATTTCGGCGTCCCAATAGGCACCCTTGACGAGGCGCACCATGATCTTGCGATCGTGCCGGGTGGCCAGATCATAAAGCGTGTCGATTGCTAGGCCGGCGCGTTGTCCGTAGGCCTGCACAACGACGCCGAAGCCGGCCCATCCGGCAAGCGCCTTGTCAGCCAGAACGGCGGCGATCACGTCAAGGGAAAGTGCTAGCCTGTCAGCCTCCTCCGCATCGATGTTGAACCCCATTCCAGCGGCCTTGGCGAGCAGGGCAAGGGCTTTGACGCGCGGCACCAGCTCGTCCATCACGCGGGCCTTTTGCGCCACTTCGTAGCGCGGATGCAGCGCCGAGAGCTTGATCGAGATGCCGGGGTTTTCGGCGACAGACCCGTGTGTACAATGCGCAGCGATAGCCGAAATTGCCCGCGAATAGGCGAGGTGATAGGTCCGTGCGTCGGTTTCCGTCCGCGCCGCCTCGCCCAGCATGTCGTAGCTGTAGGTGAACCCCTTGGCCTGCATCGTTTCGGCCCGTTTCATCGCCTTGCCAATGTCCTCACCCAGCACGAACTGACGGCCCATTTCGCGCATCGCACGGGCGACGGCGGTGCGGATCACCGGTTCGCCCAGACGCTTGATCGCCCGGCGCAGGGGCTGCGCAATGCCCCGGTCGTCATCCAGCACCCGGCCGGTCAGCATCAGCGCCCAGGTCGAGGCGTTGACCAGCGACGAGGCCGATTTGCCCAGATGCTTGCCCCAGTTCGACGGTGCGATCTTGTCGTCGATCAGGGCGTCGATGGTATCGGCGTCGGGAACACGCAGCAGCGCCTCAGCCAGACACATCAGGGCGATGCCTTCGTCGGTCGACAGGCCGTATTCGGCCAGAAACACCTCCATCAGGCCCGGTTCGCTGCTGGCCCTGATCTGGCGCACCAGATCGGTGGCGCGGGCGGAAATCCGGGCGCGGTCAGCGTCGGACAGGGCAGCGGTGGCGATCAGGGCGTCGAGCGCCGGGGCTTCGGGGGCATATATGGCGGCGTCGAGGCGGGTGCGAAGGGGCATGACTGATTCCTGTTTGATCGGCCCATGATAGCGGATTGTCGCGGGGCAAATTGCCTGCTAATTTTCCGGAGAAGGGCCGTTTGACCCTAAGTTGCAGGCAAAAAATGCCCGATCGCCTTTCCGCCACCGATCATTTCGACCGCAAGATCCTTGACGTGCTCGCGGTCGATGGCCGGATCAGCGTCACCGAACTGGCCCGCCGAATCGGATTGTCGAAATCTCCGACCCAGGCACGGCTGAAACGGCTTGAGGATTCCGGCGTCATCCGGGGATATCGCGCCCTGTTCGACCCGATCCGGTTGGGCCGCGACCACGTCGCCTTTGTCGAATGTAAATTGACCGACACCCGCGAAACGGCGCTGGCCGCTTTCAACGCCGCCGTGTTGCGGATCCCGGAAATCGAACAATGCCACCTGATTGCCGGGTCGTTCGATTATCTGATGAAGGTGCGCACTGCCAGCATGGCCGGATACCGGCTGGTGCTGGCTGAAAAAATCTCGACCTTGCCGCACCTTGCCAACACCTCGACCTATGTCGCCATGCAGGCGGTCAAGGAAGAAGGACTGGCGCCCGGTAGTCCATGAGTCGGTGCGTGAACACATTCGTGTCTTGACGCTGCGGCAACGCAGCCGGCATCTTCAGCCATGCGCCTGATTCTTGTCCTGTTTTTCCTCGCGTCTCCGGCTTTTGCCGAGGAATGCCCAGCCGTTGCCGACCACGTCGACGAAGTCGACGGCATCATCGCCAACATGGCGATCGCCCGCGACCAGACCGAAGCGGCGCAACTGAACGACAGCCTGTGGCGCATCTGGATGGCCGCCCCGGACGACACCGCGCAGGATTTGCTGAACCGGGGAATGCAGAAACGCGGCGAGGCGAATTACGCCGCATCAACCCAAATTCTGGATGAATTGGTCACCTATTGCCCCGACTATGCCGAGGGTTACAACCAGCGCGCTTTCACCAATTACATGGCGCAGGACTATGCCACGGCCCTGACCGACATCGACCGCGCTCTGGCCATCGAACCGAACCATTTGGGCGCACTGACGGGCAAGGCGCTGACCCTGATCGGGTTGGACCGGATGGAGGAGGCGCAGTCCATCTTGCGGGAGGCTCTTGTCCTGAACCCGTGGCTGTCCGAGCGCCGGTTGCTGATCGAACCCGAGGGCGAGGATATCTGAGCCTTTACGTCGCGCGAAACCTGCCTATGGTCGCGCCTGTCCCCGGCGCGCCCGCGTGGTGGAATGGTAGACATCGGAGACTTAAAATCTCTTGGCCGCAAGGCCGTGCCGGTTCGACTCCGGCCGCGGGCACCAACTTTCCCTGATCTGAAGCCTTGGCACTGCGCCTTGCGTTTTGCGCTTGTGCACACATTCTGACGCCCTATATCATCCACATGGATGTTAAGGGGATGAAGAGATGTCCAATGTAACACACCTGCGCGACCGCGCTCCCGACAGCGAAAAGATCACGATCAATCTGGGCTATGTCGATCTTGGCCGGATCGACCTTCTGGTCAGCGAGGGGTTCTATGCCAACCGGTCCGACCTGATCCGCACGGCGATCCGCAACCAGCTCGACACCCACGCGACCGCTGTCCGCCAGTCAATCGAGCGGCACACGATGGAACTGGGTCTGCGCGACTATACCCGCGCCGACCTCGAAGCGCTGCAGAACGCAGGCGAAGTCCTGCACGTGCGCGTCGTCGGATTGGCACGGATCGCGTCGGACGTATCCATCGACCTTGCCCTTGCCACCATCGGGTCGATCACCGTTCTGGGGGCGTTGCAGGCGGACAAGGCGCTGCGTGCGGCGCTGGCAGATCGCATCCACTGAAGCCCGCAAGTCACTGATTTTAAAAAAACTCACCCAAGGAATGACTCATGACTTTTCTACCATTTCGGCAAACGGGGTTCGACGCACAGTCCTATGTCGCACAAACGCTGGCCCGTCACGGATTGTCGGTCGGTCCGACCGCAGGGGGTGGGGCGTCATTGCCAGCGCCGCTGAAAGTGCGGCGGGCAAAGCCGGCTAGCAAGGGCCGGTCCCGCCAGACGTTTACCTGCGGTTCGGGATCGCGGGATTATGTGCTGCGCCTGCCGCAGGGCGATGCCCGCGGCCTGATCCTGATGTTGCACGGCTGCACCCAGACCCCCGAAGACTTCGCGGTCGGGACGCGCATGGGGGAAATCGCTGCCGAACAGGGCCTGATCACGGTCTGGCCCGCACAGGAACGCGGGGCCAATGCGCAGTCCTGCTGGAACTGGTTCAGCGCCGCCGATCAGGGGCGCGACCGGGGCGAAGCGGCGATTCTTGCCGCATTGGTGCAAGACGTCGCTGACCGCCACGCCGTCGCGCCGGGCCGCAGTTTTGTCGCGGGCCTGTCGGCGGGGGCGGCGATGGCGGTGATCCTCGGGCGCACCCACGGCGATGTATTCAGCGCCGTCGGCGCCCATTCGGGTCTGCCGCACGGCTGCGCGAAAAGCGTGACCGAGGCGTTTTCGGCGATGGCCGGTGCCGCGTCGCGTTCCGCCGTCCGGTCGGCCCCGGTCCCGACGATCGTGTTCCACGGCGACGCCGACGCGACAGTGCGCCCCGTCAACAGCGACCGGATCATGGCAGACGCCGCCGGCAAAGCGGGCGGGCCTGCGCTGATCGACAGCGGGACAACGGGTGGGCGGTCATGGCAGCGGGCAACGACGATGGGCGACGCAGGCAAGGTGCTCACCGAAGATTGGCGGGTGGCCGGGCTGGGTCACTTGTGGTCGGGTGGTGACGGCAAGGGGTCATATACCGATGCGGCAGGGCCGGATGCAAGCCGCGAAATGCTGCGATTCTTTCTGGCGCGCACGGACGGTTGACCAGGACGGCTGACCAAGATGGGGGCGGGGCCTGATGCGGCCCCGCCCGTTTTCGTTACTTCAGCAATTCGGTCCAGATCGCCGTATACAGATCGGTCGCCGATGCCGGGCAGGTTGGAAGAAACTGCCCGGCGGCGGCGAATTCGACCGGGATGACGATCTCGGGCGCCGTCTTCATGTCTTCGTCCATGAACGCATCCGACCCGGCGATGCCGTTGGCATAACGCGCAAACGTCGAGATCATCGCTGCGTTTTCCGGCACCATGATGAAGTCGAGGAACTTGTAGGCCTCGTCCACATTGGTTGCATCCGAAAGCAGCGCCACCGAATCCATCCACAGCGGATAGCCTTCGCGCGGATAGCCATAGACCACGTCGGGGTTGTTCAGACGGGCCCGCATCGTCGATCCGTTCCAGTTGACGGAGGCCACCAGATCGTTCGACGACAGTTTGTCGGTGGTGCCGTAGTCCATCCCGATCCACGACGGTTTGGCCGCCATCAATGTGTCGCGGACCTTTTCCAGCACGGCGAGGTCTTCGGTGCAGGGTTCGCCGCCCTCGTACATGATGGCCAGCGCCATGACATCGTTCATTTCCGGCACGACGTTGACCTTGCCGACCAGTTCGGCCGGCGGGTTCAGGAAGATCTCCGACGTGTTCGGATCGCCGCTGTAGACGGATGTGTTGACGGCGACGCCAGTGGTGCCCCACTGCCACGGGATCGTGTATTCGCGGCCCTTGTCCCATGCCACATCGACCCATTCGGGGGCGATGTTGCCGATGTTTGACAGCCGGGCATGGTCAAGCGGCTCGATCAGCCCCTGTTCGACCCAAGCCTGCACCCAGTTGGCCGAAGGTACAACCAGATCGAAACCCGATCCGCCTGCCGCTACCTTGGCCAGCGCCGTTGTGTTGCTGTCATAGTCGGTGACGACCACGTCGATCCCGGTTTCCTCGGTGAATTTTTGCAGCATTTCCGGGCTGGTATAGTTGCCCCAATTATAAAGGTTCAGCGTGCCTTCGGCCTGCGCCATCGCCCCAACGGCGATCAGCGCCGTCGATAACATGAGTTTTTTCATCGTTTCTTTCTCCTTGTTGAAAACGTCAGTCCTTGGTGCGGGTGATCAGGAAGAACCCGGTCAACAGCACCACCGTCACCCCCAGCAGTGCGGTCGAGATGGCGTTGACCTCAGGTGTCAACGCCCGTCGCAACTGGCCCAGCATGTAGGTGGGAAGTGTATCCTGTCCGGCGGATTTTACAAACTCGGTGATGATCACATCATCGAGCGAGATCACGAACGCCAGCATCGCCCCCGCAATCACCCCCGGCATCATCAGCGGCAGGGTGATCCGGCGGAACGCCTGCCAGGGCGAGGCGTAAAGATCGGCCGCCGCCACTTCGAGCGCGGTATCCATGCCTTCGAGTCTCGCCCGGATCGGCAGATAGGCAAAGGGGATGCAGAACGCCGCATGGGCAATGATGAGATAGGCAAGTCCAGTATATCCGGTGGCGATCTTGATCCCCGCAAAAACGATCAGCAGCGCCACCGCCGTCACGATTTCGGGTACCATCAAGGGTTGGTTAATCATCACATAGATGAACGTCTGCCCACTGAACCGGCCCCGCCGCGTGGTGCCGAGGGCGGCCATCATTGCCACCGTCGTCGCAATGGCCGAGGCACTGGCGGCGACGACCAGCGACCTGATCGCCGCGTCCTGCACCGCTGCGTTATTCCACGCGACACCGAACCAGCGAAACGAAAAACCGCCCCACAGCGCCACCGAACTGCCGCCGTTGAACGCATAGATCACCAGCGTAAAGATCGGCACGTAAAGCACCACAAAAGCCAGCACCGCGATGGCGGTGAAACCCGGCAGGGTGGTCACGTTGAAGGCGCGTCTAGCCACGTTCCACCTCGTGCGTCGACACCCGGACATAGACCAGCAGCGCGATCAGGATGATGACCAGCAACACCATCGACAGAGCCGCGCCCAAGGGCCAGTTGTTGCCCTGCCCGAATTGCAATTCGATGAAATTGCCGATCATCATGTTCTTGCCGCCACCCAGCACACGCGGCGTCACATAAGCCCCCAGCGACGGGACAAACACAAGGATTGACCCGGCGACGATACCGGGGCGGATGATTGGCAGGATCACCCGGCGAAAGACCTGCCAGCGGCTTGCGTAAAGGTCATAGCCCGCCTCGATCAGGCGGATATCGAACCGGTCCATCACCGCGTAGATCGGCAGGACCATCAGCGGCAGATAGACATAGGCCATCCCCAGAAAGACCGCCGTATCAGTGTAAAGGATCTGGATCGGTTCGCTGATCGCGCCGAGTTTCAGCAGGGCGGTGTTCAGGATACCTTCGTTCTTGATGACCTCCATGATCGCAAAGGTGCGGATCAGCAGGTTGGTCCAGAACGGGATGGTGACAAGGAACAGCCAGAACGCCCGCCATTTCACCGCCCGCGTGGCAATGAACCACGCCGTCGGCAGGCCAAGGATCAGGGTGATGACGGTCGTCGCCAGCGACAGTTTGACTGATCGCCAAAAGATGGTGAGATGCGCGTCGGCAAGGCTGACCGTGCCGTTGAAAATGTCCCGCTCGAAGAGCACGCGAAACCAGCCGTCGCCGGAAAAATCCCAAACGACGCCCGAATATTGCCCCTTGGTCAGGACCGAATAGACCGCCATGACCAAGAGCGGGCCCGCCGCTGCGCAGAACAGCACGATCAAAGCAGGGGTCGACAAAAGCCAGCCTTTTCGGGTGACTTCGCGTTGCCGGGCGGCTTCGGTTCCGATCCCCATCTAGTCGGCCAGAACTTGCAAGGTGTCGGGGGTCACGGTCAGGCCGACGGGCATCCCCTTGGTCAGGCCAAGGGCCGCATGGGTCTGCAACCGCGCCATCAGCGGCGACCCGTCCGCCAGCGCCAGTTGGTAATGCATGTCGGTCCCGAAATAGATCGCATCGGTGATCGTGGCGAGGATCGCCCCGGCAGTATCGGCGGGTACGATCTGCACATGTTCCGGGCGCAGCGCGACCGTGATCTGGCCCGATTGGCCGGTTACGGGGGCTGCCAGAACGTCGCCCGATGGCAGACGCACTGCGCCGTTTTCCACCGTCCCGGTCAGAAAGTTCGTCTCGCCGATGAAATCGGCGACGAAGCGGTTCGCGGGTCGATCGTAAATCTCGCGCGGGGCGCCGATTTGGAGCAGTTTGCCCGCCGACATGACCCCGATCCGGTCGGACATGGTCAGCGCCTCTTCCTGATCGTGGGTGACGAAAACGAAAGTGATCCCGGTTTCGGTCTGCAACCGCTTCAACTCGCCTTGCATTTCCTTGCGCAGCTTGAGGTCGAGCGCCGACAGCGGTTCGTCAAGCAACAGCACCTTGGGGGCAGGGGCCAGCGCACGCGCCAACGCGACCCGCTGTTGTTGCCCACCCGACAATTGTTGCGGGCGGCGGTCGGCGAACTGGTCGAGTTTGACCAGTGCAAGCATCCGCGCCACGGTCTTGTCGACTTCGGCTTTTGGTTTGCCCAGCATTTCAAGCGAAAACGCGATATTGCGGGCGACCGACAGATGCGGGAACAGCGCGTAGGACTGGAACACCGTGTTCACCGGCCGCTTGTTTGGCGGCAGATCGGTGATGTCGGTGCCGTCCAGAAGGATCGTCCCCGATGTCGGCGTCTCGAACCCTGCGATGCAGCGCAGCAAGGTCGTCTTGCCGCAGCCCGATGGCCCGAGCAGCGTAAAGAATTCGCCCTGCCTGATATCGACCGATACATCATCCAGTGCATTGACCGCATGGACACCTGCGCCGAACGTCTTGACAGCATGACGTGCCGCGACAGCAATTGTTTCTGACAAACCTGATCCCCCGATGGTCGGGCCATCATGGCACCCGCAAGCGGGGTTTGGCAACGGTTGACGCCGTCATCACAGCCAGTGGCTATCCAGGCCCGATCAGCCTGCCTTAGCGTCGCCGCCCGATTCAATCCGGAATAAGGGCAGACCGGGATACCATTTCGATTTGCGCGTAGTTGCCGGGCTGGAAAGCGCGCGGCAGCGTTGCGCCAGCAGCGTGGCATTCCCGGCTCCGACCCGACCGCCGATCCCACCGTGCAGGCATGCACCGGACGGGCATAGTCAATCTTGACGATCGGAGAGTCGGGCGCATGGCATCGGTCGATCCCTCATTCCAGCGGGCTCAGGAAATAGTCCAGATCGTCGATTCGCGCCCACGTCAGACGCTCGAGGCAACTGGCAAAGATCAACGGTTGCATCGACCCGCCCTCCGTAGATAGCGCCTCGAGGTCGCAGGCAGCATCACGAAACGCAATCCATGCGCGTTGGGCGTCGCGCAGCATCTCTTCACCGTCCGGCAGGCTGTCGGCTGCGTCGACAGCGCGACGATAGATGACGTTCAATTCGGCATCGGCTTCGTCATAGGCTTGGGCGGCACAGGAATTCATTGCTTGCTGGGTCTGCGGCGCGGTGCAGTCGTCCGCGATGGCCGCAACCGGCCACAGGGCCAAAACCAACCACTTCATAGCGAGCCCAGCACATGACCGTCGAACGTGCAGATGTGGGGCGTGCCGCCGAACGGGATCAACTGCACCTCGCGGCGCAGGTCGCCGGTTTTGGCAGCAATCAGGTTGACTGTCACTGTCACCGCGGTCAGGGACAATTCGCCGTCTGCCTCCATCACTTCTCTTGGTATCATCGCACCACTTCCTTTGCTGTTACAGTCTCCTAGCTGAAAAGCGGTAAGGCTTGAGCGTAGAATACAACAGGCAGCACGCCTAGACCGAAAAAACGCCTGCGTTGTGTCGCATCTAGCGCCAAGTATGGGCGACCATACCCGGCGAGACGGGTCCAAAGCTTAAATTATACCAACCGCCGGTCCCGTTGACTCAAACGTGAGTTGCCCCGATGCCCTGCGTCTGAATCACTGTCCTGAGGGCAGGAGGATCAGATATGACGATAGCGATCACACGAACGGATCTTGACGCGCGCGGCTTGAGGGCGGCGGCGACGCGCACCAGAGATGCGGTGGCTGCGCGTCGCATGCTGGCGCTGGCGCTGGTTCTGGAAGGCCGGAACCGAACCGAGGCGGCGCGAGCGGCGGGGATGGACCGGCAGACTCTGCGCGATTGGGTTCACCGCTATAATGCGCAAGGCTTGCAGGGCCTGATCAACCGGCAGAACCGCAGCGCGCCGAAGCGCAAGCTAACCGCGGCGCAGGAGGCCGCAGTCGCCGACTGGGTCCGCGCCGGGCCGACGTGGCAGGTGCACAAGGTGGTGCGCTGGCGGTGCTGTGACCTGCGCGACGAGATCGCACGGCACTTCGGCGTGAAGATGCACGAGCGCACGGTTGGTAAACTCCTGGCGCGGCTGAACTTCTCGCGAGTTTCCGTTCGTCCTCGCCATCCCAAGCAGGATCTCGAAGCCCAGCAGGTGCATAAAAAAACTTCGCCGATCTCGTCCGCGCCGTCATTCCCGAGCACGCACGGGACAAGCCGATCGAACTCTGGTGGCAAGAGTGAGCCGGGCCAGAAAACAGTCCGGGGGACTGTTTTCCCGGCGAACGCGCGCATCGGCCAGCAGGGCAGCCTGACCTATGTCTGGGCCGAGCGCGGCAGCCGCCCGCGCGCACCGCACGATCAGCGCTACGTCTCCGCCTATCTCTTCGGTGCGGTCTGTCCCGCACGCGGCGTCGGCGCGGCCCTCGTGCTGCCAGGTGTCAACATCGCGGCAATGAACCTGCACCTGGCCGAGATCAGTTCCCAGGTGACTCTCGGC
>JBBSBK010000056.1:0-22613 GCA_038251315.1 Rhodobacterales bacterium | reverse complement strand
ATGATGGCGATCCATGCGGTCATTGAAACCTATGGCAAATCCGAACGGAATAAATATCGCGCCGTCATCTATTACATGCTGACCAAGCATTTCGGCAAAGAATCCGTTTACAAGTAAGGGCGCGCTCGGTCGCCTGGCAGGTGTTTCATTTGAACCGCATTTGAATTGAACCTTTCGGGCTAATCGTTTGCACCATCGGGCCTCTTCGTCCTATGCCTGATCCCGAGGCCAGGACGGCCCGAACCGAATTTCAAGTCGCGTGTGGGAGTACGCGGGTGAGAGAAAGGGTTCGGATCCGTCCGGACCCTTTCGCTTGTTCAGAGCCCTAAGGCAGCGTGTCGCCCATTTCGCAGATGATCCGCCATTCAACGGGCGTCACAGGCTGGACCGAGAGGCGCGAATTCCTGACCAGCACCATGTCGGTCAGGCGCGGATTGGCCTTGATCTGCTCAAGCGTCACAGGCTTGGTCAGCGGACGCACGGCGCGGATATCGACGCAATCCCAGCGCGGATTGTCGGTCGTGCCGTCAGGGTGTGACAGGGCGCAGACCTCGACGATGCCAATGATCTCGAGACCCGACCGCGAATGGTAAAAGAATCCCAGATCGCCCAAGGCCATCGCCCGCATGTTGTTGCGCGCCTGATAGTTGCGCACGCCGTGCCATTCTTCGCCCGCCACACCCTTAGCGACCTGATCGGCCCAGCCCCAAACATCGGGTTCAGATTTGAACAGCCACTTGGCCATCACGCGCCCTCCTCTTTCAGCGGGCGCGACAACAGGATTTGCATCGCGTCGTTCACGGTCAGTTCTCCTTCGACAATCCGGGCAACCGCCTGGCAAATGGGAAGGTCCATTTCTCGCGTTCGGGCCAGGTTCGAAACTGCTTTTGCAGTGGCGGCACCTTCGACCGTTGTGCCGGTGTCGAACGTTTCGCCCCGGCCCAGCGCCAGCCCGTAACGATAGTTACGCGACTGATCCGATGTGCAGGTCAGCACCAGATCGCCGAACCCGGAGAGCCCTGCCAACGTTTCGGCCCGCGTACCCAATGCCATCGCAAGCCGCTGCATTTCAGCGAACGCCCGCGTGATCAGCGCAGCGCGCGCCGATTCGCCGAAACCTGCACCGATGCAGGCCCCGGCCGCGATGGCCATGACGTTCTTTAACGCGCCGCCAAGTTCCGCCCCGACGGTGTCGATTGTCCGGTAAAGCCGCAGCGCCGGGGTCGACAGCAACACCTGCAAGGCTGCCCCGGTGTCGTCGTCGGCGCAGGCGATGGTCAACGCGGTCGGCAACCCCCGCGCGATGTCGGCGGCGAAACTGGGGCCGGTCAGGATTGCCGCCGTGGCATCCGGCACAACCGCCGTGATGGTCGCAACCGGCCCGGTTAGCGTGGTCAGATCGATCCCCTTGCAACAGGCAACGATCACCTTGCCTGACATCGCGGCCGCGTGGGTTTCAAGGAATCCCCGCAAGGTCTGCGCCGGAATGGCGGCAAGCAGGACGTCGTGGGGAAAAACCGTGTCTAAATTGGCCGAAACATGCAGGCCCTCGGGCAAGACGACGCCTGGCAACCGCGGGTTTATCCGCTCGCGCTGCATCGCCACCACCGCATCCGCATCCCGCGCCCACAGTGTCACCGCCGCGCCGCTGCCAGCCAGCGCGACGCCCAGCGCGGTGCCGAATGCGCCGCCCCCTATGATCCCGACGCTCATGCTTTGGCCCCCTTTTTGCCAAAGCCGAGAAGCGGCGGGCTGATCTCATCAAGCGGCCAACGTGGTCGTGCGGGAAGGGTCATGTCGTCGAGTTGTCCGTGCCGCAATCGTTCGAGACCCACATGGGCAATCATCGCCGCGTTATCGGTGCAAAGGGGCAAAGGCGGGGCGACGAAAACTGTATCGGTATGACCACAAATGGCCTTCAACGCCGTTCGGATTTGGCCGTTCGCTGCGACTCCGCCTGCGACCGCAAAACCGCGATGCACCGGGGAATCGGCCAGATAGACCGCCAGTGCGCGCCGGGTCTTTTCAGCCAACACGTCAGCCACCGCGGTTTGGAATCCAGCTGCCAGATCGCTTTGATCCTGCGCCGAAAGCCCGCCAGACACCGCCGCGACGGAATCCCGCGCCCGGAGCATCGCCGTTTTCAGCCCCGAGAACGACATATCGCACCCCGCCCGGTCCAGCAGGGGACGGGGCAAGGGGAATCGCGTCGGATCGCCCGCACGCGCCGCCCGTTCGATCGCCGGGCCGCCCGGTTGACCCAGACCGATCAGGCGGGCAACCTTGTCAAAGGCTTCGCCGGGAGCGTCGTCGATGGTGCCGCCGATCCGAACGAATCCATCGTGCCCGCGCACGATCAGAAACTGGCAATGCCCGCCCGACACCAGCAGCATCAGATAGGGAAACGGCAGATCGTCGGTCAATCGGGGGGTGAGGGCGTGGCCGGCCAGATGGTTAACCCCGATCAGCGGCAGACCCGTCGCCGCCGCAAGCCCCTTGGCACACATCACCCCTGACAGCACACCGCCGATCAGCCCCGGCCCGGCGGTGACGGCGATGCCGTCCAGATCGGCGAGATCGACGCCCGCGATCGTCAACGATTCTTCGACGCAGTGATCCAGTTTTTCCGCGTGCGCGCGCGCGGCGATTTCGGGCACCACGCCGCCGAAATCGGCATGCAGCGCGTCCTGGCCCCAGACAATTGACGACAGAATTGTCGCCCGCCCGGCACCCTGACGCACGACAGCAGCCGCCGTATCGTCACAACTGCTTTCGATGCCAAGGATGGTCAGGGTGCGGGTCATGCCGGTTCCGGTTGCGCCTGTGTTTCCGGCAGGTAACATTGCGCGACTGGGCAAACAATGGGGACACGGGCATGGCGATCCTGCTGATTACCCGGCCCGAACCGGCAGCAACGCGATTTCTGCGGCAGGTGCAGGCCGCGTTTTCAGAGACTGTGCTGGCCGAAACCGCGCCACTGATCCAGATCGAACCGATCGATGTCGATGTGCCTGCGGCACCCGTCGACATTATCTTTACGTCCGAGAATGGGGTCGCTCAGGCGGCCAGACTGGGTTTTGCACATGGACTTGCGGCATGGTGCGTCGGCAACCGGACGGCCAAGGCGGCGACCGATGCCGGATACGCGGCGCGGACCGCCGACGGCGACGCCGCGGCCCTGACAGAGCTGCTGCTGCGCGACCGCCCGAAAGGTCCGCTGCTCCATATCCGGGGCGAACATGCGCGGGGCGACATAGCTGTTCGCCTATCTTCCGCCGGACTAGCATGCACCGATCTGATCGCCTATCGTCAGCGCGCCCTGCCGTTACCCGAAACGACCCGTGCAATTCTGTCAGGCGCCTCGCCTGTGGTTATTCCGCTGTTTTCACCCCGGACCGCCAGCCTGCTAAAAGACATGGGAAGCTTCACCGCGCCCTTGCACGTCGTCACCCTGTCGCAGGCGGTAGCAGTTGCATTTTCGGGCGTGCCGGTGCAGTCCCTTGCGATAGCGGCGCTGCCTGACGGACCGTCGATGACGGCGGCAACGTGCAGGGTGCTTGCAACCCTTGGCAACCGCTGAGGTTTGCAAGAGGGTAGGGCATGCGCGCTGGGTGGCGCATTGGCGGAAAGGTTCACGACGTGGCACAGACACCGGCCAAGGGACGCAAAGCCCGGACAACGCGGGATAAACCAACCGTCGAGCCTGTCACCGGGCAGGTCGAGGATGCCGTTGTTGTCGAATCGGAAGGCGCGGCCGCACCCGCCGCCGACGCCGCGCCCGTCGAAACGCCGCCTGTCACGAGCGAACCCGATACCGCGCCTTTCGAAACACCGCCCGCCCCGAGCGAACCCGACACGCCGCCCGACGACGAACCGGCGTCCAGGCCTAAGGTCGCGGACCCCCCCGAGCCCCAACGGCGGGGCGGATTTGTGCCGCTGGTGCTGGGTGGCGCGATCGCTGCGGCGCTGGGTTATGGCGCTGCCTATCTGCAAACCGCGCAAGACCGGATCGATCGGGCCAACACGGCTGCCGCGCAGGCAGATGCCATTGCAAGATTGCAGACCGATCTGGCCGCGACGTCCGATCTGTCCGCCCGGGTGGACGGTCTGGCCACCGCGCAGGCTGACATGGCGACGAATTTTGCCGCCATCCCCGATACCATCGCGCCCCAGATCGCCGATCTGACGGCCCGGATCGATGCCGTCGAACGTGCCCCGCTGGCCGATGGCAGCCTGACCGAAACCGCGCTGGCCGCTTACGAATCCGACATCGCGGCGCTACGCGACGAACTGGCGACGCAGCGGCAAAGCATGTCCGATCTTGCCGCCGACGCGCAGGCGCAGCTTGCGGCGGCCCGCGATCAGGCTGCCCAGATTACGGAAGACAACGCCGCAACCGCGGACCGCGCTGCTGCCCGCGCCGCACTGGCGCAGGTCGTCGCCGCATTGGAAAGCGGTGCGCCCTATGATGCTGCCCTGCCCGAACTCGGCATCGTCGCCACCGACCCCTTGCCCGAGGCCCTGACCGCTCCGGCGCCCGAGGGCATCCCGACGCTGGCCGCCCTGCAAGCCGCTTATCCGGAAGCCGCTCGTGCGGCCCTTGCGAGCGCACGGCGCAGCGGCGAGGCGGGCGAGAGCAATACCGGCCTGACCGCCTTTCTGCGCACCCAGTTCGATGTCCGGTCTGTCACGCCGCAAGATGGCGACACGGTCGATGCAATCCTGTCGCGGATCGAAGGGGCGTTGGGCCGCGCACAACTGACCGAAGCAATTGCGCTGGTCGGCACGCTGCCCGACTCGGCCCGCACCGACATGGCCGATTGGGCCGCACTGGCGGCGACACGGGTTAACGCCCTTGCTGCCATCGATGCCCTGTCATCCACCCTGAACGTCAACTAAGGCGGAACACATGCTCTGGTCCCTGATAAAAATCCTGGCCTTTGTCGCCGCCGTCACCGGGTTGACCTACGGGGCGGTGCGGCTGGCCGAAATCCCCGGCGATGCCAAGATCACGCTGGCCGGGGTCGAACTGACATTCAGCCTGCTGGAAATGGCGTTTGCCCTGTTGGCGCTGGTCGTTCTCGTCTGGTTGGCGTTGCGGTTGTTCGGTCTGCTGATCGCCGTGTTCAAGTTTCTGAACGGCGATGAAACCGCGATTTCGCGCTATTTCACCCGCAACCGCGAACGCAAAGGGTTCGAAGCGATGGCCGATGGCATGATGGCCGCCGCATCGGGCGAAGGGCATCTGGCGCTGGCCAAGGCCGCCAAGGCCGAACGCTATCTGGGTCGCCCGGAATTGACCAACTTGCTGACCGCGCAGGCCGCCGAGATTGTCGGCGACCGGCGCAAGGCCGAAGAAACCTACAAACGCCTGCTCGAGGATGACCGCACCCGATTTGTCGGCATTCGCGGGATCATGAAGCAGAAGTTGGCCGATGGTGACACGGTGACGGCGCTGGCGCTGGCCGAAATGGCCTTTGCCCTGAAGCCCAGGCATGAAGAAACTCAGGACGTACTGCTGCGGTTGCAGGCCGACAAGGGCGATTGGGCAGGGGCACGAGCGACACTGGGGGCCAAGCTGAAGTCGGGCAACCTGCCGCGCGACGTCCACAAGCGGCGCGACGCGGTGCTGGCCTTGTCCGAGGCCAAGGATGTGTTCGATGACACCTCGAGCATCGAGGCCCGCGAGGCCGCGATCGAGGCGAACCGCCTTTCGCCCGATCTGATCCCCGCCGCTGTCATGGCTGCACAAAGCTATATCGCCGCGGACAACGCCCGGTATGCCGTCCGCGTGCTGACCAAGGCATGGAACGCCAAGCCGCATCCCGATCTGGCCGCCGCATTTGCGGAGATCGTCCCGGACGAGACCCCTATCGCACGGCTGAAACGGTTCCATGCGCTGACCAAAATCAACCCCGCCGACCCCGAGACCAGAATGCTTCTGGCCGAACTGCACATCGCCGCCGAAGATTTCCCCGGCGCCCGTCGTGCCATTGGCGATCTGGTGGCCACCGATCCGACAGCCCGCAACCTGACCCTTATGGCGGCGATCGAACGCGGCGAAGGGGCTGACGACGCCGTCGTGCGCGGCTGGCTGACCAAAGGGCTGACTGCGTCGCGCGGGCCACAATGGGTCTGCGACAACTGCCAGCACATCCACCCGGCCTGGGCACCTGTCTGCAACAACTGCGGATCGTTCGACACGCTCAGCTGGCGGACCCCGCCGCGCGGCGAGGTCGCGATGCCCGCAGGTCGCGAAATGTTGCCGCTTATCGTCGGCCATCCCAGCGCCCCAGAACCCGATGTAATCGAGGTCGACGCCGGCGATATCACCCCAGCGGAGTCGAAATCGGGGGTCTGAGGTGCCCAGGCCGCGCCGCGGGCGCTTTCGCTTCAGCCGGTGGTGCGCCTCATTCGTAGTGACGGCGACGGGCCTATAACCCACTTGAATTGATTTATTTTCATCGGCCAGTAAGCCGTTCACAAGGACGTCACAAAGTCTGCGGTTTGTGGTGCGCGCGTGCCCCAAGACGGATTCGAACCGCCGACCCCTTCATTACGAATGAAGTGCTCTACCAGCTGAGCTATTGGGGCTACGCGGCGCGACGCTTAAACGGTCAAGGAAAACCGCGCAAGGTCTAAACAGCGTCAGGCCGCTTCGGTCGGCCTGCGGTTGACCTGTTCTTGGAGGCGGCAGACCTCGACGGACAGCTTCAAGCAAGGCATGTAAAAACCGGTGTTTCTGCGTGTAAACATATTCTCTCAATATCCGCCGTTTAAGTGCGCAGCTGCGGCCATCCCATACGCTTGACCAAAGCCGGACGAGGTTGTCCTCGGCAAGTGTGCCGCTGGAGGGAAGAAGGGGGACGTTGGTAGTTTTTTGCACCTTGATCGAAGCAATTTTCGCTTTGACTCGGCGTTCGTCATTTCCACTTTGTCCCGGATCTTCTGCTGACCCTTGCCACCTTTGCACGCAGTGGTGCATCGCGGCCAGCAGTCTACCGCTGCCTGAGCAATGCCGCAGGATGACCGCGGGGTTTGGCAGGAAAGCGGGCTGGCGGGACCGGCGATTGTGACCGGTTTCGGGTCGATCCCCTATCTTTCGACGCAACTCTCCGGGTCCGCGAAAGCGCGTCATCTGGAGGCGACGGTTCGCGCAATTGCGGCGGCATCAGACAGCCGATACGGCGTCCGCGTCGTTTGCACGGAATACTTCGCCGGCATTTCCGACATGAGTTTCTTTGGTGAGGCGGGTGAGGCATCCTTGGATGTCGTTGGCCGCAATACGCCGGTCTGGAAGAACAGCATCGCCTGGCCACAAGACGGCGCACTGGGCTTGATGCCGGTGGTCAATGTCGGCCCTTGGGGACGCGACTATCACACGCCACTTGAACGGTTGCATGTGGGTTCTGCCTTCGATGGGTTGCCACGCCTTTTGTTCGATATCGCCCAGAGCGTTCTGGCACCGGCCGCCGCGCCTGACGGCACTCATCGCCACATGGATGGTGGCGGGTGATGTTTATAAGTGCCGCCGGTTTTACCCTCGGTGGTGGCTGCGCGAATCCGGGCGGTGCAGCAGCCGCCGATGACACAAATAGGGCACGACATTCACGGCGCGATCCGGCAATCTAGTCGAAAACCAAGGCACCTCGCCGGGGCCGCAACCTGACGGACACAGCATGAAGCGATCCCGCATCAATCAGATCATGGCCGAAGCCGACGCGATGATCCTCGACTACGGCTTTATCCTGCCGCCTTTTGCGTTCTGGACGCCGGACCAGTTCCGGGCGAACCGCGACACGGCGCAGCACGTCATCACCGCCCGCTGTGGCTGGGATATCACCGATTACGGGGCGGGGCGTTACGATGCCATGGGCCTGTTCCTGTTCACCCTGCGCAACGGTCGGCTGGCCGACCTTCAACGCGGCGGCGGCATGTGCTATGCAGAAAAGCTGCTGATATCGAAACAGGATCAACTCTCCCCGATGCATACCCATGTCATCAAGGCAGAAGATATCATCAACCGGGGGGGCGCGACGCTGGTGGTCGAACTTTACGGGTCCGACGATCGGGGGCACTTCGCGCCCGACAAGGGCGGCACGGTCTGGTGCGACGGGATCCGCCGCGACTATGGCCCCGGCGACAAGCTGCGCCTAGCTCCCGGCGAAAGCGTCACCCTGATGCCGGGCGACTGGCACGCATTCTGGGGCGACGGCGGTGATGTGCTGATCGGCGAGGTCAGCACGGTGAACGACGATGAAACCGACAACATATTCCGCGAACCCATCGGCCGTTTTGCGACCGTGGAGGAGGACGTGGCGCCGATGCACCTGCTGGTCAGTGACTACCGCACCTGGCTGACCTGACCGATCCTCTGAGCCCGCTCGACCGCGTTGTTGCGTTGACGGAAATGGATCGTTTCCAGGTCACAGCCCTGCAGCGCGGCGCAGGGCGTCGTTAATCCGGCTCTGCAAGCCGGGGCCGTCAGTCTTGAAGCGCGCCAGCACATCGGGGTCGAGCCGGATGGTCGTCGACACCTTGGTCACTTCGGCCTTGGGGCACCCGCGCTGAACATCGACCTTAAAGAACGTTTCGACCCAGTAGGGGGTCGACAGGTCGGGGATGTCATCGTCACAGTCGATGTTCGTATCGCGCTCTTTCCCGCTCATTTGCCTTCCTCATGCTGATGATGCGACAGGCATTACCTCGTTGTGTCCACGCAATGAATACCACACGACCCGCCAGAAAGCCGACATCCTGGTTGACCGCCTGTTAGCAGTTGGCAGCACGATCAGCGCAAACCATCTGACCCCGCCCTACCTGGGGCTGCGCTTGGCCAGTATCCGCTGCAGCGTGCGCCGGTGCATCGATAGCCGCCGGGCGGTTTCGCTGACGTTGCGGTCGCAGAGTTCGTAAATCCGCTGGATGTGTTCCCAGCGGACACGGTCGGCGCTCATCGGGTTTTCGGGGGGCGGGGGCAAGTCGCCGCCCGTGGACAGCAGGGCGCTGACGATGTCGTTGGCGTCGGCGGGTTTGGAGAGATAATCGGTCGCGCCGATCTTGACCGCAGCGACGGCCGTGGCAATTGCCCCGTAGCCGGTCAGCACGACGATCTTGCAATCGGGGCGGTGGCTGCGCAGCACTTCGACCACGTCCAGCCCGTTGCCATCCTCAAGCCGTAGATCGACCACTGCGTAGGCGGGCGGCCGGGCGCTGGCGCTGGCCTTGCCTTCGGCGACTGAACCGGCGGTGAGGACGGCAAAGCCGCGTTTTTCCATCGCCCTTTCCAGCCGTTTCAGAAACGCTTCGTCATCGTCGACCAGCAGCAGAGTGGGATCATCACCCAAGGTCATCGTGCTGGTGGTCATCGTATCGGTTTGCATCTTCCATGCCCCTGCAATTCAGTCTGGGCAGAGGTAGGCCGACCCCCCCGCCGGGTCAATCAGGCGGGGTCGATCACGCTGCGGCGGCAAAACAGGCGACGCGGGTGGCGATGTCCTGGGCCGCCGCCTCGCGCCGGACGAAATCGACGACGCCGTGGCCGGGCATCCAGATGTAGGTGAACGCCATGTGGTCGACCAAATAGTAATCGGGGTCGCCGTCGGGCTCTTTCTGATAGAAGGTCTTGTAGGCGCGTGCGGCCCCCGCGATCTGATCGTCGGTCCCGGTCAGGCCGATCATGCCGACACCGAAATTGGCGGTATAGTCGGCAAGAACTTCGGGCGTGTCACGCGCCGGATCGACAGTGATAAAGACCGGCGTCGCGCTGATCCCCTGTTCGGACAAAAGGGCAACTGCGTCGGCGTTGCGGGCCGTGTCGATCGGGCAGACATCGGGGCAGAAGGTATAGCCGAAATAGATCAGGCTTGGTTCGGTCAGCACGTCGGTATCGGTAACCGTTGCCCCGGTCTGATCAACCAGCGTAAACGGCCCGCCGATGGCCCCGCCGGCGGCCTGCGAGCCGGCGCAAGCCGCGAACGCATTGGCGGGGCGCCAGATCTGCACCGCGACGAACGACCCGACGATCAGGGTGGCAACGGCGGCGGTTGCGGCAAGGGCAATGGGGCGGGACGACATGGCGGGCCTCTGATTTTGCTGATCGGTTGATCGACCCTGCGCGACGATTTAACAAGTGGCCAGCTTGTCACACTTGCGGTAGGCGACGGTATGGCTGTTTCCGACATCGCCCTGTTTCAGGACCAGCGTTACAGCAACTGGGTTCGCTTGCGCACCTTTGTAACGCTGCGCTGGATCGCCATCGTCGGGCAGATCGTGGCAGTTGGCGTTGCCGTTGTGGTTTATGACCTGACGATTCCGCTGGGTCTGGCCGGGGCGGCTATCGCCACTTCGGCCCTTGCCAATATCACGGCGGCGTTCCTGTTTCCGTCGACCCGGCGGCTGAACGAACGCGAAGCGACACTGATGCTGTTGTTCGACCTGTTGCAGCTTGGGATTCTGTTGTTCCTCAGCGGCGGGCTGAACAACCCTTTCGCGATCCTGATCCTCGCGCCCGTGACCATCGCTGCGACGGTTCTGCACCTGGGCAGCACGCTGTTGCTTGGGCTCGTCGCGATCGGGGTGACGACCTGTCTGGGCCTGGTCTATGTGCCACTGATGACCAGCGACGGAACGGTACTGGGCTTGCCCGGACTGTTCCTGTTCGGGTTCTGGGTGGCGGTGCTGGTCGGTGTCGGGTTTCTGGGGCTTTACGCGCGGATGATCACGACAGAAATCCACCGGATGACCGAGGCTTTGGCGGCGACCCAGATGGCGCTGGCCCGCGAACAGAAGCTGACCGATCTGGGCGGCGTGGTCGCGGCGACGGCGCACGAGCTGGGCACACCGCTGGCAACGATCAAGCTGGTCAGCGGTGAGTTGCTGGACGAGTTGCGCGACCGTCCCGACCTTGCCGCCGATGTCGATCTGATCCGTGAACAGACCGACCGTTGCCGCGATATCCTGCGCAACATGGGCCGGATCGGCAAGGAAGACCTGCACATGCGTCAGGCCCCGCTCGAGGCGGTGGTGCGCGAGGCCGCCGAACCGCACCTGCACCGCGGCAAGGACGTGCGCCTGATCGTCGCCCCCGATGTCGTCGATATAGCCCGCCAACCCAACATCACGCGCCAACCCGAAATCATCCACGGGCTGCGCAACCTGATCCAGAACGCCGTGGATTTTGCCGCGGCGCGGGTCGTCGTGCAGATCGGCTGGACCGATGCGACGGTGACGCTGCGGATCGCCGACGACGGGACTGGGTTTCCGCCTTCGGTGATCGGGCGGATCGGCGATCCGTTCGTGCGGCGGCGGCGCGTCGCCGAAACCCTGCTGAACCGGCCGGGCTATGACGGGATGGGACTGGGCCTGTTCATTGCCAAGACTCTGCTCGAGCGGACCGGGGCCGACATTGCGTTCGCCAATGCGGATGGTGCGGAGCGCGACGGCTTTGCCAATGGTGCCATCGTCACAGTTGTCTGGCCGCGTGACAGGATCGAATCGGGGCCGGTCGATACGCAGACCGGACTGGGTGAAAACCGTCGCATTACTGGCTGAACTGCGGTTTTGGTGTCCTTCTTAACCTTCAGTTAACCAAAGTGGCGGACTTTCGGGCATGTCCGACTTCCGGGATTCGCCGCCATGCCACCGATTGAAGCGTTCCATCTGATTTTCGTCACCGTCATTGCCATGGTCGGGGCTGGGGCGATTGTCGCACTGGTCCTGCGATACGGCACCGGGCGACGTACATCGGCGCGCGCTCTGATGCGCGAGGCCGAAGTGTCGATCGCTTTCCTTTTCGACGACACCGATCTGATCGACGCCACCCCGGCGGCCCGCGCCATGTTGCGCCAGCGCGACCGCTATCAGACGGATTGGGACATGTTTCTGGCTGTTTTCGGGTCGCGCTTTCCGCATTTGCGGCAGGGCCTGGCCGGGCTGGCCGTTGACGGCAAGCGACGGATCGCATCGCCCGACGATCCGAGCGTCTGGCTCGATGCCGAACTCTGGGACGGGTTGGCGCGGATTACCTTTCATGACGACGTGACCGCCGGGCAAGCCAGCCCCGGCCAAAGCGTGACGATGGCCGCGATCGAAGAAGAGCTCGCAACCTTGCGCACCCTCGCCGAACAGGCCCCGCAACTGATCTGGCAGGAAGATCTGGAAGGGGGGGTCATCTGGGCGAACCGGGCCTATCTGGATCTGGTCGCAAGGTCAGAAAACCTGCCGCCCGATACCACGCCGGTCTGGCCGCCTGTCAACCTGTTCCGCGATCTGGACAGGCCGGGCAGAAACCTGCGCCCGCTTGTGCGCCGGACCCCCGTCCTGATCGACCGGCTGGAAGAACCGCTGTGGTTCGAGGTGACGACGATCCAGCGGGACGCGACGCTGACCCATTTCGGGATCGACGCCAACGCGGTGGTGCGGGCCGAAAAGGCCCAGCGCAGTTTTGTGCAGACGCTGGGCAAGACCTTTGCGCAATTGTCCATCGGTCTGGCGATTTTTGATCGCAAGCGGCAGTTGCTGATCTTCAACCCGGCGCTGACCGCGCTGACCGGCCTGCCCTTTGAGTTCCTGAGCGGGCGGCCGCAGATCAACATGGTGCTGGATAAGCTGCGCGAGGCGCGGATGCTGCCAGAGCCGAAGAATTACGTGTCCTGGCGCGAGGAGTTTGCGACGCTGGAATCGGCGGCCAAGGATGGCACCTATTGCGAAAAATGGGACCTGCCCAATGGCCAGACCTATCGCGTGACGGGGCGGCCCCATCCCGATGGCGCGGTCGCATTCCTGTTCGAGGATATCAGCGCCGAGGTGCTGCTGACCCGCCGTTTCCGGTCGGAAATCGACACGAGTCGCGCGGTTCTGGATGCGATGGACGAGGCGCTGGCGGTGTTTTCGGCCTCGGGCACCCTGACCTTGACCAACGCCGCCTATGCCCGCCTGTGGGGCACCCGCCCCGAGGCGCGGCTGGCCGATGTCGGAATCATTGATCAGGTCCGGGTCTGGCAGGGCCGCTGCACCCCGACGCCGATCTGGGGCGACGTGCGCAATTTCGTCGGCGGTCAGGGCGAACGGACGGCGTGGGAGGAACCGGTGCATCTGGATGATGGCCGCCGTCTTGTCTGCCGGTTTGCTCCACTGCACGGTGGCGCGACACTGGCCGGATTCCGCATTGCCCCCGATGTCGGACAAAACGCTCTGCCCGTCAAACCGGTGAACGGATTGCGGCAGGTCACGGCCTGATTGCGCTTGCGGTGAATGCGCCAGCCCATAGTCTGCGGGCATGCCGGATACCCTGCCCCAACTGGTTCTGACCGATGCCGCAGCGACCATCGCGCTTGCGGCGCGGATCGCGCCGCTGCTGGGTACGGGCGACACGATCTTGTTGTCAGGCGACATCGGGGCAGGCAAAACCTGTTTCGCGCGCGGCTTGATCCGCGCCCTGCTAGGACCCGAAGAAGAGGTGCCGTCGCCCACCTTTACACTCGTGCAGATTTACGACGATGGGCCGGTGCCGATCTGGCATTGCGACCTTTATCGCCTGACTGGCCCTGACGGCGTTATCGAACTGGGGCTCGACGCGGCGTTCGCCACCGCGATCTGCCTGATCGAATGGCCCGACCGGCTGGGTAATGTTGTACCGCCGGATGCATTGCGCTTGCGGCTGACGGCGCGACAGACCGACCATATCGCGGAGTTTTCAGGCAATGCGGCCTGGGCCGACCGGCTGGGGGTGTTGTTTGACCGGGCGTGAGATGCTGCTCGCCGACCTTCTGGACAGGGGTGGCTGGGCCGATTGGCGACAGACCCCGTTTGCCGGGGATGCGTCAAAACGACGGTATCTGCGGCTGGAGTCGCCCGACAGAAATGGGTCGGTGATCGTCATGGACGCGTCGCCCGACAGCGGCGAAACGGTGCAGCCGTTCGTTACCATTGCCTGGCATCTGACCGGCATCGGACTTGCTGCGCCGCGCATCCTGGCATCCGACACGGCGGCGGGCCTTCTGGTGCTTGACGACCTTGGACGGGCGGACTTTGCCAAATGGATCGGTGACACGCCGGACGACGAGGGGCGGCTTTACGGGGCCGCCGTCGATACGTTGATCCGAATGCAGGCCGCGCCGCCACCACCGGGCCTGACCGCGCTGACCCCGGCGGCGGCAGGCGCGATGGTCGGAGTGGTGAGCGAATGGTATGCGCCGGGTGACACGACCGGATTACAGGACGCGGTGATAGATGCCTTTTCGCGGCTGGTCGATCCGGTGCTGGTGCTGTCCTTGCGGGACTTTCACGCCGAAAACCTGATCTGGCGACCCGACCGCGCGGGCACCGACAGGGTCGGCCTGCTGGATTTTCAGGACGCATTTCTGGCGCACCCGGCTTATGATCTCGCCTCGCTTCTGCGGGATGCGCGGCGGGACGTGTCGGCGGATGTGAGTGCAGCGATGATCGCCCGGTTTGCCAGCGCGACGCGGGCCGATCCGGCAGCGTTCGGGGCGACCTTCGCCTGTCTAGCAGCACAGCGCAATCTGCGCATCCTCGGCATTTTTGCCCGGCTGGTGAATCGCGACGGCAAGGCGAAATATGCCGCATTGATGCCGCGCGTCTGGGGCCATCTGACGACCGATCTGGCGCACCCGGCGCTTAGCGATCTGCGCGCACTGGTGCGGACCACCCTGCCGGAACCGACAGGGGCGCGCCGATGACGCCCGAGGCCGTGCTGTTCTTTGCCGCAGGTTTGGGAACCCGGATGCAACCGCTGACGGCGGAGCGGCCCAAGCCGCTGATTGCGGTGGCGGGCAGGCCATTGATCGACCATGCTATCGCCCTGGCCGATGCCGCCGGGATCGGGCGGCAGGTGGTCAACGTGCATTACCGCGCCGACATGGTTCGTACCCATCTGACGGGTCGGGCCATCGCGATTTCCGACGAAAGCGATGCCCTGCTGGACACCGGCGCCGGGCTGCGCAAAGCATTGCCTTTGCTTGGGCCGGGACCGGTTTTCACGATGAACACCGATGCGGTCTGGCAGGGCGACAACCCGTTTCAAACCCTCGCGGCGGCATGGCAGCCGCACATGGGTGCCCTGCTGCTGCTGGCCGACCCGACTGACGCTGTCGGGCACGGCGGGCGCGGCGATTTCCTGATGGATGCCGACGGGCGGCTGACCCGCGGTCCGGGCCTGATCTATGTTGGGGCACAGATCATCGACCCGGAAGGGCTGTCAGCCATCCCCGACCAGGCGTTTTCGCTGAATGTCCTGTGGGACCGGATGGTCGCCCAAGGCACCGCATTCGGCGTCCGTTGGCGCGGCCGCTGGTGCGACGTCGGGCAGCCCGCCAGCATTGCGCTGGCCGACGCAATGCTCAAGACTGGCCCTTGATGTTCGCGTTCACCGATACGCCCAGACTGTTCGGCCTTGCCCCCGGTGCGGATTTCGCCACCGGGCTGGTCGCCGGACTCCTGGCGCGTTTTGACGGTCACCGGCCGGAGTCACTGGCGCGCGTCACCCTGCTGGTCAACACCCGCCGGATGCAGCGCCGGATCAGGGCCGTGTTCGATGCCGGACCGCCGCGCCTGCTGCCGCAGGTCCGGCTGATCACCGATCTGGGGCGTGATCCCGTCGCCGCCGATCTGCCGCCGCCCGTTGCGCCGCTGCGTCGCAGGCTGGAACTTGCGCAACTGGTGGGAAAATTGCTCGACGCGGATCCCGGTCTCGCCCCTCGCGCGACCCTTTACGATCTGGCGGACAGTCTGGCCGACCTGATGGACGAGATGCAGGGCGAAGGTGTCAGCCCCGACGCCATCGCAGGCCTGGATGTGACCGACCAGTCTGGACATTGGGCACGGTCGCTGCGGTTTCTGACCATCGTGCAGCGCTATTTCGATCTGACGCAGGAGCCCCCCGACCCCGAGGCGCGGCAACGGCTGGTGATCGAACGACTGACGGCGGATTGGGCCACGACACCCCCCGTTCATCCGGTGATCGTGGCCGGATCGACCGGGTCGCGCGGGGCGACGGCGTTGCTGTTGGCGGCGGTGGCGCGGCTGCCGCAGGGGGCGGTGGTGCTGCCGGGGTTCGATTTCGACTTGCCCGATGCGGCATGGGCGGCGCTGGGCGGCGACAGGGCAGGCGAGGATCATCCGCAGTTCCGGTTCTTCCGGCTGTTCGAACGGTTGGGGGCGGATCGGCAAGCAGTCAAACTGTGGCATGACGCGCCGCCGCCCTGCCCCGCGCGTAACCGTCTGATTTCCCTGTCGCTCCGCC
Organism: Rhodobacterales bacterium; assembly: GCA_038251315.1. Lineage (GTDB taxonomy): Bacteria > Pseudomonadota > Alphaproteobacteria > Rhodobacterales > Rhodobacteraceae > JBBKXP01. The sequence goes on along the minus strand of JBBSBK010000056.1, from coordinate 6,349 downwards.
CGGCACCCGTGACAGATCAATGGCTGGCCGAAGGTCCGGGGCTGGCCGATCTGGCGGCGGCAACGGCGGGCCTGACACTGGTCGAGGCGCCGTCCCCCCGGATCGAGGCCGAAACCATCGCCCTGCGGCTGCGCCAGGCCGTCGCCGATGGGCAGACCGCCGCGCTTATCACTCCCGACCGGATGCTGACCCGCCGGGTCGCCGCCGCGCTGGATCGTTGGCGTATCGTGGCGGACGACAGCGCCGGGCAGCCGCTGGCGCTGTCTGCGCCGGGGCGGTTTCTGCGTCATGTCGGCGGTTTGCTGGACGGGGTGCTGACGGGGGCTGCGCTGCTCGCCCTGCTCAAGCATCCGCTGACATGCAGCGGCGGCGACAGGGGCGACCACCTGCGCCGGACCCGCGACCTCGAGCTTGATCTGCGCCGCAACGGGCCGCCGTTTCCCGTCGGCGCGACGATCAGGGCGCGTGGTGGTGGCTGGGCCGACTGGCTGGCGCTACTCCTGGACGATCGTCCGGAACCGGGGCCGCGCCCGTTGGCAGCTTATCTGACCAGCCATCTGGCGCTGGCCGGGGAGCTGGCCGCAGGGCCAGAGCAAACCGGCGCAGGTGGCCTGTGGGACGAGGCGGCGGGGCGCAAGGCGTTCGAGGTCTGCGAGACACTGGGCCGTCATGCCGACGCGGGCGGGATCATGTCGGCGCACGATTATCTGAACCTTTTCGCGTCCGTCCTGAACGGAGCCGAAGTGCGCAACCCCGATGTCGGGCATCCGCAAGTGCGGTTCTGGGGCACGCTCGAGGCACGGGTGCAGGGGGCTGACCTTGTCATCCTCGGCGGCATGAACGAAGGCGTGTGGCCCAGTGCCCCTGCCCCCGATCCCTGGCTGAACCGTCGGATGCGCCAACAGGCCGGGTTGTTGCTGCCGGAACGACGCATCGGGTTGTCGGCGCATGATTATCAACAGGCAGTGGCCGGGGCCGAGGTCTGGATCAGCCGGGCGATCAGGTCGGACGAGGCGGAAACCGTGCCGTCGCGCTGGGTCAACCGGCTGGTCAATCTGCTGGCCGGGTTACCGAACAACGGCGGGCCTGCAGCGCTGAACCGGATGCGGGCGGACGGACAGCGGTGGATCGCGATGGCGCAAGCGGTGGGCGCCCCGGACAGCGCTGTCGATCCGGCGCCGCGCCCGTCGCCCTGCCCACCGGTCATTGCCCGGCCGAAGGATTTGTCGGTCACGCAGGTCCAGACCCTGATCCGCGATCCCTATGCGATCTACGCCCACACGACTCTGCGGCTGCAACCGCTGGACCCGCTGAAACCTGCGGCGGATGCGCTACTGCGCGGCGAAGTGATCCACAAGGTTTTGGAGGATTTCATGCGAGGCGGGATCGCCCCCGATGCGCCAGAGGCCCGCGCCACCCTGTTGCAGATTGGCGCCGATCATCTTGCCGACGTGTGTCCTTGGCCGACGATGCAGCGGATGTGGCTGGCGCGGATCGACCGCTTTGCCGACTGGTTCCTCGATTCGGAAAACGCACGCCAACAGCTTGCCCTGCCGACCTACTACGAAGAATGGGGCGACATCGTTCTTGATGCCCTCGACTTTCGTCTGAAGGGCAAGGCCGACCGGATCGACCGTGCGACGGATGGTTCGGTGTTCTTGTATGACTACAAAACCGGGGCCGCGTCGTCGCCGGATGCGCAGCGCTGGTTCGACAAGCAACTCCTGCTCGAGGCGGCGATGCTGGCGCGGGGCGCGTTCAGGTCCGTCGGGGCGGCGACGGCGCAGGGGGCGGCGTTCATCAGTCTGGGATCGCCCCCGAAAGAGGTGGCCGCGCCCTTGGCCGATGCCCCGCCGGAACTGGAGTGGACCAACTTCCATGCCCTGATCCGGGCCTGGGCGCAGGTCGAACGCGGCTATTCGGCCCGGCTGGCGATGGCGATGTCGAAATGGGGCAGCGACTATGACCACCTGTCGCGGTTCGGCGAGTGGGACGAAACGACGCCGGTGACGCCGGTGATCCTGACATGAGGAACGCCGCGACCGAGGCGCAGATCGTCGCCGCCAACCCTGGCGAATCGACCTGGCTGTCGGCCAATGCCGGGTCGGGCAAAACCCGCGTGCTGACCGACCGGGTGGCGCGGCTTTTGCTGGACGGGGTCGACCCGCAGAACATCCTCTGCCTGACCTACACCAAGGCCGCCGCGTCCGAGATGCAGAACCGGCTGTTCAAGCGGTTGGGGGCATGGGCGATGATGCCGGATGACGCGCTGCGTACCGAACTGGCCGACCTGGGCGCGACGGGCGCAATCGACCCCCAGCGCCTGAACGCAGCCCGCACGCTGTTCGCGCTGGCCATCGAAACCCCGAGCGGGTTGAAAATCCAGACGATCCATTCGTTCTGCGCAGGGATTCTGCGCCGCTTTCCGCTTGAGGCCGAGGTCAGTCCGCAATTTACCGAAATGGAGGACCGCGCCGCCGAACTGCTGCGCGAGGCGGTTGTCGAAGACATGGCGCGGGGGCCGGACGTCGGGTTGGTCGACGGGATTGCGCGGTATCTGAGCGATGACAAGCTGGCGGGGTTTACCAAGGCGGTCGCGGCGAAAGGCGACCGGTTTCTGGCGATGCCAGATCAGGCTACTTTGGCGCAGGTGTTCGGACTGTCGGCAGATGCATCGGCCGAGCAGGCCGTCAGCATTGCCTGTATCGGGGGTGAGGTCGATCTGGTCGCCGATATCGTGGCGGGTTTTGCAGGCCAGACACCGATGTATCTGAACTTTGCGGCCGATCTGGCATCTGTCAATTTGGTAGCCCCACAGCAGGCCGATCTGGATGTCCTGTTCAACCTGTTCCTGTATTCGAAAGATCAGTCGTCGAAATCCACCAACTATCCCCAGTCCAATCACAAAAAGGCCGTCGAAGCCGCCGCCCCGTTCATTGACGATCTGCATGCATGGATGGACAGGACGGCGACGGCGCATCAGCACCTTTTGGCGGTGGCCGCGCTGGAACGAACGCTGGCCTTGTACGCCTTTGCCACCCGCTTTGTCCCCGCCTACCGCGCTCGCAAAGTCTTGTCGGGGCAGGTCGATTTCGACGATCTGATCGGCAAGGCGCGCGCGCTTTTGTCTGACCCGCAGGTGGCCGCATGGGTTCTGTTCAAGCTCGATGGCGGCATCGACCACATTCTGGTGGACGAGGCGCAGGACACCAGCCCGGCGCAGTGGGATGTCGTGCGCCTGCTGGCGGGAGAGTTCGCGGCGGGCGAAGGGGCGCAGCCGGATCGTAAACGCACGATCTTTGTCGTCGGCGACAAGAAGCAGTCGATCTATTCGTTTCAGGGGGCCGACCCCGAAGGGTTTGACCGAATGTATGCGCATTTCAGCACCGAGTTGGGCCGGGTCGCGACCGACCTGTTCGACCGCAGGCTGGAGTATTCGTTCCGGTCCGCCGCCGAAATCCTGCGCGTCGTCGATCTGACCTTTACCGGCGACAATGCGGATGGCCTTGAACGCGAGGTTTTTCACCGCGCCTTCAAGATCGACATGCCGGGCCGCGTCGACCTTTGGCCGGTGATCGAAAAGGCGGACACGCCCAAGCCCGGCCCGGACGACTGGTGGCAACCGGTTGATACGGTTGGCGAACATCACCACACCGTTCAGTTGGCCAATCGGATCGCAACCGAAATCGCACGAATGATTGCCGTCGAAACCATCCCGGTCGAGGTTGGCAAGACTGGTATCTATCAGCGCCGCCCGATCACCCCCGGCGATTTTCTGATCCTTGTGCGCGGTCGGGTGTCGGGGTTGTTCACCGAAATCATCCGGGCCTGCAAAAAGGCCGATCTGCCGATTGCCGGGGCGGATGTGCTGAAGATCGGCGAGGAGTTGGCGGTTCGCGACATTACCGCGCTGCTGCGGTTTCTGGCGCTGCCCGAAGATGATCTGTCGCTGGCCTGCGCGCTGAAATCGCCGCTGTTCGGGTGGACCGAACAGCAGCTTTACACCCTTGCCCATCATCGTCCGGAAAAGACGTTTCTGTGGCAGCACCTGCGCGGGCAGACCGATCTGCATGGCGCGACGCTCGCCATTTTGAACGACCTGCGCGGGCAGGCGGATTTCCTGCGCCCCTACGATCTGATCGCCCGGATCCTGACGCGGCATGGCGGGCGCAAGGCGTTGCTGGCGCGGCTGGGCGACGAGGCGGCGGATGGCATCGACGCGCTCCTGGCGCAGGCGCTGGCCTACGAAACCAGCGACGTGCCCAGCCTGACCGGGTTTCTCGAATGGCTCGACAGCGACGATGTCACGGTCAAACGCCAGATGGATGCGGCCAGCGACCGGATCCGGGTGATGACGGTGCATGGAGCCAAAGGGCTTGAGGCGCCCATCGTCATCCTGCCCGACATGGCCAAACCCAAGACCGATCTGCGTGACGATCTGCTGCCGGCTGGCGACCATCTGATCTGGAAAACCGCGAAACCCGAATCGCCCCCTGCGGTTCTGGCGATCCGCGACGCGATGCTTGAGGCCGACGAGCGCGAACGGCGACGGTTGCTCTATGTCGCGATGACCCGCGCCGAAAAGTGGCTGATCGTCGCGGCGGCGGGCGATGTGGGCGAGGGCGACGAAAGCGCCTATGGCATGGTGGCCCAGGCCGTCGAAGAGGCTGGGGCAGTCACGGTCGAGATGTCGTTTGGACAGGTGCGCCGCGTCGCCGAACGCGCTTTTGAGGCTTTGGAACTGGTCGATGCGTCCACGCCCGCTGTGACGACTGTCTGCCCGCCGGTTTTCGGCCCGGTCGCGCCGTGGAGTGCGGCGGACAGGACGGTTGCGCCCTCCGGCCTTGGCGGTGCCAAGGTATTACCGGGTGATGTCACCGAAGGCGACGCCGATCAGGCGATGGCGCGGGGCAGTCTGATCCATGCGCTGCTGGAACATCTGCCGCTCTGGCCTGCCGCTGACCGCGCCCGGATCGGGCGGGCGTTGATCGACGCTGTACCTGACGATGTGGGCGATACAACCGGGCTGGTCGATGATGCGGCCCACCTGCTGGATATGCCGCACCTGGCGCATCTGTTTGGCGCGGAAACGCTGGCTGAGGTGGGAATCACGGCGACCCTGCCAGAATTGGGCGGGTTGCGGGTGCATGGCACCATCGACCGGCTGATCGTGACGCCCGACAGCGTGCTGGCAGTGGATTTCAAGACGAACAGGTTGGTCCCCGTCACGCCCGAGCAGACGCCCGAAGGACTGTTACGGCAGATGGGAGCCTATCGCGCCGCGCTAGGTCAGATTTATGCCGACCATCGGATCGAGATTGCTGTACTGTGGACAGCGACGGGCGATTTGATGCCATTGTCGGCCAGTTTGACACAACCCGCTCTCGGACGCGTGACCATGCCTTGACCATTTCTTGTGGGGTTCATAGGTTCACTGTCTAAGTTTAGCGCCAAGGAGAGATCAAATGGCTACTATTGCCGTCACCGATGCCACGTTCGATGCCGAGGTCCGTCAGTCGGACATCCCCGTCGTGGTAGATTTCTGGGCCGAATGGTGCGGCCCCTGCAAGATGATCGGCCCCTCACTGGAAGAAATTTCCAACGAAATGGCCGGCAAGATCAAGATCGTCAAAGTCAACGTCGACGAAAACCCCAATTCCCCCGCGCAGATGGGCGTGCGCGGTATACCTGCGCTGTTCATCTTCAAGAATGGCGAAGTCGTCGCAAATCAGGCCGGTGCCGCGCCCAAGGCCAAATTGCAGGACTGGATCAAAGGCGCGATCTGACCCAACCGCACCGTGATCGGGGGCGCCTTCGGGCGCCCTTTTTCGTTGCAACCTTGTCTGCCCCGGTTCGTGCCGCCATATAGGCCAAAGCGCTGACAAGGACCAAACCCATGACCAAAGACACCTTTCCCGGCTGGCACGGCACCACCATCATCGGGGTGCGTAAGGGCGGGCAGGTGGTGATTGCGGGCGACGGGCAAGTGTCGCTGGGCCAGACCGTTATTAAGGGGACTGCCCGTAAGGTGCGCCGTTTGTCGCCGGGTGGCATGGACGTGATCGCCGGGTTTGCCGGGTCGACCGCCGATGCGTTTACCCTGCTGGAACGGCTTGAGAAAAAGCTCGAGGCGACGCCGGGACAGCTGGCGCGGGCGTCGGTCGAATTGGCCAAGGACTGGCGCACCGACAAGTATCTGCAAAAACTTGAGGCGATGTTGATCGTGTCGGACGGCAAGGAACTGCTGGTCATCACGGGTGCGGGCGATGTGCTGGAGCCTGAACATGACGTGACTGCGATCGGGTCGGGTGGCAATTATGCGTTGGCTGCGGGGCGGGCGCTGATGGAT
>JBBSBK010000055.1:0-22854 GCA_038251315.1 Rhodobacterales bacterium | reverse complement strand
CTGGCCGACGATGTGCCGCTGCCGGTGCGCGAGGGCTCTGGCATGGCGGTCATCGTGTTTTCCATCGTCGTCACCTTGGGGCTGGTGGCGTGGCAGCGCAGGGTGGCGACACAGACCGGCAACCGGGTCGTGCGCGCCGACTCCTTACACTACCTCGGCGACCTGATCCCCAACATCGGCGCACTGATCGCGCTTTGGGCGTCGGCCCGGTTCGGGCTGGGGCAGATCGATTCGGTGGTCGCCTTGGGTGCCGCTGCCTTGCTGGCGGTCGGGGCGGTGCGGATCGGCAAGGGGGCGTGGGACGCCCTGATGGATCGGCAAGCCGACCCCGCGATGATCGCCGGGATCGCCGCGATTGCCGAAGGTTTCGCGGGTGTTCACGGCTATCACGACCTGAAAACCCGCGTCGCGGGTAGCCGGGTTTTCGTCAACCTGCATATCGAACTGGATGGCGGGCAGACCCTAGATCAGGCACACGCCATTGGCGCGGCCCTGCGCCGGGCAATCCTGCGGGCCTACCCGCGCGCCGATGTGCTGATCCACAAAGACCCGGTGGGCGTGGAAAAGCACCCCGACGATCCGCGTTAGGCCGCCGTCGACAGGCCGCGCCCCTTGAGCAACGCCTCGACCCCCGGCATCCGGCCCCGGAACCGCTGATACAGGTCCGCTGCATCCGCCGATCCGCCCGCTGAAAGGATGTTCTTTTCCAGTGATTTGGCCATATCGGGGTCGAACGCCCCGCCCGCCTCTTTGAAGGCATCAAAGGCGTCGGCGTCCATCACTTCAGACCACATGTAGCTATAGTAACCGCTGGAATAGCCGTCGCCGCTGAACACATGGGCGAAATGCGGCGTCGCGTGGCGCATCCGGATCGCGTGCGGCATGCCGATCTCCTCAAGCACTTCAGCCTGTTTCTGCATCGGGTCGGCAGGCGCGTCGCCTTCGTGGAACGCCAGATCGACCAGCGCGCTGGCGACATATTCGACCGTGCTGAACCCCATGTCATAGGTCGTCGCGGCCAGCATCCGTTGCAACAGATCGTCGGGCATCGGTTCGCCCGTGTCGGCATGGGTGGCGAATTCGGCCAGCACCTCGGGCACCTCAAGCCAGTGTTCATACAACTGACTGGGCAGTTCGACGAAATCGCGCGCGACCGACGTGCCGCTGATCGATTCATACGTCACGTCCGACAGCATCTGGTGCAACGCGTGGCCGAATTCGTGGAACAGGGTGCGGGCATCGTCGTAGGACAACAACGCCGGTTTGCCTTCCGCCGGTTTGGCAAAGTTGCAGACGTTGATGACTTGCGGGCGGATGTCGCCCGCCAGTTTCTGCTGGCTGCGCATGGCGCTGCACCACGCACCGGATCTTTTCGACGGACGGGCAAAATAATCACCGATGAACAGCGCGACGTGTTCGCCGTTACGGGTCACGTCCCACAACCGGACGTCGGGGTGATACAGCGGCCCCTCCGCAGGTGAAAACTCCAGCCCGAACAGGCGGTTGGCGCAGGCGAACACGGCCTCGATCATCCGATCGAGTTGCAGGTAGGGTTTCAGTTCCGCCTCGTCCAGATCGTGTTCGATTTTGCGCCGCTTCTCGCTGTAATAGCGCCAGTCCCACGGTTCGAGCGGCCCGGTGTGCCCATCGCCGTGCATCATCGCCATCAGCACTTCGGCGTCTTTAGTGGCCGCAGCCAAGGCCGGATCCCAGACCTGCATCAGCAGATCGCGCACCGCGCCCGGCGTGCCCGCCATTTCGGTTTCAAGTTTGTAATCGGCAAAGGAGTCATACCCGAGCAGCATCGCCCGTTCGGCCCGCAGCGCCAGCATTTCGGCGGCAATGCCCCGGTTGTCGGTGTCACCGCCATTGGCCCCACGCGCCACCCAGGCCTCGTACGCCTTTTGGCGCAGATTGCGGCGCGGGCTGAATTGCAGGAACGGCACGATCAGGGACCGTGACAGCGTCACGACCGGCCCGCCATGATCCTTGCCCGCCGCCCGCGCCGTGGCGACGACGAAATCGGGCAAGCCCGCCAGATCGGCCTCGGCCAGCAGCATCACCCAGTCGCGTTCGTCCGCCAGCAGGTTCTGGGTGAACGCAGTACCCAGCACCGACAGGCGCGATTTCACCTCGGTCAAACGATCAGCGGCGTAGCCTTCCAGTTCGGCACCGGAACGGACGAACCCACGCCGTGTCAACAGCAGCACGCGCTGTTGTTCGTCGGTCAGGTCCAGCGTTTCACGGGCCTGCCACAGCGTTTCGATCCGCGCGAACAGGGCGGCGTTGGCGGTGATTTCAGACCCATAGGCGCTGAGCAAGGGGGCAAAATCGCGCTGCAACGCCTCGCGGTCCTTGTTGCTGTCCGCCCCGGCCACCGCATAAAAAGCGCCCAGCACCTTGCCCAGCCGATCCTCTGCCAGTTCCAGCGCCTCAATGGTGTTGGCAAACGTCGGCGCGTCGTCACTCGCCGTGATCGCGGCGATATTCGCGCGCGCCTCGGTTAGCGCGGCATCGACGGCGGGGGCGAAATCGGCGTCCTTGATCGTGTCGAAAGGGGGCAGGCCAAAGGGGGTCGTCCAGTCGGTCAGCAGGGGGTTCATTCAGGTCTCCTTTGATGGTTACCTAAGCGTCAGGGTGGCAAATAACCAGCCTTAGCCCTGCCGCTGGCGCAGACGGTGTTCCAGCCGGCGCAAGGCTAGTGACAGCGATATCGTCATAATGAGATAGATCAGGGCGACCACATTATAGGTTTCGAAATACCTGAAATTACCCGCCGCCGTGATCTTGCCCAGTTGGGTCACGTCGCTGACCCCCAGCACGGACACCAGCGACGAATCCTTGACCATCGCCACGAAATCATTGCCCAAAGGGGGCAGGATCCGGCGGAACGCCTGCGGAAACACGATATGACGAAACCGGTGCAAGGGGCGCAGGCCCAGCGCCTCGGCCGCTTCGATCTGACCCCGCTCGATGCTTTGCAATCCGGCGCGGAACACCTCGGCGATGAACGCCGAATAGCCCACCGTCAGGGCGATGATCGCCCGCCACATCAGGGTAAAATCACGCGCCCGGATCGGGTCGAACCCCAGCCCCTCGCGCAGCCAGTTATACCCCGCGACCAGCGCCGGCGACATGACGAAAGCCACATAAAGCAGCAGCACGATGATCGGTACACCGCGCACGATCTCGATGTAAAACCGCGCACACTGGCGCAGGACGATGAACCGCGACAGCGACGCGACGGCCAGCAGCAACCCGATACCGCAGGCCATCGTGAAACTGACAAGGGTGACGAAAACCGTGATCTCGACGCCCTTGGTCAGGGTCAGCAGCACCTGATAATACAGATCATCCGCAACAACGCGCCACAGCATATAGCCAAGGATCGCAGCGGCCACGACCAGCCACCACGGGAAATCCTTGTCGGGTTGGGACTGGAGCATCAGGCAAGCGGGGCCGCGATTACGGCGGCCCCTTCGGTCCTATTCGCCCAGCTTATAGTCAAGGAACCACTTGGTATTCAACGCGTCGATCGTGCCATCGGCGGCCATGTCGGCAATCGCCGCATTGATCGGCGCGACAAGGTCCGAGCCTTTGGGGAAAATGAACCCGAAATCCTCGGTCCCCAGCTTTTCACCGACGATCTTCAACGCGCCATCGCTGGCCGCGACATAGCCGTTCCCCGCGGTCCCGTCGGTCAACACCAGATCGACGTCACCATTGCGCAGGGCCTCGACCCCGGCACCAAAGGTTTCGAACTTGATGATACGCGGGTTCGCTTCGTCGCCGTCCAGCACCTCGTAGACCCCGACATAGAACGGGGTCGTGCCGGGCTGGGCGGCCATCAGCAGGTCGGCATCGGCGGCAAAGCTGGCGGCGTCACTGAACCGCTCTTCGTCGCCGCGCACCAGCATGACCATTTGCGAGGTCATGTAACTGTCAGAAAAGTCGACCACTTCGGCGCGGTCGTCGCGGATCGTGATGCCGGTCATACCCAAATCGAACTGGCCTTCGGACACAGCGGGTATCATCGCATCCCAACTGATATTTTCGTAGGTCACGGTCATGTTCAGCCGTTTGGCAATCTCGGCCATCGCATCATATTCCCAGCCGACCGCGTTGCCCGACCCGTCGACGAACTGCAACGGCGGATAGGCGTTTTCAGTGACCACGGTGATTTCACGCCCATCAAGGTTGGGCATATGGCTTTCAGCCAGAATGCCGGTAGCAAAAAGACTGGCGGCAACAGTCAGCGAAGCAAGCAGTTTCATGATTTTTCCCCTCAGGTTGGACTGGCGCCAACTATGGCGCAGGTTCCGGCGTTGGCAAGAGTGCCTTGCCGCAGACCGGGCAATCATCCCGCCGGTTCAGCGTCAGGGTACGCGTTTCGCCATAAAGCCCGTCATAGATCAACATCCGCCCGCCCAGCACCTGCCCCGCCCCGGTGATTGCCTTGATCGCCTCGAGTGCCATCATCGCGCCGAGGACGCCAGGCAGCGGGCCGACGACCCCGGCCTCGGCGCAGGTGGGGGCCAGCCCTTCGGCGGGGGCCTCGGGGAAGATGCACTGATAGCACGGCGTCCCTTGCGCGGGATCAAGCAGGCTGATCTGACCTTCCCACTGGGTCAGAGCGCCCGAAATCAACGGCTTGCCCGCCGCAACACAAACGGCGTTGACCAGATAACGGGTGGCAAAGTTGTCGCAGCCGTCCAGCACCAGATCGTAATCGGCGATCAAGTCGGTGGCGATGTCCGGGGTCAGGCGGCGGTTGTAGGGACGGAGCGTGACAAACGGGTTCAGCGCGCGCATGGCATCGACCGCCGACTGCACCTTGGGGCTGCCGATGGTGTCGTCGCGGTGGATGATCTGGCGTTGCATGTTCGACCCATCGACCACATCGTCGTCGATCACCCCGATGGTGCCGACTCCGGCCGCTGCCAGATAAAGCAGCGCGGGCGACCCAAGGCCCCCGGCCCCGACGACCAGCACCCGCGCCGCTTTCAGCTTTTTCTGCCCCGGCCCGCCGATTTCGCGCAGGATCATATGCCGGGCGTAACGGTTCAGTTCGGTGTCGCTGAACGTGGCTGACGATTCCGGCGCGGCCTCCACAGCCCGGCGTCGCAACAGGCGCAATCCGCCCCGGTAGGCCCAGAACAGCGCTGCGAACCCGATCAGCAGGACCCAGAGGCGCACATCGCCGCCTGTTGCGGCACGCAGCGGATGCCCGTCCGGCAGGGTCAACTGCGCCAGCATGACGCCCGCCAGCAAAATCCCGATCATCACCCAGCGCGCCCGCTGCGGCGCACCCATCGCCATGCCGGTCCCCCAAAGGACAGCGGCCATGACAGCGACCAGAATCATCGGCCGGTCGACCCGAAACCGCCTGCGCCGCGGGGCGTCGCACCGACCGCGCCTAGTGCAAAGCTGGCCCGAACGACCGGCGCGACAACCAGTTGCGCAATGCGCATCCCATGCGCGATGTGAAACGGTTCGGACCCGGCGTTCAGCATGATGACGCCCAATTCACCCCGATAATCGGCGTCGATCGTGCCCGGGGCGTTGGGGAGGGTTATTCCGTGCGTCAGGGCCAGCCCCGAACGCGGCCTGACCTGCACCTCGAACCCGCCGGGGATCGCCAGCCGCAGACCGGTCGGCACCAGCGCCCGCGCGCCCGGAGCCAGCATGATCCCTTGACGCTGACCTTCCGGAAAGTTGGCGCAGACATCCGCCCCCGCCGCACCGGCGGTCTGATAGGCGGGCAAAGACACGTCAGGGTCCGCGCCGCCGACCCGTTCCATTGCTACTCGCGGCCCGATCATCGTCCGCCCCTTCTGTTGGCCAGAAATACTCCCGCCGGAGGCATCAATGTTCTTTCCCCAAGGCCAGCACAATCCGCGCCGCCAGCCGCTGCGCCACGGCGACCTTGGACATCCGCGGCCATGACTCGGCGCCTTCGCCCGTGACCAGCGTCACCGCATTTTCGGTACCGCCCATGATCCCGGTGACAGGCGACACATCGTTGGCGAGGATCCAGTCGCAGCCTTTGCGGGTACGTTTGGCGGTGGCATGGGCGACAACGTCATCGGTTTCGGCAGCAAAGCCGATGACCAGTTTCGGGCGGCCCTCTTTCCGTTGCCCGACGCTTGCCAGAATGTCCGGGTTCTCGGTCAGGGTCAGGTCGGGCAGCGTCATGCCCTCCTTCTTGATCTTGCCATCCGATGCGTTTGCCACCCGCCAATCGGCAACCGCAGCCGCGAAGACGGCAATATCAACAGATTCCAGACCGTCAACCGCCGTCAGCATTTCCGCCGCCGTCTGCACCCGCACAACACGAACGCCCAAGGGTGGCGGCACCTCCGCCGGGCCGGTGACAAAGGTGACGTCGGCCCCCAACCCGGCCAAGGCGGCGGCAATCGCCGTACCCTGCGCGCCAGAGGACCGGTTGGCAATATAGCGCACCGGGTCGATTGGTTCGTGCGTCGGGCCGGACGTGACCAGCACCCGGACGCCTTTCAGCGGACCGTCGCCAAGGACCGCCTCCGCCGCCTCGACGATCTCGAGCGGTTCGGCCATCCGACCGGGGCCGTATTCGCCGCAGGCCATGTCGCCCTCGGTCGGGCCGACGCGCAGGATGCCGTCGCCCGCCAGCACCGACAGATTGCGCTGGGTCGCGGGATGCAGCCACATCCGCACATTCATCGAGGGCGCGACCAGCACCCGTTTATCGGTCGCCAGCAGCACGGTCGAGGCCAGATCGTCGGCATGGCCGCCCGCCATTTTCGCCATCAGATCGGCGGTTGCAGGGGCGACGACGATCAGGTCGGCGGCGCGGGACAATTCGATATGGCCCATCTCGGCCTCGTCGGTCAGGTTGAACAGGTCGCTATAGATCTTGACCCCGGCAAGGGCCGAGACGCTGAGCGGGGTCACGAATTCCATGGCGGCGCGGGTCAGTACGGGGGTCACTGCACAGCCGCGTTCCCGCAACCGACGGATCAGGTCAAGCGATTTGTAAGCCGCGATGCCGCCACCAACGATCAGTAGGATATGTTTGCCTGCCAGCATCGCCGCCCCCGATTGACAGGGGCGACACTAAGGGCAAGCCAGGGTAAGGACAATGCGCCGCTAGAGCAACGCGCGCACTTCCGGGGCCCTGGTTTCCAATGTGCGGCGCAGCTTGGTAAACGCGGCGGCCTCGAGCTGGCGGACACGTTCCTTGGACAAGCCCAACTCGTCGCCGAGACTTTCCAGCGTGCGGGGATCGTCGCGCAGCTTGCGTTCGCGTACGATCAGCCGCTCGCGGTCGTTCAATTGCGACATCGCCATCATCAACCACTGCCGCAGGGTCGCGGTGTCGTGGCTGTTCTGGACGATCTCGGCCGCCTGCGCCCCGTCGTCCTCAAGCGCGTCGATCCATTCGCGCCCATCCTCGTCGCTGGTCTGCGTGGCGTTCAGCGAATGATCGGACCCGCCCAGACGGCCTTCCATCATCACCACATCGTTCAGCGGCACGCCCAGTTCGGCGGCGATCCGTTCCGTCAGAATATGCCCGGCGAGGGTTTCGCCGGCAGCTTCGGCCTCGCGCTCGATCCGGGCCTTGACCCGCTTCATGTTGAAGAACAGCGACTTTTGCGACGACGTCGTGCCAGTGCGCACCATCGACCAGTTGCGCATGACGTGATCCTGGATCGACGCCTTGATCCACCAGACTGCATAGGTCGAAAACCGCAGGCCCCGATCGGGGTCGAACTTTTCGGCGGCCTTCATCAAGCCCAGTGACGCCTCTTGAATAAGGTCGTTCATCGGGACGCCGTAGCGGCGATATTTCCCGGCCATCGAAATCGCCAGCCGCATGTATGCGGTGATGAGCCGGTGCAGCGCCGCCTCGTCACGCTGATCGCGCCATGCGAATGCCAGGGCCAGTTCGGTCTCGGCATCCAAAAGCTCGGCCTTCATGGCGCGGCGGGTGTGGGTGCGGTCTGCGATTGCGTCAAGTGCCATGGGTCATACCCCCTCGAAGTCCAACGCGGCTTGCTATTTTCGGTTCCATGGCCTTGTTTACGGATCGGTAACGCGATCGGATCACTTTCATGCCCTTGCCTTTTCTCAGCCTCGTCCTAGGTGGGGCGAACTCGGGCAAATCCGCCTTTGCCGAGACACTGGTCACTGCCACAGGACGCCCCCGCGTCTATGTTGCCACGGCGCAAGCCTATGATTTCGAAATGGAAACCAAGATCGCGCGGCATCGCGCTCAGCGTGGCCCTGACTGGCGCACGGTCGAGGAACCGCTGGATATGGCTGCGGCGCTGGCCACCATGACCGCTGGCGAGATCGTGCTGATCGATTGCGCCAGCCTTTGGCTGACCAATCATTTGCTGGCCGAACATGACCTCGATGCCGCCGTCGATGATATCTGCACTGCGGTTTCCGCCTGCCCCGCCCCCGTCGTCGTGGTGTCCAACGAGGTCGGGTTGGGGATCGTGCCGGACAACGTCCTGTCGCGCCAGTTCCGGACAGCGCAGGGCGGGCTGAATCAGCGCATTGCCGCACAGGCGGGGCTGGTCGTCATGGTGATAGCGGGCCTGCCACTGGTCCTGAAGGGGCAGATGCCTTGACCCGGCTCTGGTTCGTGCGGCACGGGCCGACGCATGCGAAAGGCATGGTCGGCTGGTCGGATATTCCAGCCGACCTGACCGACCTTCCGGCCCTTGCCCGGCTGTCGGCCTATTTGCCGGATGGCGCGGTGGTGTCGTCCGACCTTGGTCGCGCCATCGCCACGGCGGATGCGATTGCTGGCGAACGACTGCGCCTGCCGAATCAGCCGGATCTGCGCGAAATCCACTTTGGCGCGTGGGAGTTGCAGACTTTTGCTGCGGTCGAAACGTCAGACGCCGCCGCCATCCGCGCCTTTTGGGACACGCCGGGCGACACCGCACCGCCCGGCGGTGAAAGCTGGAATGCGCTGTCGGCCCGCGTCGGCGCAGCGGTGGACCGGTTGGCACAGGGCCATGCGGACCTGATCGTTGTGGCGCATTTCGGCGCTATACTGTGCCAGGTCCAGCGGGCGCGCAGGATCAGCGCGACCGCGGCCTTTGCCCAAAAGATCGACCCGCTGTCGGTCACATCCCTTGTTCTGGGTGACACGCCGCACATCACTTTGGTCAATCATCGTCCGTGATGGACGCACCGACAAATCGGCATTTTCCGGCGCCGCTCAGCCGCCTTATGCAATGGCAACCCTGCGGGAGACTGACATGACCTACACCCTCGTCATCGGCGATCGCGCCTATTCAAGCTGGTCGCTGCGCGGCTGGCTGCTGTTCGATGCCTTCGGGATTCCGGTCAAGACGCGGCTGGCGCGGCTTTATTCCGACGAACTGGCGATCATGCTGCGCGATTTCGCCCCGGCCCGGACCGCCCCGACGATGCGCACGCCCGATGGGGTGGTGGTATCGGAAAGCCTCGCCATTGCCGAAGAACTGGCATCGCGCGATGCGGGCGCCGGGATCTGGCCGACTGACCCCAAGGCGCGAGCGATCGCGCGAGTTCTCGCGGCAGAAATGCACGCCGGGTTCGGTGCGTTGCGCAGCCATTGCCCGATGAACCTGCGGGTGTCCTACACCGACTGCGCCCCGCCCGACGCTGTGTTGGCCGACCTCGCGCGGCTTGATCTGATCTGGGCCTGGGCGCGGGAACAGACTGGCGGCACGGGGCCGTGGCTCTGCGGCGACTATTCGGCTGCCGATGCATTCTTTGCCCCGGTCGCCGGGCGGATCGCCGGATATAACCTGCCGATGTCCGACTCCGGAGCGGCTTATGTCACAGCTCATCTGGCGCATCCGTCGTTTCGGAAATGGCGGGCGATGGGCATGGTCGATCTGCCGGATCAGCCGATTTACGACCGCGACTACAGGACCTGTTCGTGGCCCGGCCCGACCCCGATTGCGGCCCGCGCCGTCGACAGCGGCCCGTCCGAAAACGCCGCCTGCCCCTATTCGGGCGACCCGGTGACGCATTTCCTTGAAACCGGGGGCCGCGTGTTTGGCTTCTGCAACGCATTCTGCCGCGACAAGACCGTCGCCGACCCCGCCGCGTGGCCGCAATTCATGGCGCTGCTTGAGCCGCGTTAACCTTCCTTAAACCTCTGCACCATTAACCATGTCTGAACGTGGGGCGGGAAGGAATTGCATGTCGGCGCTGGCCTACACGGTGGCCTTTGAAGGGGTCGAGGCGCGGCTGGTCGAGGTGCAATGTGCCATCAGCCCCGGCCTGCCTGCCTTTGCCATCGTCGGCCTGCCCGACAAGGCGGTCAGCGAGGCCCGTGAACGGGTCCGCGCGGCGCTGAACGCCATGGCGATCGCGCTGCCCAGCAAGCGGATCACGGTCAACCTGTCGCCCGCCGACCTGCCGAAAGAAGGGTCGCATTTTGACCTGCCCATCGCCTTGGCCCTGCTCGCCGCGCTGGAAATCCTGCCGCACGACGATGTGGCGCAGACGGTCGCGCTCGGCGAATTGTCGCTGGACGGCACGTTGGTGCCCGTCATCGGTGCCCTGCCGGCGGCCATGGCGGCGGCGGAACATGACCGCACCCTGCTTTGTCCGCGCGCCTGTGGTCCGGAAGCGGCCTGGGTCGGGTCGGCGCGGGTGATCGCTGCGGGATCGCTGGCCGCCGTCGTGCGCCATTATACCGGGCAATCGGTCATTGCGCCCTCGGTCCCCGGCGAGGTGACGCGTGACCCGGTCGGGCGCGACCTGCGTGACGTCAAGGGCCAGGAACGCGCCAAACGGGCGCTCGAAATCGCCGCTGCAGGGCGGCATCACCTGCTGATGGTCGGATCGCCGGGATCGGGCAAATCCATGCTCGCGGCACGGATTCCGGGGATCATGCCCCCATTGACGCCGATCGAGGCACTTGAAACCTCGATGATCCATTCGCTGTCGGGCCTGCTGGACGAAGGCGGGATCAGCCGCCAGCGGCCGTTCCGCGAACCGCACCATACGGCGTCGATGGCGGCCATCGTCGGCGGTGGGCGGGGCGCGAAACCGGGCGAAATCTCGCTCGCGCATAACGGCGTGCTGTTCATGGACGAATTCCCCGAATTTCCGCGCACCGTGCTGGAAACCCTGCGCCAGCCGATCGAAACCGGCGAGGTGGTGGTGGCCCGCGCCAATGCCCACGTGCGTTATCCCTGCCGTTTCATGCTGGTCGCCGCCGCGAACCCCTGCAAATGCGGCTATCTGGCCGATCCGGCCCGCGCCTGCGCCCGCGTGCCCATCTGCGGCGAGGATTATCTGGGGCGGATTTCGGGGCCGCTGATGGACCGGTTCGACCTGCGGGTCGAAGTGCCGCCGGTGGCCTATACCGACCTCGACCTGCCGGCTACTGGCGATACATCCGCGCAGGTGGCGGCGCGGGTGCAGGGTGCGCGGGACGTGCAGACGGCGCGGTTCGCCGACGTTGACGGGGCGCGGCTGAATGCGGATGCCGAAGGCGCCCTGCTGGAAGAAATCGCAACACCCGACCCTGAAGGCAAGGCGCTGCTGATCAAGGTGGCGCAACGGTTCGGTCTGTCGGCGCGGGGATATCACCGTGTGTTGCGGGTGGCGCGCACAATTGCCGACCTAGACGGGTCCGCAGCGGTACGCCAGCCGCATGTGGCCGAAGCAGTCAGCTATCGGCTGGCGATGACACGCGAGGTTTAAGTGAGCGCGACGCCGATCCGCGCTGCGATATCGTCGAGGGTGCTGTTGGCCTCGGGCAGGAAAGGCGCGAACATCGGCCAGACATGCGGGTGACGCGGTGCCTCGGTCAGGCTGGCCTGCACGCCCTGTGCGCGAAGTTGCGCCACCATCCGGCGCGCATCGTCGCGCAGGATTTCGGTGCTGCCGACCCAGATCGCGACCGGTGCCGCGCTCCTGAAATCGGCCAACAAGGGCGATGCGGCGGTGTCTTTCGGGTCGCTTCCGGCAAGGTAGATGTCGCGCAGTTCCGGCAAACGCTCCGCCGGAAGAAATGAATCCCGGCCGGCGTTGCTCGTCAGACTTTCGCCCGACAGGGTCAGATCCGTCCAGGGTGACAGGGCAAACGTCAGCACCGGCTGCGGCAGGTCCTGCGCGATGATTTTGGCAAGCAGTGCCAGAACCAACCCGCCACCAGCGCTGTCGCCACCCAGGATGATGGGGCCGGGCGCGGTGTCAAGCAACGCTCGATAAGCGTCAACGGCATCGTCGATGGCGGCAGGAAACGGATGTTCGGGGGCCAGGCGGTAGTCAGGCAGGAGCGCGGTCACCCCGGTGCGGACGGTTATCCGCGCCAGCATCGCGGCATGGGTGCGCGACGACCCGAAGAGATAGGCGCCGCCGTGGAAATACAGGATCGTGCCGGGGCGCGACGGTGCGGGTGGCGTAACCCGCAACCCCGAAACACCGCCGAGGTGGATCGGTGTCGCATGCGTACCGCGTGGCAAACGCGCCATCCAGCGAGCCTGGCGTTCCATTCTGCGCCGTGCCGCACCGGGGTCGGTGATGCTGACAATCGCAGGGCGCTCGACCCGGCGCAGCCAAAAGATCAGGGCTGACAGGCGCAGCGACATATCAGATCGCCCTGCGCGCCTCGATCGCCAGCCATATCTTTTTGGCGATGTTGACCCCGTCGAATCGCTCAAGTTCCTGAATTCCGGTGGGCGAGGTAACGTTGATTTCGGTCAACCAGTCACCAATCACGTCGATGCCGACGAAAATCTGCCCCTTTTCGCGCAAAAGCGGCCCGATACGGGCGCAAATCTCGCGGTCGCGCGGTGTCAGTGCTGCCTTTTCGGCGCGGCCGCCAACGTGCATGTTCGACCGTGTTTCGCCCTGCGCCGGGACACGGTTGATGGCGCCGACAGCTTCGCCATCGACCAGTATGACGCGCTTGTCGCCCTTGGTCACAGCGGGGAGGAATTTCTGTGCGATCAGCGGTTCGCGATTGATGCCAGTGAACATTTCATGGAGCGACGCAAGGTTACCGTCTTCCGCGTGCAACTTGAAGACGCCGGCGCCGCCGTTACCGTAGAGCGGTTTCAGGATGATATCGCCATGCCGGGCGCGAAACGCGCGCAGTGTCGCCAGATCGCGGGCAATGGCGGTGGGCGGCGTCAGGTCCGGGAAATCAAGGACCAGCAGTTTTTCGGGGTAATTGCGTACCCAGAACGGATCGTTGACGACCAGTGTCGTCGGGGCGAGCCGGTCAAGCAGATGGGTGGTGGTGATATAACCCATGTCGAATGGCGGATCCTGACGCAGCCAGACGACATCGAACGTGGCCAGATCAACCTCGGTCTCGGTCCCGAGCCGGAAATGATCGCCCTTGAGACGCTGTACGGAAAGCGGCCAACCACGGGCAGTGATCCTCCCCTCCTGATAGGCGAGGCGGTCGGGAGTGTAGTAGAACAGCGTATGACCGCGCGCCTGCGCCTCTTCGGCAATGCGGAACGTGCTGTCGGCGTCGATGTTGATCGGCCCGATCGGGTCCATCTGGATGGCGACGTTCAGCGGCATGGGTGATCCCTTGGTCAGACCGGCGATCGGTCAGGCTGCCGGATACATGGCGCAAGTCCCGGGCCGGTTCAATGGTCCGCGTCGCCCCCTGGTCAGGCATCCCAGAACGCATTTTCGACGATCCGCAGGGCCGCCCCCGCATCGACCAGCGCCAGATCCAGGCGCACATCGGTGAGCTGGCCGCGCGGTTCGCTGCCGATGAATTCGGCCGCGGTCGCATAGATGCGGTCCATCTGGCGGCGCGACAGCCGGGCCGCAGCGCGGTCAAACGTCGCGGATTTCTTGATCTCGATGATGACGACGTCATCGCCGTTGCGACAGATCAGGTCGATTTCGCCGACAGTACCGCGCCAGCGCCGGGCAATTTCGGTCATGCCCCGGCGGGCATAGTCGCGCGCAACGATATCTTCGGCGGCCAGGCCTGAAAGATAATTGACCCGACCTCGCATTTGCCTGTCGGTGGTGCGCGTAGCAGACTGCACGGCAAGGCGCGGCGCGTAATCCACAAAGAGGTCAAGCTGCATCATTTTCCCGTCTCCAGCGTCAGGGCGATCTGATAGACTTGCCGGCGCGGCAGACCCATCGCCCCGGCCACCAGCGTCGCCGCATCCTTGATGCGCAGCGTTGTCATGGCGCTGCGCAGCGCCGCGACAATGTCGGCATCGGCGACTTCGACAGCCCCGGCACGCCCGACAAGGACAACGATTTCACCCTTGATCGGGCGGTCGGCGAACAGGTCGTGTAGGTCGGACAACGTGCCACGGCGCACCTCTTCAAAGCGTTTGGTCAGTTCGCGGCAGACAACAGCCTGTCTGTCAGCCCCCAGAATGTCGCGCAGACTTGTTAACATATCCTTGAGCCGCTTGGGTGACTCATAAAAGATCATGGTAAACGCCAGATCGCGCAGCGTCGCGATTTCGGTGTCGCGCTGGGTCTTGCCCGGCGGCAGGAACCCGATGAACATGAACCGATCCGTCGGCAGCCCCGATACCGTGAGCGCTGCCAACACCGCCGAGGCGCCCGGCGCCGAAAGCACCGACAAGCCTGCGCCGATCATCGCCTGCCCTAATTCAAACCCCGGATCGGCGACCAGAGGGGTTCCGGCCTCGGACACGTAGGCGACCGATTGGCCGTCCTGCACGGCCCGCACGAGACGGTCGCGCGCCCCGTCACCACTGTGGTCGTGATAGGCCACAACCTGACGGCCGTTCAGAGCGACCCCATGAATTTCCATCAGTTTGCGTGCCGTCCTTGTATCCTCGGCGGCGATCAGATCAGCCGTGGCAAGGATATCCAGACCGCGCAGGGTGATGTCGCGCGCCGCCCCGATCGGCGTCGCCACGAAGTACAAACCGGCAGAGAGTGGCCCGCCCCTGAAATTCATCCCTAGACCCTTTTGCCCCTCGCCCTATGATGGCAGTATTGACCCGAAGGCGCACCTGCGCCGCGCAACCACGTGAGGATTACCATGTTTGCCCGTTTGTTCAGTGCCCGCAAGGCGGCTGCCCGCGTTTTCGCCTTTCTGTCGTTGGTCTGGCTGGCGGCCTGCGATCCGATCGCAGGTGGTGTGGGCGGCGGCAGCGGCCCGGTGATCGACCCTTCCGCGCCGGTGCAGGTCGCCCTGCTGGTTCCTGGCGGATCGGGCGATTCGGGCGACAGTTTCCTGGCCCAGAACCTTGAAAACGCCGCCCGGCTGGCGATTACCGATCTGAACGGGGTGCGTATCGACCTTCGCGTTTACAACACCGGCGGGACGCAGGCGCAGGCCGCAGATGCCGCGACGCGGGCGGCCAATGACGGTGCGATGATCATCCTCGGCCCGCTGCGGTCGGACGCCACCGCCGCTGCGGGTGTTGCCGTCGCAGGGCGCGATATCAACGTGCTGTCATTCTCAAACACCCCGACGATCGCGGGCGGCAATGTCTTCATTCTGGGCCAGACCTTTGATTCGACTGCCCGCAGGCTGGTGCAATACAGCGTCGCCAACGGCCTGGCCAAGATCATGGTGGTGCATGGCGACGATACCGCCGGGACGTTCGGGCGCGACGCCATCGCCAGCGCGATCCGCGCCAACGGCGGTACTCTCGCCGGCATCCAGAGTTATCCGCTGACCCAACAGGGCATTCAGGCGGCCGCCCCAGGCATCGCCGCGGCCGTCAACGGATCCGGGGCGCAGGCCATATTCCTGACCGCTGGGGTCAACTCCGATCTGCCGATCCTTGCCAGCGCCCTGCCGGCAGCCGGGGTCAGTCCCGCCAATGTCCGCTATATCGGCCTGACCCGCTGGAACGCGGTACCGCAGGCGCTGGCCCTGCCGGGCCTGCAGGGTGGTCTTTTCGCCCTGCCCAACCAGCAGACCACTGCCAGTTTCGAATCCCGCTACAGCGCCCGCTACGGATCGGCGCCGCATCCGTTGGCCGGGCTGGCCTATGACGGCATCGCCGCGATCGGTGCGCTGGTATCGACCGGCCGACGCGATTCGCTGTCGCGGTCCGCTCTGACCCAGTCACAGGGGTTCCAGGGTACCAGCGGAATCTTCCGCTTGTTACCCAGCGGGATGAACGAACGGGGTCTGGCTGTGGCCCAGATCCGCAACAATCAGGTGGTCGTCCTTGACCCAGCCCCCCGCAGTTTTGGCCGCGCCGGCCTTTAGGCCCGCGACCAGCGCGCCCGAATACAGCCCGCCCGGGGCTGGCCTGATCTGCCCCGAGGCGGCGATTTTCGATATCGCCGCCGTCCGGGCCGAACTTGATGCGGCTATCGCCGCCTGCCCGGATCACATGGCGGTGCGCACCGCCACCGTGCAGATTGTCGGGCGTGCCCGCGCCGTCGGGCTGGATGCCATCGCCGCAGCCTTTGCGGCGGATCCCTTTGCCGCCCGGCCAACCACCCGCGCCTATAGCTGGTTGACCGATCAGGTTGTCATCGCCGTGCTGCACGTCGCCCAGACCGCCCTGCACCCGGCCCCCAACCCGACCGAAGGCGAACGCATCGCCCTTGTCGCCATCGGCGGCTATGGCCGGGGCGAAATGGCCCTTTATAGCGACGTCGATCTGTTGTTCCTGATGCCCTACAAAACGACCCCGTGGGCCGAAAGCCTGATCGAGTCGATGCTGTACATCCTGTGGGATCTCAAGCTCAAGGTCGGCCACGCCTGCCGCACGATCAAGGATTGCGTCAGGCTGGCGCGCGACGATTTCACAATCCGAACGTCCCTTGTCGAACAGCGCTATCTGGCAGGCAATGCCGCCCTCGCCGCGATCCTGCGCGATCGTCTGTGGACCGACCTGTTCAAATCCACGACGGCTGATTTCATTGAGGCAAAACTTGCCGAGCGAACCGAACGGCACCGCAAGCAAGGCGGCCAGCGCTATATGGTCGAACCGAACGTCAAAGAGGGCAAGGGCGGATTGCGCGATCTGCAATCGCTGTTCTGGATCGGCAAATACGTTTACGGGGTGCAGGACAGCACCGCCCTGATCGGCCTTGGCGTGTACACCGCCGACGAATTTGCCACCTTCAAGACGGCCGAAGATTTCCTGTGGTCAGTGCGCTGCACCCTGCACCTTCTCACGGGGCGGGCGATGGACCAACTGACGTTCGATATGCAGGTCGAAGTGGCCGAAAAACTGCGCTACCGCGATCAGGGAGGCCGACGCGCGGTCGAACATTTCATGCAGGATTATTTCCGCCACGCGACCCGTGTGGGCGAGTTGACGCGGATTTTTCTGACCGCACTCGAGGCGACCCATACCAAGACCGAACCGATGTTGCAGCGTCTGCTGGCCCGTAAAAAGACCGCCAAGGCACCTTATGCGATCAAGCAGAACCGGATCACCGTCGCCGACCCCAAGGCGTTTCTGTCCGACCCCCTGAACATGCTGCGCATCTTCGAAGAGGCCCTGCGCACCGGCACCCTGCTGCATCCCGACGCGATGCGCCTTCTCGCGGCCAATCTGGACCTGATCGACGATTCCATGCGCGACAACCCCGAGGCAGGCCGTCTGTTTTTCGACACGGTGCTGAAACACGGCAACCCCGAACGGGCGCTGCGCCGGATGAATGAGCTGGGGATATTGGGGGCCTTTATTCCCGATTTCGCCCCGGTCGTCGCGATGATGCAATTCAACATGTATCATTCGTACACCGTTGACGAACATATCATCCAGTGCATCGGCCACCTCGCCCGGATCGAGCGCGGCGAGTTGATCGAGGAACTGCCCGTTGCCTCGGGTATCCTGAAACGCGGCATCAACCGCCGGGTTCTGTATCTGGCGCTGCTGCTGCATGACGTGGGCAAGGGGCGGCCCGAGGATCATTCGGTACTGGGCGCACAGATCGTGCGCCGCGTCGCCCCGCGCATGGGCCTGTCGAAAAAGGATGCCGAAACCGCCGAATGGCTGGTCCGCTATCACCTGCTGATGTCGGACACCGCGCAAAAGCGCGACATCGCCGAACCGCGCACCGTGCGCGGCTTTGCCAAGGCGGTGAAATCGGTCGAACGGCTGGATTTGCTGACGGTCATGACGGTTTGCGACATACGGGGCGTCGGGCCGAACGTCTGGAACAACTGGAAGGCAATGCTGATCCGGGGTCTGTACAAGGCGACGAAATCGGCGCTGGAGACGGGGCTGGAGGATCTGAACCGCGAAACCCGCGAGACAGAGGCGAAACGCGCGCTGCGCGAATCGCTGGCAGCTTGGGACGCAAAGGATTTGCGCGCCGAAACCGGGCGGCACTATGGCCCCTACTGGCAGGGCCTGCCTAACGCGGCGCACGTCGTCTTTGCCGGGTTGCTGCGGAACCTTGGCCCCGATTCAATCGCTATCGACATCAAACCCGACCCCGACCGTGATGCGACCCGCGCCTGTTTTGCAATGGCCGACCATCCGGGGTTGTTTTCGCGGATGACCGGGGCGCTGGCCCTGTCCGGGGCCAACGTCGTCGACGCGCGCACCTACACGTCCAAGGACGGGTTCGCGACGGCGATCTTTTGGGTGCAGGACGACGACGGTTCGCCGTTTGACGAAGCCCGCCTGCCCCGCCTGCGCCAGATGATCCTGCGCACCCTGAAGGGCGAGGTGGTGGCGCGAGAAGCACTGAAAGACAAAGACAAGCTCAAGAAACGCGAGCGGGCGTTCCGGGTGCCAACCTCGATCACGTTCGACAACGAGGGCTCCGAGATTTATACGATCATCGAGGTCGACACGCGCGATCGGCCGGGGTTGCTGTATGACCTGACGCGCACACTGGCCGCTGCCCACGTCTATATCGCCAGCGCGGTCATCGCGACCTACGGTGAACAGGTCGTTGATGCGTTCTACGTCAAGGATATGTTCGGGCTGAAATACCACTCCGAGGCCAAGCGCGAGGCGCTGGAGCGCAAGCTGCGCGAGGCGATCGAACAGGGGGCGGCGCGGGCGCGGGCATGAGGGATTGCCTTCAGGTTCTCGCAAGCGATCAATGAAACGCACGCTCATCGCATTTGGCCTGCTGGCCGCCCTGACCGCCGCCGCACTGGTCGCGTGCAGCCCGCAGCAGACAAGCCTGCCGCCCCGCATGGGCGACGCGCTGCGTGTGGCGACCTACAACGTGCATTACATCAACCTGAACGAAACGACGGGCGCGTGGTCAGTCGGCGATTGGGACCGGCGCAAGAGGCCGATGGACGCGGCCTTCAAGACGGTCGATGCTGATGTCATCGGGTTTCAGGAGATGGAGAGTTTCGCGCGGGGTGACGATGGCAGCACCAATCTGACGCTCGACTATCTGCTGGCGCAGAACCCCGGTTACGCTGCCGCCGCCGTCGGCGATTTCCGCGAATTTCCGTCGACCCAGCCGATCCTGTATCGGCGCGACCGCCTGAGCCTTACCGATCAGGGCTGGTTCTTTTTCTCGGACACGCCGGATGTGATCTATTCGCGCACGTTCAACGGGTCGTACCCGGCGTTCGCGTCTTGGGCGCGGCTGTCCGACCGGGTGACCGGCAAGCAAGTGACGGTGGTCAACGTCCATTTCGAATACTCCAGCAGATCCAACCGCCAGCTATCGGCTGAATTGGTCGTGCGTCGGATCGCGCCGTGGGTCGCAGCGGGGGAACAGGTCGTCTTGCTTGGCGATCTGAACGCCCGGAGCGGGTCGCAAACGCACAATATTCTTGCAACTGCGGGCCTGACCTTTTTAACGGTTCAAGGATCGACCTATCATTTCAATCGGGGGATCAATCTGTTCGGTGCCATCGACCATATCGGGCTGGCCGGGGCGCTTGCGCCGGTCGGTGCACCGGTGGTGTTGCGTCGGAAATTCGACGGCGAATGGCCGACCGACCATTACCCGGTGATCGCCGATCTGCGGGTCGACTGACCTACCCAAAGCCAGCGGTTTCAGGCCCGCAGCATTGTTGCTAGAAGCAGGGAATCGGCAGCAAAAGGGGCAGCGGCATGCGTGAATGGTGGCGGGATGCGGTGATTTACCAGATCTATCCCCGGTCGTTTCAGGACAGCTATGGCAACGGCATGGGCGACCTTGCTGGCATCGTGCGGCGGCTGGATCATGTGGCGTCGCTGGGCGTCGATGCGATCTGGCTGTCGCCGTTCTTTACCTCGCCCGACCGCGACATGGGCTATGACGTAAGCGACTACACCGGGGTCAGCGCCATCTATGGCGACATCGCCGGGTTCGATGCCCTGATCGCCAAGGCGCATGACCTTGGCCTCAAGGTCATTATCGACCAGGTGCTGTCACATTCGTCCGATCAACACCCTTGGTTCATTGAAAGCCGGGCCGATCGCCGCAACGCCAAAGCCGACTGGTACGTCTGGGCCGACCCGCAGGATGACGGCAGCCCGCCCAACAACTGGCTGTCGATTTTCGGCGGGCCGGCGTGGACGTTCGACCCGCGCCGTCGGCAATACTATATGCATAACTTTTTAAGCGAACAGCCCGACATCAACTTTCATTGTCCCGCAGTCGTCGATGCCCTGCTTGACGCGATGCGGTTCTGGCTGGACCGGGGGGTGGACGGTTTCCGCCTCGACACGGTGAATTATTACGTCAACGACGCCAGCCTGCAGAACAATCCCGCCGCCGACTGGACCACCTTCCCCGGCAATCCCTACGATGCCCAGATGCACCTTTTTTCCAAGACCCAGCCCGAAAATCTGAACATCCTGGCCCGGTTCCGCACACTGACCGACCAATACGACGCCCGAATGATGGTGGGAGAGGTCGGCGAGGCGGGCACCCGGCAGGTCGAAATCATGGGCGAATATACGTCGGGCGACGCACATCTGCACATGGCCTATTCGTTCGCCATGCTGAGCCAGGATTACACACCCAAACATTTCCGGTCGTGTATCGAGACGTTTCTGAAGGTCGCCCCTGACGGCTGGCCCTGCTGGTCGTTTTCGAACCATGACGTCGAACGCCATGTGACCCGCTGGACTGCCAAGGGCGGCGACCCCGATGCCGTCGCCAAACAGGCCATCGCGCTGCTGTGCAGTTTTCCGGGGACCCTTGGCATCTATCAGGGTGAAGAGGTCGGGCAGACCCAGACCGACATCCTGTTCGAGGAATTGCAGGACACCGCCAACATCGCATTCTGGCCCGACTACAAGGGGCGCGATGGCTGCCGCACGCCGATGGTCTGGGATGCAGACCAGCCCAATGCCGGGTTCACGACCGGTACGCCCTGGCTGCCGATCAAACCGCCGCAGGCCGCGCGTGCGGTGGCGACCCAAGAGGCCGCCAACGATTCCGTGCTGCACAGCTATCGCGAGACGCTGGCGTTCCGGCGGGCGCAAGATGCGCTGCGGCTGGGTGAAACCACGTTTCTGGACCTGCCCGACCCGCTGCTGGGCATCGTGCGCAGCCACACGGGGGGCGATATGACGGCGGTGTTCAACCTGTCCGATCACCCCCACGCGGTGACGATCAAGGGCAAGGCAAAACCGATCGGACCACAGGCGGTCAGAATCGACGGCGCGACACTGACGCTGCCCGCGCGCGGGTTCGTCTATCTGGAGACCGACAAGACAACCGGGCTTGGTTGAACGATTGTTGGGCGTCTTTTCTTCTTGAGACCGATTGACTAGCCTTTTCCCGACCATCTGCGCAGGACCACCCCGATGCCCATCCACACGAACTACGACGTCGTCATCATCGGCGGTGCGATCATGGGATCGTCGGCCGCGTTCTGGCTGTCGCGGAACCCTGATTTCACCGGGCGGATACTGGTCGTCGAACGAGACATGACCTATCAGACCGCGTCGACCAGCCACACGAACTCCTGCATCCGCCAGCAATTCGGGACCGAGGTGAACATCAGGGTCAGCCAGTTCGGCGTCGAATTCATCAAAGGGTTCAAGGGGTTCATGCGCGACCCCGCCGCGCCCGATATCCGGCTGCATGATTTCGGCTATCTGTATCTCGCTGACACACAGGATTTTGCCGACGTCCTGATCGACAACCAGAAGCTGCAATCGAGTCTGGGTGCCGGGACGCAGATTCTCACTCCCGACCAGATCGCCGAAAAGTGGCCGTTCTATAACCTCGACGGCATCATCCTCGGGTCGCACAATCCGCTGAACGAAGGCTATTTCGACGGCGGCACCATCTTTGACTGGTTTCGCAAAAAGGCGCGGGTGCAAGGGGTGGAATATGTCACCGCCACGGTGACGGGTATCGACCGCGAAGGCGACCGCGTGACAGGCGTCACGTTGGCGGATGGCACCGAAATCAGAGCCGGGATCATCGTCAACGCCTCTGGCCCCCGCGCCAATGTCACCGCACAGATGGCCGGACTGCACATCCCGGTCGAGCCGCGGCGGCGGTTCACATTCATCTTTGACGCCGCACATCGGCTTGACCGCGATCTGCCGCTGACCATCGACCCGTCGGGCGTCCATATGCGCACCGACGGTCGTTATTACATGACAGGCTGCCCGCCCGACGACGACCCGGCGGCGGATTTCGACGATTTCGCGATGGATCATGACGTCTGGGAGGAAAAAGTCTGGCCCGCCATCGCCACCCGCGTGCCTGCGTTCGAACAGGTCAAGGTCATCAACAGTTGGGTCGGCCATTATGCCTATAACACCCTGGACCAGAACGCCGTGATCGGACCCCATCCCGAGGTCGCCAATTTCCTGTTCTGCAATGGGTTTTCCGGCCACGGTTTGCAGCAATCGCCTGCGATGGGGCGGGGAATCGCCGAACTGGTGTGCTATGGACACTACCGCAGCCTTGACCTTTCGGCGCTGGGGTATGACCGTGTTGCCGCAAATCGCCCTTTGCTTGAACGGGCTGTCATCT
>JBBSBK010000054.1:0-22868 GCA_038251315.1 Rhodobacterales bacterium | reverse complement strand
GCTCACCGCTGCCGTGGCATTAGTCATGGGGTGGTCTCCTGGTTGAGGGTTGGTCGAGCAACCAAACCTTCTCATCAGGAGGCCATTCCGGCCAATACTAACGCCTCTCCCGCGTCAGCGGGTTAGTTCAATCCTGAATCTCAATCCGCGCGACACGCTCTAGCGTTTCAGTCGTCAAAAAACGGCGTCATCTGCGCCACGATCACGCTGTTGTCGTCCAGCGCCTGTTGCATCAGGGCCAGTTCGTCGGCGTCAATGTCGTGGCCGTCGGCCTGCCGTTCATCCAGCGTGCCGTAGCCGCTGACGTCCAGCGGATTCATGTCGGCCTGTTTCAGGATCGCAACGGTCTCGCGCACCGCCTCGGCCTCGTCCACGCCGCTGGCGTAGATCATCAGGGCCGCCCCGGTCGCCCCGTCGGGCAGCCCGTCGCCCGCCTTGCGCCCGACCTCGACCAGCAGGGTATAGACCTGCTGGCGGCTTGGTTTCTTGACTTTGGCAGGTTTGGCGGGATCGGTCATAGCCCCTTTTAGGGGGTTCACTGCGCGACTGCCAGTCGCATCAGGGGTTGGTTGGGTTGGTCCACGTCGTGCCGTCGCAATAGCGGCAGGCCATATCGTCCGGCAGGTCGGCCCCGTCCTCGACCGCGCCACAGGAGACGCAGCAAACCCGGTCGCAGGCGCGGGGCGCGTCCAGCACCGGGGCTGGCACGATCGCAGGCGGCGGAACGATGGCGAGACCGGGGCGCGCGGTGTCATAACAAAACACACTCAGCTTTCCACCGGGTTCGCGGTAGGCAAGTTCGACCTCGCCCAGATTTCGCACGCCGTTCGTGCGCAGTAATTCCATCAGTTCGGCGCTGCCCATGCTGCTCGCTCCAAGCGTGTCATGCAGCAAACGCCCGCCGTCGACTACCTGCGCCGGTTTGCCGTCCAGCATGATCTTGGCCCGGTCGAACCGCACCACCGCCAGATCCAGCCCCTTGTTGATCAAAACGACCGCTGTGATGACCAGCATCGCGTGAAGCAGCGGCACCGTCGGGTAGAACATGGAATCGCCCACTGCCGACCCCAACGCGATGACCAGCAGGAATTCGACGACCGACAGTTGCGCGATGCCCCGGCTGCCGACCCAGCGCAACAGGGCGAGCGCGTAGATATAGATAACGCAGGTGCGGAACAGGATTTCCAGCAGGAACAGCGGCGGCGCATCGCCCAGGAACATCCGCATCAGATCGAAAGGAACCGGGGGTGGCTGCATCTTGGCTGTCCTGTCGTGGCCTCTGGTCCAACCGGGTCGGGGAAAATGGGTTCCACCTCACAATGTTGCGCAAGGATTGCCGGACCGGCCATTTGCCCTATGGTCAACTGCGAAAGTCCCACGAAAGGAAACGCCATGCCCACCCGTCGCCACGCTATCGGCCTAGGCTTGTCTGCCGCATTCGTCGGCGCCGTCGGCCCGGCCCGGGCGCTGACATTCCAACGCGGCCCGACCCAATACATCGCCGCCCTTGGCGACAAGGCGGCGACCTCGGGCGCGGACGCAGCGACATGGGGGTTCTGGGCCGTCGATCCCGGCCCGCGCGGTGTGCCGATCCGCCGCTTTGACGAATTGATCGGCAACAGCGGCGTCGCGCCCGACGGCTGGCAGTTCGACGCAGGCGCGTGGTGGCTCGAAGAACACGGGCTGATGATGGAGGCCCCGTCGTTCCCGCTGGCCGCTGGCCGCTACGTCGTGACAGGCGGGCGCGATGTGACGTCGGTCCTGACTGTCAACGCCCCGGACGCGGCAGGCAACCAGTCATGGGCGCTGGCGGACGCAGCTAGTATCTATGATGTGACGCACCTGCGCTGTCGCGCCGCCGTCTATATGCCGACCGACGGGGCGACCTGCAATCCGCAGGATACCAACCTGAACGTGTTTCCCCTGACACCCGAGGTTGCGATGCCGTCCGTCACCGGATGCAGCAAGCAGGACTATCAGGTGCTGATCGTCGTCGGCATGATGATCGATGCCTGACGGTCAAGTCCTGACGCGCCGCCAGCCCCAGATCAGGATACAGGCCCCGACCAGACCGACGATCAGTTGCGGGATCCATGCATCCGCGGCGTAGATGCCGAATATGCTCAGGACGAGGTTCAGCAGAACCGCCCCGACGATCCCAAGGATGATGTTGGTCAGAAGGCCCGTATCGACCTTCATGATCATGCTGGCGATCCAGCCCGCCAGTCCGCCAACGATGATCGCGCCAATAAGTCCTATGCCCATGGTCGTTCTCCCTTCTTGTCGTTCAGGTCCGACCGCGGATCATCCGGGCAGCCCAGATGAGGATGCAGGCCCCGATGAAACCGACGACAAGCTGGCCGATCCAGCCGCCCAGCGTCCCGCCGGTAATGGCGAAGAGAATAAAGTTGAGCACCACCGCACCGATGA
Organism: Rhodobacterales bacterium; assembly: GCA_038251315.1. Lineage (GTDB taxonomy): Bacteria > Pseudomonadota > Alphaproteobacteria > Rhodobacterales > Rhodobacteraceae > JBBKXP01. The sequence continues at coordinate 20,438 of JBBSBK010000054.1, read as the reverse complement.
TCCCCAAAACGATGTTCATCAGCAAGCCCATGTTTGATTTCATAAACTGTTCTGCAAGCCATCCGGCGATGCCGCCGATGATGATTGCGGCAATCCAGCCAAGTCCGGTCATAAGATTCATCCTTTTGTTTACGTCAGATGTTAACGCGCCGCACTGGGACTAGGTTCCGGCAATATTCAGGAAAATGACCGTCCCGGTGAAAAAGCGGCGATCAAAATGCTCCATCGTATGTCATTTTAGCCGTTTCGGACGTAGATCCACGCCGCACTCCCAAACCGGCAAGCAACAGCAGCGCGGCTGCCGCCGCCTGAGCTGATCCTGCCAGGGCATGGGGCAGGTAAACCCTGTTTCCAACGCATCCAAATCACGGCAACGTTCGGCAGGTCAATCCCGCAGCAACTCGTTGATGCTGGTCTTTGACCGGGTCCGCGCATCCACCCGCTTGACGATCACCGCGCAGTAAAGGCTGATGTCGTTCTTGCTCGGCATGGAGCCCGCGACCACGACCGACCCCGCAGGCACCTCGCCATACATGACATGACCGGTCTCGCGATCCACGATCTTGGTCGACTGGCCGATGAACACGCCCATGCCCAGCACCGACCCTTCGCGAACGATACAGCCCTCGACGACCTCGGACCGCGCCCCGATGAAACAATTATCCTCGATAATGGTCGGCCCTGCCTGCATCGGTTCCAGCACGCCGCCGATGCCGACACCGCCCGACAGGTGGACGTTCTTGCCGATCTGGGCGCACGACCCGACAGTGGCCCAGCCGTCGACCATCGACCCCTCGTCGACATAGGCCCCGACGTTGACGAACGACGGCATCAGCACGACGTTCTTGCCGATGAAGGCCGATCGGCGGACGATGCTGCCGGGCACCGCGCGAAAACCCGCCTTGCGCCAGTCGGCGGCGGTCCAGCCCTGAAACTTGCTCGGCACCTTGTCCCACCAGTGCGACCCGCCATTGCTGCCCGAAATCTCGGCCATGTCGTTCAGGCGGAACGACAACAGCACCGCCTTCTTGGCCCATTGGTTGACATGCCAGTCATTGCCGCGCTTTTCCGCAACCCGCAGGTCGCCACTGTCCAGCGCAGCCAGCGTCGCCTCAATGGCGTCGCGCACCTCGCCCTTGGTCGCAGGACTGATCTGGTCGCGCGTCTCCCACGCCGCGTCGATGGATTTCTCTAGGGCGGCGTTTGACATCGGATCACTCCCGGTTGACGTTGCGCGGGGTTCTATCCGCAATAGCGCTTACGGCGCAACAAAGGACGCGCAGATGAAAGACGACAACCGCCGCCATCCGATGCGCCATTCCGGGCAGGACCGCGAGACGGCGCGGCATATCCCCGACACGCCGCAGACCCGCTCTCCGACCTACAGACTTGCGTTCGTCGACGCGGATTTTCTGTGTGACGAAGAACTGCGCCCGGTGCGCCTGCAGCTTGAACTTCTCAAGGCCCAAATGGCGATGGACGCGGCGGGGATCGTATCGACCATCGTGCTGTTCGGCGGCGCGCGGATTCCCGAACCGGCGCAAAAGGGCACGGCGCGGACGCAGACCCTCGCCGACTTGTCGAAATACTACGACGAGGCGCGCAAATTCGCCCGGCTGATGACCGAAACGTCGCTGCAAAACGGCGGACTTGAAAACGTCATCATCACCGGCGGCGGTCCCGGCGTGATGGAGGCGGGCAATCGCGGGGCGCAGGATGCAGGGGGCAAATCCATCGGGCTGAACATCGTGCTGCCGCATGAACAGGCCCCGAATGAATACGTGACGCCGGAATTATGCTTCAACTTCCATTACTTCGCCATTCGCAAGATGCATTTCCTGATGCGGGCCAAAGCGGTGACGATTTTCCCCGGCGGCTTTGGCACTCTGGACGAGATGTTCGAGGCGCTGACCCTGATCCAGACCGGGCGCATGGCGCGGGTGCCGTTCCTGCTGTTCGGCCGGGCGTTCTGGGAAAAGATCATCAACTGGGAGGCATTGGCCGAGGCAGGAACGATTTCGCACGAAGACCTGAGCCTGTTCCGTTTCGTCGAAACCGCCGAAGAAGCGGTCGAAGCGATCCGCACGTGGGACGGCGCAGGCGAACGGCGCAAGGCGATACCGGGGCGATGATCCGCAAACTACTCTTCGCACTGCTGGGGGCCGGTGCAGCGCATGCCGATGCGCCTATCCTGTCGATCGCCGGGACGTTGGCGCAGGACGCGATTACGACAGCCTCGAAGCGCAGCGGGATTTTGTCGCACAGGTGTTGAACTTTGCCGCCGCTCATCCGGTCCGGATGCCACTGGTCACGCTCGTCTGGCTGCACGACATTTCGGCTGCCGAAGTGGCCGACTATGGCCGCTACTACGCCTGCGGCAGCGACTGCTTTGCCCGAAATCTCGGGTCGCTTGGCCTGCGCACGCACGACGGTACGGACAAGCCCGGCTTTGCCTTGCTGCGGGCCAGATGACGTGGGCGACCAATGGCCCGATCCTTGTCATGGGGGTATCCGGCTGCGGCAAGACCAGCGTCGGTTTGGCGCTGGCCAGAGCGTTGGGCGGCACATTTCTGGATGGCGACGACTATCACTTGCCTGAAAACATCGCCCGCATGGGGGTGGGGCAACCCTTGACCGACGCGATGCGCTGGCCTTGGCTCGATGCACTGATGACCGGAGTTGCAGGCGCCACGCCGCCCGTCGTGTTCGCCTGTTCTGCCCTACGGCGGGGCTATCGCGACCATTTACGGGCCGGATTGCCGACGCTGCGCACGGTATTTCTGGACGCCCCACAATCGCTGATCGCCGACCGGCTGGCGGCGCGGCGCGGGCATTTCATGCCGCCGGGGTTGCTTGCCAGCCAGTTCGCCACGCTTGAAATGCCGAGACCGGACGAAGGCGTCATCACGGTGTCGGCGGCGCCCCCGGTCGACGCCATTGTCAGCACAATTCTGGCGCACTTATAGGCCCACGCCGGTCGGCACATCCAACCCCTGCATCGGAGGTTTTCCCGGTTCGCGGATTGCCTGCATCGCCGCCCGCGCCAGAAACCGGCCCGCCCGCCCGACGTCTTCATTCAAGGCGATGATGCCGGGTCGAAACATATCCAGAAACGGAATCGCCTCTTTGGCAAAAACGTCGATATCGGTGCCGATGGTGTGGCCCGCAAGTTCCAGCCCGACGACAGTCGCCATCGCAGCGGATGTTGACGAACAGATGATGCCGTCGATGCCAGGATCGGCGGCCATCAGATCGGCGACCGCCTGTTTGATTGGCAGACTGCCGTCGTCGCTGGTGACGTTGGCCGCGATTTGCAGCTGGACGCCCGCCGCCCCGGCCGCAGCCATCGCCCCGTCACGCATGTTCTGGGCATAGTTCTGGTCCATCGGCGGGGCGACCAGCAGGATGCAGCGACGGCCCCGCGCCGCGAGGGTCTGCACGCCGATCGCGCCAAATGCAGCGTTGTCGTAATCGTAGTACGGATGGTTGTCGGCCCAACGGGTGCGCCCATGCGTGGCAAAGGGAAACCCGCGTTCCATCAGATATGCGACACGCGGGTCGGCGGGCTGGGTCAGATTGAAGATGATCGCATCCGCCGATCCGGTTTCGACGATATAGCGGATCGGTTTCATGATGTCGTCGTCCGGAAAATAGGGGGTGACGATCATGTGGTAAGGGGTATTCTGCAAGGCTCCCGCGATCGACGAGATGAGCCGGGCCGTATGGTTCATCACGTCATGTTCGGTGGACAGCACGAGGCTGATGACATTGGTGCGCCCGGTGCGTAGACGCACCCCGGCACGGTTCGGGACATAGCCGATTTCGGCGGCGATCCGGCGGATCAGCTTCTTGGTCTCTGCGCCAATGTCGGGGGCGTCGTTCAAGGCACGGCTGACGGTCGGCACGGCGAGCCCGCTCAACAACGAGATCGTCTTGAGCGTTGGTTTTCCGCGTGCCCAAGCGCGGGTTTCTGTGGGCTCTGCCATGTCGTCCTTGCGGGCCACCCTCGGTCACACTTTCCCATCGGTTTCAACACGCCGCGACAACCACAGAACGGCGATTCAAAATTGCTTGCAAGGCAATTCTAAAACGATATAGATTTTTCTACAACGATTTAGAACCAGGGAGGAGCGAATCGTGAAACTCACAGCAAAACTGCTGGCTGCGACGGCTATCGTCGGCGCAACCAGCGTCGGCGCGACCGAACTTGAAGTTACCCATTGGTGGACATCGGGTGGCGAGGCTGCCGCCGTCGCAAAGATGGCCGAGGCGTTCGATGCGTCGGGCGACACCTGGGTTGATGGCGCAATCGCCGGATCCGGCGGCACCGCGCGCCCGATCATTATCAGCCGCATCCTTGGCGGCGACCCGATGGGGGCGACCCAGCTCAACACCGGGCGGCAGGCCGAAGAACTGATTCAGGCCGGCCTCATGCTCGACATCACCGATGTGGCCGAGGCTGGTCATTGGAAGGACGTCATCAACCCGACCTCGCTGCTTGATAGCTGCACCTACGAGGGCAAGGTCTATTGCATCCCCGTCAACATCCATTCCTGGCAATGGCTCTGGCTTAGCCACATGGCGTTCGACGACGCGGGCGTGCCGATGCCGACCAACTGGGACGAATTCGTCGCCGCCGCTCCCGCGCTGGAAGCGGCCGGCAAAATCCCGCTCGCGATGGGTCAGCAATCGTGGCAATCTTCCGGGGCTTTCGGCGTGATGGCCGTGGCCATCGCCGGACCGGACATCTGGCGCGCCGTGAACATCGACAAGAACGCCGAAGTGGCGGGCGGCCCGGAAATGTCCAAGGTGTTCGAGGCTGCGGTGAATGCCCGCGCGATGGCAAAGAACTCGAACGTGCAGGACTGGAATCAGGCCACCAACCTCGTCATCACCGGCGAAGCGGGCGGTCAGATCATGGGTGACTGGGCGCAGGGCGAATTCCAGGTGGCGCATCAGGTCGCAGGCACCGACTACGAATGTCTGCCCGGCCTTGGCGTGAACGAGATCATCTCGACGGGGGGCGATTCATTTTACTTCCCGCTGAACAAGGATCCCGAAATCACTGCGGCGCAGAAACGGCTTGCGGCACTTTTGCTGACCCCCGAGGTGCAGGTGTCGTTCAACCTTGCCAAGGGATCGCTGCCGGTACGCGGCGACATCGACATGTCTGCAGCCAACGACTGCATGCAGAAAGGTCTCGCAATTCTTGCGTCGGGAAATATCCTGCCGGACGGCAACCAGACGCTGACCCCCGACACCACCGGCCAGATCGAAGACCTGATGGTCGAATTCTGGAACTCGGACAGCATGACGGCAGCCGAAGCGCAGGCCCAATACGCCGACATCATCGCCAACGCGGACTGACCACCGCACGCTGGGGCCCGGCATGGCCGGGCCCGTCACCCTGCGTCCGACAGGAGAGGACCACATGACAGTGGCGGATCGCGGCACGCCCGCGCCGGGACGGCGAGTCAAACGCCGGTTCGGCATGTTTCGCAACCTGACGGCCAAGGCGGCGTCGGTGCCGATGGTGGCGACGGTTCTGGTCATCTTCATCGGCTGCACCCTTTGGACGGTCACCTATTCCTTTACCGATTCCCGCCTGCTGCCGCGCCTCAATTTCGACGGGCTGGCGCAATACGAACGGCTTTGGGGCACCAACCGCTGGGTCAAGTCGATCAGCAACCTCGCGATCTTCGGGGTTTGCTCAATGGTCTTCTCGCTCGTCATCGGTTTCACCCTCGCGGCGCTGCTCGATCGCAAGATCCGGTTCGAGAACACGTTCCGCACGATCATTCTTTACCCCTTCGCACTGTCCTTCATCGTGACGGGCCTTGTCTGGCAATGGATCCTCAATCCCAATTTCGGCATTCAGAAGGTCGTGCGCGATCTGGGCTGGGAAAGCTTCACCTTCGATCCGCTCTACAACGATCAGATCGTCATTTTCGGCATCCTCATTGCGGCACTCTGGCAGGGCACCGGCCTTGTCATGTGCCTGATGCTGGCGGGCATCCGCGGCATCGACGAGGATATCTGGAAGGCGACGGCGGTGGACGGCATTCCGGTCTGGAAGACTTACATCATCGTCGTGATCCCGATGATGCGACCGGTCTTTATCACAGCGGTGGTCATCATCGGGGCGGGAATTGTCAAGGTTTACGACCTGATCGTCGCGCAGACCTCGGGCGGGCCGGGGATTGCGTCGCAGATGCCGGCACTTTACGTCATGGACAAGATGTTCAAGGATCAGAACCTTGCTCAAGGCTTTGCCGCGTCGACGATGATGCTGCTTGCAGTGGCGATCGTCGTGATTCCCTGGGCCTTTTTCGAATTCGGTGGGCGCAGACGTGGCTGATGGCCTGACAGGCCCACGCGGGCCGAAACCGCGCCGCAGCTTTTCGGCCCCCAACATATTCCTGTACGGCACGTTGATCGTGGTCGCCTGCTACTATGCACTACCGCTTTACGTGATGATCACCACCTCACTGAAAACGATGGACGAAATCCGTGCGGGCAACATCTTTTCCGTCCCCCGCGAATTCACCATCGAACCTTGGATCAAGGCATGGTCGACCGCTTGCACCGGGATCAACTGCGACGGGCTGTCGCGCGGGTTCTGGAATTCGGTGCGGATCCTGATCCCGTCCGTGATCCTTTCAATTTCCATTGCAAGCGTGAACGGCTACGCGCTGGCCAACTGGAAATACAAAGGGGCCGAGTTCTTTTTCGCGGTCTTGATGCTCGGGGCATTCATCCCCTATCAGGTGATGCTGTATCCCATCGTTCTGGTGTTGCGAAACGTTGGCGATTTCCTTGGCTTTCAGCTTTACGGCACCCTTGGCGGGCTGGTCATCGTCCACACTATTTTCGGAATGCCGATCCTGACTCTGCTGTTCCGTAACTATTTCAGTTCTCTGCCCGAAGAGCTGTTCAAGGCGGCGCGGGTCGACGGGGCCGGGTTCTGGGGCATCTTTTTCCAGATCATGCTGCCAATGGCCCTGCCGATCTTCGTGGTCGCGATGATCCTGCAAGTGACGGGTATCTGGAACGATTTCCTGTTCGGGGTGATCTATACCAAACCCGACATCTACCCGATGACGGTGCAGTTGAACAACATCGTCAACTCGGTTCAGGGGGTCAAGGAATACAACGTCAACATGGCCGCGACGTTGCTGACCGGGCTGGTCCCGCTGACCATCTATTTCATCTCCGGCAAACTTTTCGTCCGTGGCATCGCCGCCGGCGCAGTCAAGGGCTGACCGCATGACCCACTCCGTCCAGATCAAGAACCTCGACCTGTCGTTCGGCGCGATCAAGGTGCTGCGCAACCTCAATCTGGACATCGGCGAGGGCGAGTTTCTGGTTCTGCTCGGATCGTCCGGTTGCGGCAAATCCACGCTGCTGAACTGCATCGCCGGACTGCTGGAACCCACCGATGGGCAGATCTGGATCAAGGGCCAGAACGTGACCTGGGAAGAACCCAGCAAACGCGGCATCGGCATGGTGTTTCAAAGCTATGCACTCTATCCGCAAATGACGGTCGAGGGGAACCTTGCCTTTGGCCTGAAAAACGCCCGCGTGCCCAAGGCCGAGATCGCCAAACGAATTGCCCGCGCCGCAGAGATGTTGCAAATCGCACCGCTGTTGCAACGCAAACCCGGCGCCTTGTCCGGTGGCCAACGCCAGCGCGTCGCCATCGGAAGGGCCTTGGTGCGCGACGTTGATGTGTTCCTGTTTGATGAACCACTCTCCAATCTTGACGCGAAACTGCGCGCGGACCTGCGGGTCGAGATCAAGCGCCTGCACGAACAACTGCAAAATACCATGATCTACGTCACCCATGACCAGATCGAGGCGATGACGCTGGCCGACCGGATTGCAATCATGAAGGGCGGCCACATCATGCAGTTGGGCACCCCTGATGAAATCTATAACCTGCCGCAGAACCTCTATGTCGCCGATTTCATCGGCTCGCCGTCGATGAATTTCATCCAAGGCCATTTGGAAAAAGGCGTGTTTCACAAGGGCGACCTGCGTCTGCCGCTGACCGGCTACGCCTTTGCCGCGCCGCAAACTGCCGACCGGCCCGCGACGATCGGCATCCGCCCCGAACACATCGTCACCGGGGAACTGGTCGGCAACGCCCCGGTACAGGCCGGGGTCACGGTCGATCTGGTCGAACCGATGGGGTCGGATACGCTGGTCTGGGCGACGCTGGCGGGGCAGCCGTTCCGCATCCGCATGGACGGACAGGCGCGGGTGCGCAATCGCGATCCCTTGACCATCGGTATCGACCCGGCCCGCGCGTCCCTGTTCGATACGCAGACCGAGGCACGGGTGTAATCATGGCGGAGTTCATCGATTTGGCCGGGGTCTGGGCGTTGACCGATGCCTCTGACGATTACGCCTGCAACATGGTGCTACCGGGCGATGCGATTTCAGCATTGCACGACGCCGGTCTGATCCCCGACCCCTATTGGGGACGCAACGAATACGATCTGCGCTGGATTTGTCAGCGGGGATGGGCGTTGACGCGGACCGTCATGCTGGACGATCCCGATGTCGATTTGGTGGTTTCGGAATTGGATACCTTGGCGACGGTCATCTGGAACGGCGTCGCGGTTCTGGACGCGGCAAACGCTTTCCGCCGTTACCGCACCGCCCTGACGGGGGTGGCGACCAAAGGCGAAAACCGGGTTCAGATCGTGTTCCCCCCCCTCACCGACGCCATCGACGCCCTGCAGGCAGCGCAACCCTTTCCAATCCCCAATTCCAGGAACTGTCCGATCCCGAATGGCAACATGATCCGCAAACCGGCCTGCGATTTCGGCTGGGACTGGAACATCGCGCTGGCCCCGTTCGGCCTTTATGGTGACATCCGGCTGGAACCCACAGGCGCGGCGCGGATCGACCGGCTCGCCGTCGTGCAGGAGCATGGCGACACGGCTGTGATCCTGCGCGTGATGGTCCACGCGACTGATGCAGATGGCCACGAGGCCGAAGTAGCATTCGGTGATACCCGCGCGGTTGCGCGCATCGCAAACGGTCGGGCGGAGGTGGCGATCAAGGTGGACAAGCCTGCGCTTTGGTGGCCGGTGGGCCTCGGCGATCAACCGTTGCACGACCTGACGGTGACCGTTGGCACCGCGACGGAAACCCGCCGGATCGGGCTTCGGCGGATGGAGCTTGTCACCGAAAAAGACGCGGCCGGCCTCGGTTTCAAATTCCGCGTCAACGGGCACGACACATTCGCCCGGGGCGCCAACTGGATTCCTGCCGACGCGCTGGCGGGCCGGATCACCCGCGAAAAGACCCGCGCGCTGCTGCAATCGGCCGTCGATGCGAACATGAACATGATCCGAATCTGGGGCGGCGGGCGGTACGAGCCAACGTGGTTCTACGACCTATGCGACGACATGGGTCTGCTCGTCTGGCAGGATTTCATGTTCGCCTGCAACATCTACCCCTCGACCCCCGATTATCTGACTGAAGTCGCCGCCGAGGTGCGTGACAATGTCGCCCGGATGCACCACCACGCCTGCATCGCGGTCTGGTGCGGCGACAACGAACTGGTCGGGGCGCTGGTCTGGTATGACGTGACGCGCAAGGACCGCGACCGCTATCTGGTGAATTACGACCGGCTGAACCGCTGTATCGAGGACGCACTGCGCGAAACCGACCCGGTTGCGATCTGGTGGCCCTCCAGCCCGACGCCGGGGCCAATGTCGTTCGGCGATGCGTGGCACGACGACGGGTCGGGCGACATGCATTTCTGGTCGGTGTGGCACGAGGGCCGGGATTTCCACCACTACCGCGACGTGTCACCGCGGTTCTGTTCCGAATTCGGGTTTCAAAGCTATCCGTCACTGTCGGTGGTGCGCAAATTCGCCGGGCCGGACGACATGAACATCGCCGCCCCGGTGCTGGAAAGCCACCAAAAAAACGACGGAGGCAATGCCCGGATCGCCGAAACCATGTTCCGCTATTTTCGCTGGCCGGAACGGTTCGACGATTTCGTCTATCTGAGCCAGGTGCAGCAGGGGCTGGCGATCAAGACCGCCGTCACCCACTGGCGCAGCTTGCGGCCGCATTGCATGGGCACGCTGATCTGGCAGTTGAACGATACCTGGCCGGTATGTTCCTGGGCCTCGCTCGACCACGGCGGCAACTGGAAACTGCTGCACCACATGGCCCGGCATTTCTTTGCCCCGGTGACTGTCAGCGTCGTGCCACTGGGCGATGTTCTCGTGTTGCGCGGGATCAACGATACGCAAGGCGCAGTGGAAATGAAGGTCAGCGCAATGGCGGTGGACATGGCGGGCAAGACGCGGAGGTTGGGGCAAGGCGGCGGACTGGTCGGGGGCACCGCTATCGACTTGCTGGGCTTGCCGATGGCAAATCTTGCGCCCGACGAGATGCTGGCGATCGTCTGGACCGGATCGGACGGCAGCACGGGCGGCGACGTGTTCGCGCCGCGCCCCTACAAGTCTTACGACTTGTTGGCAACGAACCTGGCTCACACGGTCACGCAGGCCGATGGACTGTGGACGCTGACGGTCAGCGCCGATGCGCTGGCGCACTTTGTCGCAATCGAATCCGACGTGCCGGGGCGGTTCAGCAACAACGCCTTTCACGTCTTTCCGGGGTTCCCGGCGACGATCACCTTTGCGCCCGAAAATGCCGGGGCGACGCCTGCCTTCGTGCTGCGCGACCTCTACTCGGCCACCACTGCCCGCCATTTCTGAAAGGACCATCCGATGACCGCAATCTCCTACCAACTTTACTGTTCGCGCAAGTTTCCGCCGCTGGTGGATACCCTCGAAATGCTCGCCGCCGTCGGATATGCCGAGGTCGAAGGTTACGGCGGGCTTTATGACGATCTGTCACTGTTGAAGGCCGCCCTTGACGCGATCGGGTTGCGGATGACGACGGGGCACTTCGGGCTGGACATGTTAGAGGACAATCCGCAGCGCGCGATCGAAGTCGCCCGCACCCTCGGGATGGAGGCGGTGATCGTCCCCCATATCGTGGCCGAGGTCCGGCCCGCCGATGCCGCCGGTTGGGAGGCTTTCGGGGCGCGGCTGGCGCAGGCAGGCAAGCCGGTGCAAGACGCCGGATTCGCCTTTGGCTGGCACAATCATGCGTTTGAATTCGATCCGTTGGGCGGGGCCGACCTGCCGCTTGACCTGATTGCGCAGGCCAGCCCCGATCTGATGCTGGAACTGGATCTGGGATGGGTCGCCGTCGCCGGGCATGACCCTGTCGCATGGATCAAGAAATACAGCGGCCGCATCGTCGCCGCCCACGTCAAGGATATCGCGCCGGACGGCACAGCGACCGACGAGGACGGTTGGGCCGATGTCGGCCACGGCATCATCGACTGGCCCCCGATCAAGGCGGCGCTGGACGCGGCGGGGGTCACGCGGATGGTCGTCGAACACGACAACCCCAAGGATCACAAACGCTTTGCCACCCGGTCGCTGGCGACCCTCAAGGCGCTTTAGGAGGCTGCGATCATGACCAAACTTGGCGTCGGCATTATCGGCTGCGGCAATATTTCGACCACCTACCTGACGTTCGCGCCGCTCTTCAAATCGCTCGCACTGCGGGCAGTGTCGGACATCAACATGGAGGCGGCGCAGGCGCGGGCGACGGAATACGGGGTGCGCGCGGAAACAGTCGCCGACCTGTTGGCCGCATCGGACATCGACGTGATCGTCAATCTGACGATCCCGGCAGTGCATTACGCGGTGACTCGCCGGATCCTCGAGGCCGGCAAGCACGCCTATTCGGAAAAACCGCTGGTCCTGTCGCTGGACGAGGGCCGCGCGCTCCGCGATCTGGCCGATGCGAAGGGACTGCGCATCGGGTCGGCCCCTGACACCTTCATGGGCGGGGCGCACCAACTGGCGCGCGCTGCGATCGACGCGGGCAAGATCGGTCGGGTGATCGGCGGCACCTGTCACATCATGGGGCACGGGATGGAGCATTGGCACCCGAACCCCGATTTCTTTTACCAACCGGGCGGTGGGCCGATCCTTGACATGGGACCCTACTACATCACCAACCTGATCCAGCTGATCGGCCCGGTCAGTGCGGTCAGCGCGATGACGGCACTGACGTTTCCCGAACGCACCATCGCCAACGGGGCACGCACCGGGCAGGTGGTGCCCGTCGATACCGCGACCAACATCCATGCGTTGCTCGAGTTTGCCAACGGCGTGATCGTGACCCTCGGCGCCAGTTGGGACATCTGGAAGCACCAGCATCAGAATATGGAGATCTACGGTGCCGAGGGCACGCTTTATGTTCCCGACCCGAACTTTTTCGGCGGTGCCGTGCAAATGACCGGCAGCGACGATGTGATGGCGGAGCTGCCCGGCTGGGATCATCCATTCGGGCGGCCCAACGCCAAAGACGGTGCCGGGGCAGAGCGCGCGAATTACCGTTGCGCCGGTCTGGCCGACATGGCGACGGCGATCGCCGAAGGGCGGGAGCACCGCTGCAATATCGACCTTGCCGTGCATGTCGTCGATGTGATGACGTCGATTCTGGCTTCGGGCGACAATCGGGAATGGGTCGAGATGACCACGACCTGCGAACGGCCTGCGGCGCTTTCTCCGGATCAGGCGCAGGCGTTGCTGATCTGATCCGGCTCCCGTTATTCAGCGATCCGACGTAGTTGCAGCCACGACATGATGTGCAGGTTCAGGAAGAGCGGCACGCCGAAGGTCGGGATCATCGACACCGGAAGCGTTTGAACGAGGTCCGAAACCGGCGCCCCGGCAAAGTGCAGCAGCCCGCCGCTGCCCGACGGAATCGCAGTCGCAAAGGCGAGCGTGAAATCCGCAATCCCGGCGGCGATCAGCCAACGCGATGCACGGTGCCAGCCCGGTGTGCGCCGGGCAATAGCGAGCGCGACGGGAAGCGCCGCCATTCCGATCAGGATATCGCCGATTCCGGCCGGGAATGCGAAAACTGCGGGCAGATCGCCGAGGCCCCAGACGACGAGAAAGACGATTCCGATCACCCGCCAGGTCTGGGCACCGGCGACGAGCGCCGGATCACGCGTCAAAACCAAGGTCCGCAGCGCCGTAATGAACCGATAACCGGTCAGAAATAGTATCGGAGGGATCGCCACGGCGAGCGGGATTGCAACAGGCAGCGCACCCGTCGGAACGATGAAAGCGCCAGTCTGCGCAAGACCCGCGACGATGCCCGCCCACGCAACGACGAGGACCGCCACGGTGAGACCGATGGTGCGGTCAGAGTTGGAATCAAGGTCGATATTTGCAAGATTAGTCATCACGCGCTCCATTTATATGTAGTTACATATTTAATTTGCAGTCTCATAGCTTTCTGGCCAGCTTTACCAGCGCCGCGGCCTCTGACTTGCCGATCCGGTTTACGATGGCCTTTTGCCACGCCTTCCATCCCGGCAAAGCTGCCTTGTAAATGTCGCGCCCAGCCTCGCTAAGCGTATATACACGCAATCTCTGGTCATCGGTCATGACCCTTATAATAAGGTCTTTCGCCAGTAAAACGTCAATGTTGCGCGTCAGCGTCGTTCGCTCGGTCCCCAAGTGTTCGGAAAGGTCGGTCATCGACAGATCGCCCCGGTTTTTCAGTTGAGCAAGCGTTGAAAATTGCTGTGCGGTCATGTCGAGGCTTCGGAAAACCTCGTCGAGTCCACGTGACAGATTGCGCGCGGCCCGCTGCAAATTGAAAGTCACACAGTCGTATGGTTTGTTGAGCTTCATACTACGTGCATATACACCTTATTACCGGAATGCAAGGGATCTTCTTTCGAAACAAACTCAATTTGCGATGTCGGCCTCGATCTGGCGCTTGCTCTTGCGCGCCCGTTCTGTCGCCGATTTCAGCTGGCCGCAGGCGGCCATGATATCCTCGCCGCGCGGGGTGCGGATCGGCGAGGCATAACCGGCCTTGTAGATGATGTCGGCGAATGCGCGGATCCGGTTTGACGACGAGCGCTTGTAGGGCGCTCCGGGCCATTCGTTGAACGGGATCAGGTTGATCTTGGCCGGGATGCCTTCGATCAGCTTGACCAGTCGGCGGGCGTCGGCATCGGTGTCGTTGACCCCATCCAGCATCACGTATTCGAAGGTGATGCGTTCCGAATTGGTCGCCTTGGGATAGGCGCGCAGTGCGTCCAGCAGGTCGGCAAGCGGCCACTTCTTGTTGATCGGCACAAGCTTGTCACGGATTTCGTCCGTCGTACCATGAAACGAAATCGCCAGCATGCAGCCGATTTCGTCCGCCGTGCGGGCAATTTCAGGAACGACTCCGCTGGTCGACAGGGTGATCCGGCGGCGCGACAGGGAAATGCCTTCGGGGTCCATCGCGATCTTCATCGCGTCGCGCACATTGTCGAAATTATACAGCGGTTCGCCCATGCCCATCAGCACGACGTTGGAAAGCAGACGGGTCTCGTCCTTGGGCGCGCCGGGCACCGGCCATTCGTCCAGATCGTCGCGGGCCAGCATGACCTGCCCGACGATCTCGGCGGCAGTCAGATTGCGGACAAGCTTTTGCGTGCCGGTATGACAAAACGAACAGGTCAGAGTGCAACCGACCTGACTGGAAATGCACAACGTCCCGCGATCGGTTTCGGGGATATAGACCACCTCGACCTCGTGACCGCCCGCGATACGGACCAGATATTTGCGTGTGCCGTCTTCGCTGACCTGCTTGGTCACGACCTCGGGCAGGGCGATCACAAAATTGGCGGCCAGCAGGGCGCGAAAATCCTTGGACAGATTGGTCATCAGGGCAAAGTCACGCACACCCCAGTGATAGACCCATTGCCAGACCTGCCCGACGCGCATCCTGGCCTGCCGTTCCGGCGTGCCGACGGCGATCAGGGCATCGCGCAACCCGTCACGGGTCAGCCCGACGATATTGGGCAACCCGTCGGGCAGCTTGCGGGGGATGGTGTGGACATCGTGGGAAATTGGGGCGGTTGCGGGCATAAGGCGACTCGGATATTCGGTTCAAAGGCTGCAGATAGCGCAAAGCACCGCAAAACCCAAGGGTATCTGGTCAGAGGCAGTCAGGCGGCAATTTGCAAAACGCCGCCAAAACGTCTCGCTAAACCTTTAGCCTGCGCAGCGGCGTTCGGCCTCCTCCACGGTGGCAGTAAAGCCGGACAGGGAAAACTTGTCATTGGTGACGGTGCCACGACCGGAACGGCCGCTGAGCGTCGCGTCCGATCCGCGCTTCATCGCCGCGACGATGCGGGCGTCGTCTTCGGGCGTGGCGGGCCAGGCCCATTCGCCTTCGGTGAACAGCTGGAACGGCGTCCCGCCAATGTCCATCGTCACGGTGGACCCACCGGCAAACGGATACCCGGCGGTAAACGCAACCTGCCCCTGCACCGACGCGGTCGGGCGGTAAAAGACGAACAGCAGCGCGTCACCCCGACGTACCGCCACGACAGCGCCATCCCGGGTGTTTACCGATTCCTTGGGGGCCGAGACGCCCCAGCATTCAGTCGGGTTGCTGTCGACGAAAACGCTCCAATCCGTGTTCGCGGCAACCCGGTTGGACGATTCCTGCGCGAACGCAGCGCTGGCGATTGTGATGGCGGTGACGGCACCCACCGCGCGGAAAATTCGTGACATCATGTTTACAGCCTCCAAGCTGTGCTTGCCTCTGGATGTTCCGGCCATTGGCGCATTCTGGCGGCACCTTTTCGTCTGGCGGGAACGGTTTCAACCCGATAGGCACCACGATAGCAAGAAATCGCCCAGTGGGGAAAGCCCCAAAGGGTCACAAAACCGCGCGGATTGCCGCCGGTTGCCGCAGGAAAGGTTCTGGGATGGGACAATCTGTCGAAATGGTCGAGGTCTGGCGCGGCGATATTCTGGAAAGCCTGCATCGCGGGCATGCGGTGATCTGCGACGATACCGGGCAGATCGTTCAGGCCTGGGGCGACCCTGAAACCGTCATTTACCCCCGCTCTTCGTGCAAGATGCTGCAGGCGCTGCCATTGATCGAAAGCGGTGCGGCGGATGCGGTGGGGCTCAAGCCCGAACAGTTGGCGCTGGCCTGTGCCAGCCATCAGGGCGCGGCGATCCATACCGAACGGGTGGCGGCATGGCTGGACACGCTGGGGCTGGCGGATGACGATTTTCGCTGCGGGGCACATATGCCCTATGACACCGCCGCGGCGCACGGGCTGATCCGTGCCGATGAAAAGCCCTGCCAGATGCACAACAACTGCTCGGGCAAACACTCCGGATTTCTGACGCTGAACCGGCACCTCAAGGGCGGGGCGGATTATATCGAGATCGACCATCCCGTACAGGTAGCGGCCAAGGCGGCGCACGAAGATGTCACCGGCGAAACCAGCCCCGGCTACGGCATCGACGGCTGCTCGGCACCGAATTTCGCCACGACCGTTCACGGCCTCGCCCGCGCGATGGGATTTTTCGCCTCGGCGCAGGACCGTTCCGACACACGGTCAACCGCCGCCGCACGTCTGGTGCAGGCGATGGCCGCCTACCCCGAACTGGTCGCAGGCGAAGGGCGGGCCTGCACCGAATTGATGCGGGCGATGGGCGGCAAGGTCGCGATCAAAACCGGGGCAGAAGCGGTGTTCGTGGCGATCATCCCGGAAAAACGGCTCGGCGTCGCGCTCAAGATCGTGGACGGGGGAACGCGGGCTGCCGAATGTGCCGTCGCGGCGATACTGGTCAAGCTGGGAGTGCTGGATATCAACCATCCGGCAACCCAAAAGCGGCTCTACGCGCCATTGATTAACTGTCGCGATCTGATCTGTGGACACGTGCGGCCCACGGCAGCCTTGCTTTAGCGGGCCTCGGGTCAAGACCCGACTTACCCAATCCACCCCGCTACCGCATCAAAAATCGCCGCCTCTTCAGGGTGGAGCGCATCCGATTCGTCACCCACCTCCAGCCCGTTCAGCCCATAGGCAAAGGCGGTCCGCGCCGCTGCGTCCCACCAGACCCCGCCGATGAACCCGTAAGCATTGGCGAAATGCCCGATCAGCGGGCGCGGGTAGAAAGGCGGGTCGCGCAAGACCTGTAGCCCCTCGCCATAGCCGTCGAACACCCCGCCCTCGTAATCCCCCGGCCCGTCGTCGCTGGACCATAACTGCGTCGGCAAGTTGTCGGGAATCGCCCGCGCCAGCCGCAACGCCCCCGCCAGCGACAAGCGCAACGCCCCCTGCGGCCCGAACACGCCAGGATTCTGGCCAGGCACATACCCGCTCAGATCCAGCGCCGTGCCATCCGGCAAGGTCACGCCAGCCTCCGCCACCTGCGCGTCAATCTGCGGATGCAAGCCACGTGCATCCCGCCGATAGGTCGCAATCCGATCCGTCCGATCCGCCACGCCCGACCAGTTGAACCCGGCGTCGATCCCCAGCGGGTCGAGCACCTGGTCCCGCGCGAACAGATCGAACCGCTGCCCCGCCAGCACCTCGATCACCGCCGCAAGGACGATATAGCCAAGGTTGCAATAGGTGAACCTTGTGCCGGGGGCCGCAGCGCCAAAGGGGCGATGCGTCACCAGCCAGTCGCGCAGGGTCGCATCGGGCGGCACGGTATAGCCGTCATCGTCGGTCAGCCCCGACGTATGAGCGGCCAGCATACTCACCGTGACGGGCGTGCCGGGATGATCAGGATGGCGCAGCTGATACCCCAAAATCGCGCCCGCATCCTGCCCGTAGGGTGGGTTCAAACCCACCTTACGCAACGCCATGCCCGTGACGATCTTGGAAATCGACGCGGCGCGGAACATCGTCTGTTCGGTCGCGTGGATACCGGCGGCCGTGGAAACGTGAGTTTCGGTCAGGTCCGCCCCGGCAACGGCGATCCCGGCATAGGCAAACGGCGGGGTCAACGACCGCGCCAGCGACCCAATCGGGCCGTCGTTCAATACACCACCACCGCCCGGATCGATTCGCCCGCGTGCATCAGATCGAACCCCTTGTTGATATCCTCCAGCGCCAGCGTATGCGTGATCATCGGGTCGATCTCGATCTTGCCGTCCATGTACCAATCGACGATTTTCGGCACGTCCGTCCGGCCCCTTGCGCCGCCAAATGCGGTGCCGCGCCATGACCGCCCGGTAACCAGTTGGAACGGCCGCGTCGAAATCTCGGCCCCCGCAGGTGCCACGCCGATAATGATGCTTTCACCCCAGCCCTTGTGCGCCGCCTCCAACGCGGTGCGCATGACGCCGACATTGCCAGTCGCATCAAAGGTATAATCGGCCCCGCCCTTGGTCAGTTCGACCAGATGCGCGACCAGATCGCCCTGCACATCCTTGGAGTTGACGAAATCGGTCATCCCGAACCGTTTCGCCATGTCGACCCGACCGGGGTTCAGGTCAACGCCGACAATCTGATCGGCCCCGGCCAGCCGCAGCCCTTGCACCACGTTCAACCCGATCCCACCCAGCCCGAACACAATCGCCCGCGACCCGATCTCGACCTTGGCTGTATTGATGACCGCGCCGATGCCCGTGGTCACGCCGCAGCCGATGTAGCAGATTTTATCGAACGGCGCGTCAGGCCGCACCTTGGCCAGTGCAATCTCGGGCAGGACGGTGTGGTTGGAAAACGTCGAACAGCCCATGTAATGCAGGATCGGGGTGCCATCCAGCATCGAAAACCGGCTGGTGCCGTCGGGCATCACACCCTTGCCCTGGGTGCTGCGAATCTTTTGGCAAAGGTTGGTTTTCGGGTTCAGGCAATACGCGCACTCACGACATTCCGGAGTGTAAAGCGGGATGACGTGATCGCCCGGTTTCAGGCTGGTGACACCAGGGCCGACCTCAAGCACCACGCCCGCACCCTCATGCCCCAGAATGGCCGGGAACATCCCCTCGGGGTCGGCGCCCGACAGGGTGAATTCGTCGGTATGGCAGATGCCGGTCGCCTTGATCTCGACCAGAACCTCGCCGGCGCGGGGACCGTCCAGATTGACCTCCATGACTTCAAGCGGTTTGCCTGCGGCAAGGGCGACGGCGGCACGGGTGCGCATGGTGGTTCCTCCGGAAATGTTCGACCAAGGGTTGCGCGGAACCGTGGCCAAACGCAACCACTTGCGCGACGCGGCAAAGTGTCGGAAAGTCTGGGGATGAAATATGCCCCGCTGTTGCTGATCGCCCTTGCCGCCTGCACCGACCTGTCCACCGGCAGGCCAATTGGCGTGCCTGCGATTCCGCCCGCGACCGAAGACACCTGCAACGCCGCCGCTCAGTCGGCGCTGATCGGGCAGGATGCCACGGCGCTGGAACGGGTGATGCTGCTGGGGCCGGTCCGTGTGATCCGGCCAGGTATGGCGGTGACGATGGATTTCAGTCCCGAACGGATCAATTTCGACGTGACTGCGGCGGGGCGGATCGGGCGCATCTATTGCGGTTGATCGCAAAACAGCCAAGACTCCCGACACGGCAGACTGGGTGGGGGCTTTGATCCGCCGCACCGAGGAAGGCTTTGGCTATCAGCCATCGTTCAGTGGCGATCGCGGCAGGGGTTCAGCGTAAAGGTGACACACAGGCGGCGAAATCGGGGCATTTGCAAGGCAGGCTTGATTTGCCGTCCCTTTGGCGCAAATCTGCGGACATGACAGCGCAACCCCCCGCCCCGTTCAGCGGTTCCATCCCCGATCAGGTGGCATTTCACCGCACCGAACTGTCCGAAATACTGCGCTTGTATGGCCGGATGGTCGCCGCTGGAGAATGGCGCGACTACGGCATTTCCTGCCTGCGCGATCTGGCAGTTTTCGCGATATTCCGGCGGACGTCCGAAAACCCGCTGTATCGGATTGAAAAGCGGCCGGATCTGAGGGCGCGACAGGGGCAATATGCGCTTGTCGCAATGGATGGACAGATTCTCAAACGCGGCAACGATCTGCAGCAGGTGCTGCGGGTGCTGGAACCCAAGCTGATCCGGATCGTCGACTGACGCGGATCACGAGGTAAGCGGGTCCGCTTTTGATCAGTCCAGATCAGCCCACTTCAACTGCGTGTTCCGCGTCACCGCGCGGGTCAGCCGTTTGCCCACCACCTTGTCGAAATCGAACCCCGCAATCTCGCCCGAACCGGGGCGGCGGGCCCAGATGTCGGCCTCGGCAATCACATGCCCGCCGGGCAGGTCCTTGTCGGCCACGACCGATGCGCGGGCAAATCGATACACCGGTTCTTCGGCGGCGGTGCGCTGTTTGGGGTTCATCAGGGCGGTGTGAATTTCGCGGCTGCGGTCGATGATGTGGCGCAGTTCCGCAGGGTCCATCGAATTGATGATATCGGGGCCGATCCGGTACCGGGTATCGGTGTAATGACGTTCAAGGATGCAGGCCCCCAACGCCACAGAAGCCAGCGCCATCTCCGGCCCGATCGAATGGTCGGAAAACCCCACGACGGCCTTCGGAAAGGCGTTC
>JBBSBK010000053.1:0-23000 GCA_038251315.1 Rhodobacterales bacterium | reverse complement strand
TTCGTCGTCCTTGATGAAGTCGATCCCGGCTTTCGCCAGATCGGCGACCAGCGCGGCCGTGCCTTCGGCGCTCAGCCCGACGCTGGGCTTGACGATCGTGCCGATCAACGGACCGGCGGCGACGCCGGCCAGCTGCCGGGTACCCGCAACACCGAAGCGCGGGCCGGGACAGGTTTCTGCAAAGGCCGCAGGCAGCCGGATATCGACAAGTCGCAGACCCGAAAACGGACGCAATTCGAACAGGTTGCCCGCAATTGTGGCCATCAGGTTGGGCAAAGACGGCCCCAGATTATCGAGCGGCCAAGACAGGGTCACACTGGCGCGGCGGTATGCGGGCCCGACCGACGCACCGGGCAGCGACGGCTGCGCGACGCTGTCGTGTTCCTCCAGCCGTTCGATCCGCGCCGCCGCCCGATCCAGCAGTTCGGCGGTTTCGCCGGGCAGCGTGACGAAGGTGCCAGACGATTGTTCCCCCGCCATGATCTCGGCGGCGCGGCGCGGGTCGATGGCCGTCTCGATCAGGTAGTCCGCCTCGATCCGCGTCGTCATGCCTGAGCCTTTCGCCAGTCGTCCATCGCGATCCGCTGCCCGCTTGCGGCGGAATCGTACGAGGCCAGTGCAAGGTCCAGAGTATGCAGATTGTCCGCCCCCGAAGGCTGTGCCACGGCCTTGCCCGCCAACACGTCCAGCGCGTGCCGCTGCAGCGCGACGACGCTCGACTGCACCCCATGCCAGGGCTTTTCGCCCCAGGGCGGCACCACCGGTTCCACGTCGTGCACAACAGAACCCCGCGCGTCGTGTTGGATCAGGCGGTAGCCTGCGGTCAGTTCCAGCGTTCCCGCATCGCCTTCGACGACTGCCAGCGTCTGCGGAAACGGATCGGGGTCAAGCCGCGAATGGAACGACGCATCCACCACCGACACGCCGCCGCTCTTGTGTCGCAACATGGTCGTGAACGCATCCTCGCCCGCGACCTTCGGATTGCGGGTTTGCACCTCGCAGGTCAGGCTTTCGACCTCGCCCATGAACAGCCGCGCCAGATCATAAAGGTGAATACCGACATCCATCAGCGCAAGGCGCGGGACCGAGGCGAGGTAGGGCTGACCGGCATAGACGTCGAACCGGTGCCGGAAGGAAAAGCGCGCGAAGGCAGGCGTGCCGATGGCGCCCGAGGCAATCGCCTCGCGCAGCCGCACGAATCCGTTCTGCCAGCGAAAGTTCTCGTGGATGAGCAGGGTTGTTTCGGCTTGCGCCGCTGCATCGACCATCGCGGCGGCATCGGTTCGGCTGTCGGCGATCGGTTTTTGGCAGATCACCAGCCGGGCCAGTGGTGCGGCTATTTCGACGAGGGCCCGATGCGACGGGGGCGTGGTGACGATATCGACGATGTCGGGTGCCATCGCGGCCAACATCTCTGACGCATCGGTGAAAACAGCATCGACACCGAAATCTTTTGCCATCGCCTGCGCCCGGTCGCGGTCGCGGTCGCAGACGGCCACGACATCGGCATCGCCGAGGTCGGCCCACGCAGACATATGATTATGCGCGAAGAACCCGCAGCCGATCAGGCAGACGCGCGCTGTCATCGTGCAGTCCTCGCGCATTGCGCGATGGCATCGGCGATGGGATAGCGCACGCCCTTGCACTGCATCCCGAACGGCCCCGACGGCATCGCCAGCGCCACCTCCGCCACACCCGCCTTGGCCGCCGCATGCCAAAACGCCAGGGCGAACCGCGCGGCGAATTCGGTGGATTGTCGCGGATCGGCTTCGGCCATTGCAATCAGACATCCGTCGGGGTTGGCGACCGGACCCGACCCGTAGGGATTGCCGCGCAACCCGATGGCGGCAAGGCCCAGCCGCAGGGGACGCGCCCCCGCGATGTCATGGGCTGTCGCAAAGACGTCTGGCAACGCTTCGAGCGTCTGCATCACCGACAGGTCATCGGCAGCATGCACGATGGCCGAGGTTCCGAAAGTGACGAAATCGCCGGATCCGGCAGCCGGACGGCGACGGTTCAATTCGGGGAAGTAGGTCAGCATTCCGACACCAATCTCGGCCATCGGAAAGGCGAGGGCTGCGGTGCGCGCCGCGTCCTCGGGAGTCGGGCCGACGGGCCAGGGCCCTTCGGGTTGATGACTGCGCAGATAGGCGGCGGGTAGCGCCACCACCCGATCCGGGTGCATCCCCATCGCTTCGAGCGCCACCCCGATGCCGTCGAGCGCCCCCGGATCACCCGGTAAGACGACTTCCAGCGTCACGGTCATGTCAGCCGCGCGCGCCGCGCGGAGCGCCTCGTGCAGCCAATCGAGCGACTCGCCTGCCGTGATCCGCAGCTGCAGCGCACCGACCCCGGATTGCGCGATCACCGCAGCGTCGCCGGGTCGCCACCAGCGCCGCTCGGCTGCAAGTGCCACCACGGGCCGTGTCGGTTGCTTCCCCGTCGCGGAGGTCGGTCGTGCCACGCGTGCTGACCGGGCGGCACGGCAGGTTAATGCCATTGTCTGACGTAATCTCTCGCCCCGCTGCAGCACGAATGGCCGCGGTTCCGAAAGCGGGCGGCAATAGGTCTTGAAGGACGCATCGGTCCAGTTCCGCTGATCCTCCATCTCGAAAACCTCACCCGAGAACCCGATCTTCACCGCCACACCGTCCACCACGTGGGCCAGACCGGCGATATTCTTGGCCGGCTGATCGGGGGCGATCAGTTGCGGAAAGGTCGCGCGGCTCACCCCGCCACCGGGATGGGTCACCTCAAGCGGGAAGCCGACGACACCCGCCAACGGGTGCAACAGCGCGAAACCGGCGCGATTGAGGATGATGTCGGACATGGCTTCAGCCTGGAAAACGGCTGTCAGTCCGGTATCGTTCAGCGACACATCAAGCTGCGCGGCCAACGCCCCGCCGCCCACGGTGAAGTGCCGCAGATAACCCGATTCGCCAACCAGTCGTTCCTCGGTGACGACTTCGGCAAGGGTGGCCCAATCCGCATCGCGAATCGGGCAAGACAGCATGCGGAGCACCTCGATGCCGCCGTAACGCACATCGCGCAACGCGCCGGCATCGATCGTCGCGGTCAACGGACCTGTCGCAAGGCGTTCGGACACCCCGTCAGGTCTGGCCGGAATTTGGACGTCCTGGTGGCGCACCGACTCTCCCCTGCCTGCGGATCTTCCCGCAAACTCAGATATTGATTATACCAGTTGAGCGGGCCGATCAACTGGTATGATATCTTTGAACCGGGACACGCCCCGGAACGGTTCAGTTGGTCGAATTGGCTTGGGAATAAAGCGCATTGGCGCGCAGAAGATGCTCCTGCATCCGCACCGCAGCCAGATCGGGATCGCCACTCGCAATCGCTTCGACGATGGCTTCGTGCTCGGACAGTGTCAGTTGTTCCAGCCCCGGTGTGCGCACCGCATCGACGTGAAACCGGGCTTTCCACGCAAAGATCGCGCGGGTAACCGAGGCCAGCAGCATGTTGCCACTGATCGCCGCGACCGCCTGATGAAACGCGCCGTCAAGCATCATGAACCGTTCGGCACTGTCGCTGGCGGCCCGCTGGTCCGCGACGATGGCCCGCAGACCGGCGATCTGGATATCGTCGTGCCGTACCGCCGCAACCCGCGACATCTGCATCTCCAGCATGACCCGCGCATCCTTGAGTTGCTCCAGCATCCCCTCGCCATGCGTCAGGACATGCCGCATCGTCAGCGACAACTGGTCGTAAAGCTGATCAAGCTGCGGTTCGGCCACCTTTGGCCGCTCGCCGTGGCGAACCTGGATCAGACCCATGCCCTGCAGAGCTTGCATCGCCTCGCGGACCGCCGGACGGCCGACGCCGTAACGTTCCATCAGCTCGCGCTCGGACGGCAGCAGTTGACCCGGAGCAAGGTTGCCATCCGTGATCTCGGACAACAGCCTGTCGCGCACTTCGTCCGAGAGTTTCCGGCGCGGGATTTGCCCGTTGTCCTGGTTCACGATCGTTACCCTTCCCGAGGTTCCGCCCTTATGCTGCGGCGCCCATACCATCGCAACCGGATTGACGAAGCCGGGGTCGTCTTGCTACTGGTATGCTCATTAGCACAGTTTGCGACAGGGAGAAAGAATCATGACGACCAAAGTGGCGGTCCTCGGGGCCGGTGGAAAGATGGGTTTTCGCATCACACGCAAGATCCACGAGGCTGGTTACGACTTGCGGGCGGTGGAAATTTCAGAGCAGGGCCAACAACGGCTGGCCGAGGTGGGAATAACGGTGAAGGACCGGGATGCCGCGCTGAAAGGGTCCGAAATTGTCGTGCTTGCGCTGCCCGATTCGATTCTGGCCAAGGTTGCGGCGGAAATTGTTCCGGACCTTGCGCCCGGCACCATGGTGGTGATCCTCGACGCCGCCGCGCCCTACGCGGACGCGATGCCGCAGCGCAGCGACATCACCTATTTCGTCGGTCACCCCTGCCACCCGCCGCTGTTCAGCGAGGTCGAGACGATGGCCGAACGCAAGGACTACCACGGCGGTGTCGCGCCGCAGGCGATCGTCTGCGCCCTGATGCAGGGCCCCGAGGAAGACTACGCCAAGGGTGCCGCGATCTGCGAAGCGATGTGGTCGCCGGTGATCCGCACGCATCGGGTCACGCTCGAACAACTCGCCATTCTCGAACCCGGCCTGTCGGAAATGGTCGCGATGCCCTTCGTCGACACCATGGTCGAAGCGGTGGATGTATGCGCCGACAAATATGGGATCCCGAAACAGGCGGCGTTCGATTTCCTGATCGGACACCTCAATGTCGAGATCGCGATGTGGTTCGGCTTTTCGCCCAAGGTGCCCTCGGACGCCGCGCTGCGGCTGATGCGCTTTGCCAAGACGGTCGTCGTGCGCGACGAATGGCGTGACGCGTTGAGCCCCGCCAAGGTCAAGGAAGCGGCCCAGCTGATCGAGCGGGGCTAGGTGCTTTCGGTCTCGACCGCCGCCTATGACGGTCATCCGCTGGACGTGGCGCTGGCGGAACTGGCGCGGATCGGCGTGGACCGCGTTGAACCGGCTTACATCCGCGGCTACGTCGATTTCGATGAAAGCGCGTTTTCCGATGCTGCCGCCGCGCGATTTGCATCCCGGCTAGCCGCGCATGGGCTGACAGCGCAGGCGGTTTCGGCGCACATGACCTTGTCCGGGCCTGATGCCTCTGCGGCATTGGCCCGTCGCATCGCCTTTGCCGCCGGAATCGGCGCGCCGGTTCTGATCACCAACGCAGGCCCGGCAGCAGAGCAGGGCGCAATCCTCGCCACCATCGCCGCCAATATCGGAAGGCTTGAGGATGCGGGCATCCGGCTGGCGCTCGAAAACCCCGGCCACGGTAGCGGCGACATCTTCGGCCATGCGGCCGAGGGGCTGGCGCTGCTGGATGCCATCGGTGCGCCGCAGGTCGGGTTGAACTACGACATCGGAAATGTCTGGACCTACAACAATGGCCGGGTGCCGCTGGCGGGCGATCTGACCTGCGCCCTGCCGCACATGGTTCACGCGCACCTCAAGGACATCCGTTCAGACGGCGGCGACTGGGTCTTTTGCCCGCTGGGGCAGGGCGGCGTCGGCTATGGCGCGATTGCCGCGCAACTTGCCCGTGCCGCGCCGGCCCTGCCGCTGGCGCTTGAACTGCCACTGCGGTTGCGTCGCCCGAACCGCGGCGATCCTGAGCGGGTTTCGGACCCGCTCCCACTGCCCGCAATCGCCGATGCCATCACCGGTTCGCTGGCTTTCTGGCGCGCCGCGTCGCGCAACGAAGATATTTGACAAAGCGGTCCGGGTCTCGTTAGAGTTAAGAGGTATGATGAGTATAACACCATACGGAGTAGTGCTTTGCGCACTGGAGTTTCAGGGAGGAACCCCATGATAATAACTCGCAGAATGATGACGGCAGCCATCGCCGCATCGCTAGCCGCGGCCGGATTCGGCGCGGCCCCCGCCTTCGCCCAGGACAAGCCCGTCATTGCGCTATCCAACTCGTTTTATGGCAACGACTGGCGGCGCCAGATGGTCGACGCCTTCACCGAAGCTGCCGAAAGCGCCAAGGCCGACGGGCTGATCTCGGATTTCGTCGTGCTGAACGGCGACGGCTCTGTGCCGCAGCAGCAAAGCCAGCTGGCCGACCTGATCCTGCGCGGTGTCGATGCCATCGCCATCAACGCGGCCTCGGAAACGGCACTCAACGAGACCGTTGAACAGGCCTGTGCCGCCGGGATCAAAGTTGTCGCCTTCGATTCGCTCGTTACTGCGCCCTGCGCCGGAACTCTCGGGTTCGATTTTACCGCATACAAAGCAGAGCAGGCGCGCCAGACGCTCGACCTGATCGGCAACACGGGCAACGTCATCATCGTACGCGGCGTTCGCGGGTCCGGCCCCGACCAGCAGATGTATGACGCGCAGATGTCGGTCTTGAACGAGCATCCCGACGTCAAGGTCGTGGCCGAAGTCTTTGGTGAGGCAACTGCGCCAGTGGCGCAATCGGCAATCGCCAACGTCCTGCCCAGCCTGCCGCATGTCGATGCGGTGCTGGCCCAGGGCGGAAGCGACGACTACGGCATCGCCCAGGCGTTCCAGCAATATGGCGGCGAATACGAAGGCAAGCTGCCTGTGATCGAAGGCGGCGGTAGCGCCGATTTCATCCGCTTCTGGTCCGATCAGGTCGCAAGCGGCTACAAGACCACGTCGATGAACTCGACACCGGGTATCGGCGGCGCGGCCTTCTGGGTTGCCCTGGCGATGGCAGACGGGCAGGACGTGCCGCAAAGCATCACGATGCCCGTAGCGACCGTGACTGCCGACAACCTTGGCGATTATGCCGATATGCCGGCGGGCCGTATCGTCAGCCCCACCTATACCAAGGACTGGGTTGACGAGAACCTGCTGAAATAGGATCGCCCAACAACGGCCGCAGCGGTGCATCCTGCCGCTGTGGCCCTTCCGCGTGAAAGGCCCGGCCCTTGGTGAGCGACCCGCAACGCGCCCCACTGCCCCAGCATGCCAAACCCCCCGCGGCTCTTGTGACGCTCGACGCGGTGACGGTTCGCTATGGAGCGACCACAGCCGTGGACGATGTGACGCTGGCCGTCGCGGCGGGCGATATCGTCGGACTGGTCGGGGCCAATGGCGCGGGGAAAAGCACACTGATGCGGGTGCTGTCAGGCATGACTGCGCCCGGTGATGGCAGCCTGAAGATCGCGGGCCTTGCGGTGCCGGTCGGTTACGGCCCGCGCCAGGCGCACCTTTCCGGCATCCGCACCGTCTGGCAGGAACTGTCGCTTTGCGCCAACCTGACGGTGGCCGAAAACTTCTACGTCGAACAACCCGACATCGCCGGCCCCGTCTGGCGGCGCAGTTACGCCGAGCGCGCCCGCGCGGCCCTGAAGGCGACCTTTCCGGACGCACGGACCGACCCCGACCGCCTGGTCGGCCGTCTGCCCATCGCCGAACGCCAGATGGTCGAGATCGCCCGCGCCGCCTCGGCCCCCGGCCTGCGCCTGCTGATCCTGGACGAACCCACATCGTCGCTCGACGCGACGGCAAGCCGGCAATTGCGCGACAGGGTCCGGGCGCTGGCGGCTTCGGGCGTTGCGGTCATCTTCATCACCCACAAGCTGACCGAGATCATCGACGTGGCCAATCGCGCAGTGGTCATGCGCAACGGCCGCAAAGTGGCCGATACCGACGCCAGATCGCTGACCGAGACCGAACTGATCGCCATGATGGGCGCGGCAGAGGGTGCGGCGGCGGCAACCCCGCGCGATGCCGCAGGGGAAGGCCGCACACTGGTGAGGCTGGGCGGTAGCTGGATCGCAGGAGGCGGCGCGCCGGTCGCGCTTGCCGCCGGATCTGTGGTCGGCGTCGCCGGACTCGAAGGCAGCGGGCAGGCACAACTGCTGCGGTCGGTGCTGGACGGCGCCACCGATGCCCGGCGCGACGGCAGCGCGGCCTTCGTCTCGGGCGACCGCGCCCGCGATGGAATCTTTGCGCTGTTCGACGTCCTGACCAACATAAGCATTGGCCGAATCACCCGTAGGGCTGCTCTTTCGCGCCTGTCGTACAGCGCCGAAGCCGCCGCCGCCCGACCGCTCTGCGACCGCGTCCGGCTCGATCCCGACCGGCTCGGATCGCCGATCACCGACCTCAGCGGCGGCAACCAACAGAAGGCGCTAGTCGCCCGCGCGCTGGCCGCCGATGCCGACATCCTGCTGCTGGACGATCCGACCCGTGGCGTGGACATCGCCACCAAGCAGCACCTTTACGGCGTGATCCGCGAGACCGCCCGCAGCGGCAAGCTGGTGCTCTGGCATTCGACCGAAGACCGGGAATTCGCCGAATGCGACCGCGTGCTGGTCATGTCGGCTGGCCGGGTTCACAGCGACCTTGGCCCCACGGAGACCGGCGAGGAGGCAATCCTTGCCGCCGCCTTTCACGCACGCGCCACGGATGCTGCCCCGTCGGGCCAACGCCCCGGCGTGGCAATGGCGAAGACAGTTGCTGCCAATGCCCTGCGCAACGCAGCCATCGTGGCGCTGGTTGCGATCCTGGCCGTGATGATGCTGCGCAATCCTATGGTCGCGTCCGAATTCGGGCTGCGGCTGCTGCTGGGCCCCGCGGTGGCACTGATCCTCGTTGCCTATGCGCAGATGTTCGTCGTGGGCGGGTCGCAGATCGACCTCGGGGTGGGGGCCTTCGCCGGACTGGTCAACGTGCTCGCCGTGACCGCGCTCTACGCCTCGCCG
Organism: Rhodobacterales bacterium; assembly: GCA_038251315.1. Lineage (GTDB taxonomy): Bacteria > Pseudomonadota > Alphaproteobacteria > Rhodobacterales > Rhodobacteraceae > JBBKXP01. Next base: position 14,241 of record JBBSBK010000053.1, on the reverse strand, counting down.
CTGCTGGGGCTGGCGGCGATTGGCGTGGCGCTGGCAGGTTACGCCGCCATGGCGCTGGGGATCGTTGTGGCGCGGATACCGGCCATTGTCGTCACGCTCGGCGCCTCGTTCATCTGGTATGGCACCGGCTACATGATCCTGCCTGCGCCGGGCGGCACCGCGCCCGACTGGCTGCGCGCGCTGACCGCATGGCATATCCCCGGCGTGCCGACGCCGCTGATCCTGATCCTGCTTGCCACCGCCGTCGCGGTCGCGATCCACCGCTCGCGCACCGGCACCGTCCTGCGCGGCATGGGCGGGAACGAGGCGGTCATGGCGAGGTCGGGCTGGTCCGTGACGCGCTATACCGTCCTGCGCTACCTGATTGCGGGCAGCTTTGCTGCCACCGCCGGCCTTAGCATCGCTGCCGCGAGTGGCGCGGGCGACATCAACGCGGGCGGCACCTACACGCTGCTCAGCGTCGCCGCCGTGGTGCTGGGCGGCTGCCAGCTTTTGGGCGGGGCGATCCGGCCGCTTGGCGTTGCGGCAGGAGCGGTGACGCTGGCGTTGATCGGCGCGCTTCTGGGCAGTCTCGGCGTCAGCACCGACTACAACGCCGCCGTGCAGGGCCTCCTGATGATCGCCGTCCTCGGCCTCGGATCGGTCGTCATCGCGCGGGGCGACGGATGAGCGCCCTGGCCCGCCAGCGCTGGATCTGGGCAGCGGCGGGGACGCTGCTTCTCTGGCTCGCGCTCACCCTCGTCAGCGACCGCGCGAGCCTTTCGAGCCTCGTCGGCATATCGCGCTCTGCCGCCTTCCTCGCGCTGGTGGCGCTGGGGCAGATGTTCGTCGTCACGACCGGGCGCGGCAACATCGACCTCTCGGTGGCCAGTGTGGTCACGCTGTCGGCGTTCGTGACGCTGACCATCAGTGCAGGCAGCGACGCGCGGCTGCCGCTTGCTATCGGGGCGGCATTGGCTACCGGAGCCGTGACCGGGGCGATCAATGCCTTCCTCGTGCTGAAGGCCCGCATCGCGGCGATGATCGCCACGCTGTCGGTCGGCTATGTCCTTGCCACCGCCACGTTGCTGATGAACAGGCAGGTTCGGTCGTTCGAAATCGCGCCGACCCTGCGTTTTGTTGCGACCGAACGTGTCGCAGGCGTGCCCATCGTCGCGCTGGTCGCGATCCTCGCCATCGCGTTGTCGGCCTGGCTGCTGAATCGCACGATCTGGGGCATGCGCCTTTGCGCCATCGGCCAGAACCTTGACGCCGCGCGACTGGCGGGCATCCGCACCGACGCCACCATCGCCGCCGCCTTCATCGCCAGCGGCTGCCTTTCGGCGCTTTCAGGTTTACTCCTCTCGGCCTATGTCGGCGGCGCCTTCCTCGACATGGGGAGGCCCTATCTGCTGCAATCCATCGGCGCGGTGGTGCTGGGCGGTTCGCTGATCTTTGGCGGTGCCTCGACGGCGATTGGCACCGCCTTCGGCGCGCTCCTGCTGGCGCTGATCGTCACCGTCATGCAGGTCGCCGGTCTGCCCGCCGGGGCACAGGACGTGACCCAGGGCGCGATCATCATCGCCGTGCTGGCTGCCTCGGGCCTGGCCGCCCGTGCCGGCGTCCGGCGCGGATAGATCGGCGGCGATGGCTGGGTTCATTCGGCCCCTGTTCTCCTTCCTCTTGCCTTGTTCCTTTTGAGCTGCCTTGTGTCAAAGTCAGCTGGCGACTGCATGTCGTTGGTGATGTGCTTGCTGTTGCCGATTGGCGAAAGCTGTCTTGGCGAAACATGGGATCTATCGCCGAAAGTATGAGATAAAGCCGTTCGTGACCAACCAAGGAGCAAGCACATGCCGGGAACCGACGGAACGATTGCCGGGAAGCCCCAAGCGGCAGAAGAGCGCATTGAAGACTATGCGGGGCTGGTCGCTTTTCTCAAAGAGCGGCAGCCGCAGCTTAGCCCCCGCCTTCAGGATGTCGCCCTGTTTTTTCTCAACAATCCCGAAGAGGTTGCGATCCTGACGATCATCGAGATTGCCAAGGCGGCGGCGGTGCCAACGTCAACCGTCACACGCTTCTCACAGGCGCTGGGGTTCGACCGCTTTTCGGATCTTCAGGCGGTGTTTCGGCAGCGGTTGCTGGGCCGCCGGCGGACCACCGACGGACGCACGGCACTGCTGGGTGCGGCTAGCGCTGCTGCGATCGACGCCGATCTGGACGATCCGATGCGGGTCGTTGCACTGCTGGTCGAGGCCGGCGCGGCGAGCCTGTTCGGCATGATCGATGATCTTTCGCAAGACAACGGTGCGCAGGATCTGCAAGCGTTCGTCGCGGCGCTCCGGTCGGCCCATGCCATCCACATCATCGGCAATCGCGGCGCATTCGGCGTCGCGTGCTATGCCTTTTACGGCTTCGCCTCACTGGGCAAACGGGCCTTTCTGATCGACAATGCCGGGTCGATGCGGACATTGCAGGTGCGTGCGATTGCTAAAGAGGATGTGCTGCTGGCGATTTCCTTTGATGATTATACGTCGGAAACGATCGAGGTAATGGGGCTTGCCCGCAAGCAGGGCTGCACCCTGCTTGCGATCACCGATAATGAGCTCAGCCCGCTGTGCAAGCCAGCGCAGCACCGGCTGTTTGTGAAAGAGGCGCGGCTGGGCCATTTCCGGTCGCAGGTTCCGGCGATGGTCATGCTGCAGGCCCTGATCGTCAGCACCGGGCGGCACCGCGAAAGCTGAGGCCCGTCAGGTCTTTTCGACCGGTCTGGACCGCATCCGCGAGGCCGTTTCGCGGTCAGCCCGCTTGCAGCGCAGTGGCGGCAGGCGACGGTCCATCAGGTCCATATCCTCGAGCACCATGTCGCCCATGCGTTTCATCACGATGTCCAGCGCCCCGGCGCGATGCGCCGAGCGCAGAAAGCCGTCGAGTTGGCGCACCGGATGATCGCGCGGCAGCGGTTCGTCGGGGAAAACGTCACTTGCGGCAACGATATGGCCCGACCGGACCGCCGCCATCAGATCGTCGAAATCCACCACGCCTGCCCGGCTCAGCAGAATGAATGCGGCACCTTTACGCATCCGCGCGAAATGCGGCGCTGCCAGAAAGCCTTCATTCTCACCGGTGACCGAGGCGACGCAGAACACGACGTCGGAAGTTTCCAGAACCTCGTCCAGCGTCGCAGGGATGCAGCCCTGATCGCGGATCAGCGAGGGGGGCAGCCAGGGGTCATAGACGGCAATCCGGGGGCGGAACCCCGACAGCACCCGATTGAGCGCGCGGCCAAGTTCGCCAAAGCCGATCAGTCCGACATTCGCACCGCTGAGCAACCGGGCCTTTTGGTTGCCTTCAAACCCATAAAGTTCGTCACCCGTCTCGAACGCACGATCCGCAGCGGGAATCTGGCGCAGCAAATTCAGCGCGAAGCCCAGACCGATTTCGGCCACAGGCTCGGCAAAGACCGCCATCGTGGTCAGAACGTGGATGCCACGGGCGAAAACCTCGTCGTAGGGCATGTTGGGAAAAAGGTTGCCTTCGACGTTCAGCACCGCCCTGAGCCGCGTCATCTTTGCCAACGTCCCGGACGGGATCGGCGGCTGACCCAGCACGTAATCGACCCGCGCCAACAAGTCGTCGGGCAGGGTTGGCACAGCGTCGGGGGCGGCCGCGACCACCTCGTAGCGCGCCAGCAACTGCGCCTTGGCCGACCGCGTAAAGATCATGTCGATACTGCGCGGGTCGGGGGCGGACAGGATTACAGGCTTTGTCATCGCCTAATGCGCCATTCCGGTGATGATCGCCTCGACCTTTTCGACGGTGGTGGCTTTGGGATCGATGTCATCGGCAACGATCTGACCCAGCCGCATCACCACGATCCGGTCCACGACCTGAAACACGTGGTGGATGTTGTGGGCGATGAAAATGCACGAATGTCCCGAATCCCGCGCCTGCCGCACAAAGTTCAACACCCCTTGGGTTTCGGCGACGCCAAGGTTGTTGGTCGGTTCGTCCAGCACGATCAGATCACTGTCGAAATGCATGGCCCGCGCGATTGCCACCGCTTGGCGTTCGCCCCCCGACAGGGACGAGATTGGCGTGGTCGGCGGGATGTCCTTGGTGATGCCGACCTCGCGTAGCAGGGTGCTGGTGACGGTGGCCATCGTGGCGTGGTCAAGTCGACGCAGCGGCCCCCAGCCCTTGAACGGCTCGCGCCCCAGAAACAGATTGCGCGCAATCGACAGCTGCGTGACAAGGGCGGAATCCTGATAGATCGTCTCGATCCCGTTTTCGATCGCATCGCGGGTGGAATGCATCGCCACCTTGCGCCCGTTGATGTAAATCTCGCCGCTGGTCAGGCTGACGGCGCCCGACAGCACCTTGATGATCGTGGATTTTCCGGCGCCGTTATCGCCCAGCAGCCCGACGATCTCGCCTTTATTGACCGTCAGATTGACGCCGCGCAGCGCCTCGACCCGGCCATAGGATTTGTGGATATCGACCATCCGAACAAGGGCTTGGTCCATGGTTCAGTCCCCCGACTGGTGGCGGCGTTCAAGCCATGAATGCAGCGCCATCATCCCCAGGATAATCGCCCCGATAAAGATGTTGTAGGCAAGGCCCGGCACCCCGACCAAAACGATCCCGTTGCGCATCGTGCGCAGGATGAACACGCCAAGGACGGTGCCGATGATCGTGCCGCGCCCCCCGGCAAGGGCCGTGCCGCCGATGACCACCATCGCGATCACCTCCAACTCGTAGCCCGTGCCGCTGTTGGGGTTCGCCGCCGAGGTGCGGATCGAACTGATGATGCCCGCAAATGCGGCCATGCTGGATGACAGCATGAACAGGAATATCTTGGTCCGGTTGACGTTGACACCGCGGGCCCGCGCAGCATTGGGGTTGCCGCCCGACGCTTGAATCCAGTTGCCCATCCGGGTCTGGGTCAACAGGAAATGCAAGACGACCGCCGCGCCTATGAACCAGAACAGCGAGGCGTAGATCCGGAAAGACCCGATGTAGAAATCCCCGACCAGCACCTTGGCCAGCCAAAGATCCTGCGCGTTCCACGTCCGCTGCGGAAACCCGTCCGTGATGAAAAGCGCCGACCCGCGCACCACCAAAAGCATCCCGAGGGTGACGAGGAACGATGGGATTTTCAGCCGCGTGACGAACCAGCCATTGACGAAACCGATCAGCATCGCAATCGCGATGGCGGCGATAAAGGCAAGTTCCAGCGGCAGGACGTTGGTATTGAACAGCGTCCACATCACCACCGGGGCAAAGCCGAAAACCGACCCCACCGAAAGATCGAATTCGCCCGATGTCATCAGCAGCGTCATCGCCAGCGCGATCAGCCCCAGTTCGACTGAAAACACCAGTGTGTTGCTGATATTGAGGGGCGACAGAAAAGCCGGGTTCAGCGCCCAGAATACCGCTATTTCGACAATCAAAAGCAAAAGCGGTCCGAATTCCGGTTTGGACAGCAGCGTTTCGGCCAGCGTTCTGCGGTTCACGCGATAATCCGTTCTGCTTGGGACAAGGGTGCATCCGCGGCGCAAGGCCGCGGATGCAGGGATCGGTCAGTTACCTGACAGGATCTTGTCATAAATGGCGGCGGTGTCTTTTTCGTACAACGCGCCGGTGATCACATCAAATCCCGGCGGGATGCCACTGGCCGCCATCGCGGCAAGCGATAGCGCGACATAGGACGTCGCCTGCGGGTCCTGCCACTGGGCGGCGTTGACGTAGCCGTTCAGCACCTCTTGCGTGGTATCGAGCGAGTTGCCCCAGCCGACGACCGGGATTTCGCCCGCGGCGACGCCGACCTGATCGAACACCCGCGCGATGCTGCCGGTGACCAGATCACCCAGACCGATTATCGCGTCGACCTTGTCGCGGTTGGCGGTCAGATAGTCGGACATGCGGGTGATGATCTCGCCCTGATCAAGCGTCGCGTCGGTCACCTCCCAGGTGATGCCCAGAGGCTCGAACACGCTGGCGATCCCGGCTTCTTCCTGAACACCGTAGGTGGCGCCCGGAACCTCGACCGGCATCCAGACGAAATCGCCTGCCTCCACCAGACTGTTGTCGACAAGGTATTGCGCCCACGACCGTCCGTAGACTTCAAGATCGCCGCCGACGTAGGCGTCGAAGCTGGCCGAGGGATCGGGTGTGTTCATGTTGATGATGGGGATGCCCGCCGCGTTGGCTTCGGCGGCAACCTCGACAAGACTTCCCGGATCGGGGCTGGACGTGACGATACCGGCGGCCCCCGATGCGATAGCCGCGCGGATCGCCTCTTGATGCGATGGCACGTCGCCGCTGTGGAACGATGTGTTGACGGTGTTGCCGGTGTCTGTGGCCCATTGTTCGGCCCCGGCCAGAAAATAGGTCCAGACCGGATCGGCGGGCGATCCGTGCGAGACCCAGTAAAACGTCTTGGATTCTTGCGCCTGCGCTGCCGTGAACGGCAGGGTAATGGCGGTCGCTGCGGCCAGGATCAGCCGCCCGATTTTGATGTTCATGTCTTCCTCCCAGAAGGCCGGCAACAGGAATCTGCTGCCGGGCGATGGGTCCGTGGACCCGATTCAAAGGGTTGCAAATAAACTTCCATTAATCAAGAACTGAAACCAGAAAACCGCTTGTTCACAGATCGATGCGCCGCGCAGCGCCCACGTCAACCTCGCGCCCCGTCTGGCGCGACTGGATTGCGGCAAAGGCAATCGCCAGACTGTGCAGGTTTTCGCGCGCACCGTTGGCCGGTTCGGCGTTATCCTCGATCGCGCACAGCAGCGCACCCATCGCGCCGCGAAATCCGTCGTTGAACCAGGTGCCTTGCAGCGCCGGTCTTGCCCGTCCCTGCGCCGTCGTCAGCATCACCGTCTGCGACCCCAGATCGGGTCCGTCGCTTTGCAGGCTGCCCATTGTCCCGGCGACAAAGCTGGTATCGCGCGGCCCAAACTGCGTCGCCCCGTCAAAGACCAGCGATGCCTGCCCGCCGTCCAACCGCACCAAGGCCTGCGCCAGTAGCGGCACGGCGGCGGATTGCCCGGCGGCGTGGCTGGCGGTGGCCACGACACTGCGCGCCCGACCGGGTGTGATCGAGGCGAGGAAATCGAACCAATGGATACCGAAATCATACAGGATCAGATCCTCGATCCGTTCGAACGGGGTGCCGGCAATCCAGCCGTGGTTCCAATGCATGGCGACATGCACACCGATCACCTCGCCGACCAGCCCCGCCCGCACCGCCGCACGCATCCACGACAGGTGTGGTGCCCATCGGCCGTTCTGGTTGATCGCCAGTTTGACGCCGTTGTCGTCCGCCATCCGCACCAGCCGCTCGCCCGTGTCGAGGTCAAGCACGAAGGGCTTTTGTGACAGCACATGCTTTCCCGCCCGCAGCGCAGCCTCGATCAGGGACAGCCGGTCGGCAGGATGTGGCGTGATGTCGACAACGTCGATGTCGGGATCAGACAGGATCGCGTCGGGCCGGTCACTGACTCGGGCGCGGGGCGCGAATTCTGCCGCCCGGGCCTCGGCCTTGGACAATGTCCGGTTGCAGATCGCTGCGACGTCCCAACCTGCATCGCGGTAGGCGGCAAGGTGGCTGGCGACAATCCCGCCCGCGCCGATGATGCCAATACGCGGCCGGTAATCGCGCGGCGTTGGGGGAAGGTACGGCAAGTCGGGCGCGGCCATGTCGGCGACCGCGCCGGATGTTAGCGCATAGGTGTCCGGGTCGGGCGTCTGCGTGCTCACGCCAAAAGTCCCAGCGTGCGTTTTTCCTTGGCCGAAAGTGCTGCGGTATCGACGATGCGTTGTCCGATCATCGAAATCTCGGGATCAAGCGGCCCGATCAGCGCGCGACCCTGCGTGATGCAATCGATCACGTGCGCAATAACGTTGCGCTGCCCTGCAGAGAGCGGGTCAACAGGCATCCGCGTCGGCTCCGGCTGCGCCTGCGTCTGGATCGTAACGTGGTCTGCATAGTCAGCAGTCGCAATCGTGCCGTCGGTGCCGACCAGCACAAAGCCACATACCGGCTGGGGCTGGATCGTCCAGGGGTCGGTAAAGGTGCCCCAGCGGGTTTCCATCTTTGACAGGCCCTGCGCGTAGCGACAGACGGTGATCGAATGTTGATCGACCTCGATCCCCGGCGTCTGGTCGATCACCGAAGTCACCTCGATCGGGGCCGCGCCGTTCATGTACCACGTCCCCAAGGTGGCGCCGTAGCCAAGATAATCCAGCAGACTGCCGCCGCCCGATGCTGCCTTGTACCACCACGACGTCGGCTTTTGGCGTTCGACCTCTTCAGGCGTCACCGTCACCTTGTCGGCCAGATGATACAGCGGGCCACGGTTGCCGCCATAGTGATGCACCTCGATCAGATCGCCGATCACGCCGTCGTCGATCAACCGTTTCGCGGTGACATGGCTTTCCACCCATGTCAGCGGCCAGTTGATCGCCAGCAACTTGCCGGTCGGCTGCATCGCCGCCTGCATCCGGCGGGCATCGGCGACCGAGGCGGCAAAAGGCTTTTCCACAATGACATGGCAGCGATGCTGCGCCAGCCTTTCGGTATAGTCGGCATGGTCTGCCGGGGCAGCGCAAAGGATCGCGATATCGGGGCGGACCGTGGTCATGCAGGTGTCAAAGTCGGTGAATACGCGATCTGGGGCGATGCCAAAGGCATCGATCGCGCCCTGCATCCGCGCTGCGTCGGGGTCAAAGATACCAGCAATTTCGGCATCGGGATGGTCCTGCACCAGCCGCAGCAAGTCGCCCATATGCATGTGGTCGAAACTGATCCCGACGATGTGCAGCCGTGTCATTATCCAATCCTCTCAATTGCTTTCCGTCAGGCGAATGTAGATCGCCGTCACCGCCAGAATGATCGCGCCGAACAGGATGCGCCGCACCCCTTCGGGCATTTGCAGAAGGGTCAGCATGGTGCCCAGCACCGTCAGGATCAGTGCGCCAAGAATCGTGCCGCCATAGCCGCCGCGCCCGCCAAAGATTGACGTGCCGCCGATCACTGCCGCCGCCACAGATGGCAGCATCAGCGGATTGACCAGCGACAGCGACGGCGCTTTGATCAGGCCGACATACAGCAACCCGGTGATCCCCGCGATCAGCGCCGACAAAACGTAAAGCGCGATATAGACCTGCCACGCCCGCACCCCCGATAGCCGCGCGGCCCCCGGATTTGCGCCCAGCGCATAGAGTAGCCGGCCAAACCCGGTGCGCCGTTGCCCGATGATAAGGACAACGGCAAACGGCACGAACAGAACCAGCGCATTGGGCACGCCCCATGTCCGCCCGGACCCAAGCCAGCCCAACACCTCGGGCACCACTGACCCGCTGGCGATGACCGAACGCTGATAAACCTGCAGGATTCCGGTGCCGACAAGGCCCGTGCCCAGCGTCATGATCAGCGGATGCACGCGAAAGAACGCGATACCGACGCCATTCAAAAGCCCGATCAGCAGCGCGGGCACCAGCGACACGGCAATCGCCAGTGGCACGCCCAAATGCGGCACTTGCGTGGCCATCACAAAGGCAGCGATGGTTGCGACCACCCCCGCCGACAGGTCGATGCCGCCGGTCAGCATGGTCAGCGTCTGGCAGGCGGCCAGCATCGCCAGCGGGATCGCGAACTTGATCGTGTTGGCGATCCAGCGTTCGTTGACGATGCCGGGGCGCAAAACCTCAAGCAGGCCGATCAGACCTAGCAGCAGGACGATCAACGGGATCATCGGGTTGTCGCCCAGAAACCGGACCAGCCGTTTGATTGGCGTGGGCTGTGCAAGATCGCGCATCAGTGTCGCCCTTTCGCGGCCAGCAGGCCGCCGAGCATGACGACGACGACCATGATCGTCCCTTCGATGATCGTCGTGACGTTGGGATCGACGGCCAGCAGGGTCAGATCAAGCCGCACCAGCCGCAGGATCACCACCGCGATGATCGGGCCCAGCAGCCCGCCACGCCCGCCGCCCAAAACGACACCGCCCAGCACCACCCCGGCAACGCTGGCCAGCAGATAGGGGCCGGGGATCGGTTCGCCGATGCCGGTGCTGAAGGTCAGGCTCAGGCCCCCGCAGGCCGACAAAAGCCCGCAGATCGCATAGGCCGCGATCCGGGTGCGGGCCACCGGCACACCGGACCGGAACGCCGCGTTTGCATCGCTGCCGATGGCGTAGATCGACAGGCCCAGCCGCGACCGGCGGATCGGCAGCCAGATCGCCCCGATCACCAGCGCCATGAACAGGGTCGACCTGGGCAACCATGCCGTCATGCCGTCAGGAACGCCCGGAATGGTCACCCCCCCGACGATCATCGCCTTGAGCCAACCCGCAGCGGCCCCGCCCGGCGCGTTCAGCACCAGCAGCGCCACACCTTCCCAAACGAACAGCATCGACAGGGTGACCACAATGTCGGGCACGCGTGTCACCACGATCAGTGCACCGTTCAACGCCCCCATGGCCAGACCCAGCAGCAGCACGAACACGACCACGCCCGCCGCCGCCACATCGCCCGCACCCTGCATCAGCAGCGCCGCCGTGACGCTGGTGACTGCCATCATCGACGCCACCGACAGGTCGATCCCGCCGGCGATAACCACGACGGCCATCGCAGCCGTTGCAAAGGCAAAGGGCAGCACCGCGCGGGACAGAGAATCGAGGCCAGAGAGACCAAATTGCGGCTGGATCATTTTGGTGAAGATGAGCAGCAAAGCCAGCATGGCCGCCAACCCGATGACCCACCCATTCTCCGACAGAATCCGCCTCATGCCGGCACGCTTTCGTCAGCGTCTTCGGTCAGTCCGTAGGCCGCTCGCATCAGGGTCTGGTCGTCGGCTTCGGCGGCGTCGATCACATCGACCACCCGGCCACCAAAGATCACCACAGCGCGGTCGCAGGCGAGCCGCACTTCGTTGAGTTCGGACGTGTAGAACAGCACCGCTGCGCCTTGATCGGCCAGGTCGCGCACCAGCGCATAGATCTGCCGTTTGGTGCGCACATCAATGCCGCGCGTCGGATCGAACAGCAGCAAGGTCTGCACGCCCTTTGCGATCCAGCGTGCGATCGTCACTTTTTGCTGGTTGCCGCCCGACAGGCGGCGCACCTCGCCCTGCGCGCGGGTTTCGATCTGCAATCGTTCAATGGCGTCATTCACCCGTCGCGTCTGCGCCCGCATCGGAATCGGCCCCCAGTGGCGCAACCGGGCCAGCAGCGGGACGGCAATGTTCTCTTGCACCGATCGGTCCATGAACAGTGCATTGGCCCGGTCGCCCGGCACGAGGGTGACACCCGCGGCGATTGCATCGGCTGGATCCCGGAATGTCGCGGGCCGACCGTCGATCTCGAAACTGCCCGCCTTGGCGGGTCGGAACCCGGCGAGGATGTCGAAAAGTTCGTCCTGCCCCTGACCTTCCAGTCCTACCACACCCAGAACCTCGCCCGGGTGCAGATCGAACGAGACATTGCCAAGTTTGGCACCGTCGCCCAGACCCCGCACCTTGAGTCGCGGCATGGAACCGGGCGCGGCGACGTCAGCCGCAACAACCTCGCGTTTCCGATTAGGGGCAAGTTTGGCCCCGAGCATGAGTTCGACAATCTGATCCTCGACCGCCGGGCCAATCGGCAGATCGCCCACCGTGACCCCGTCGCGCAGGACGCTGGCCCGGTCGCAAAGCTCGGCTATTTCGCTGAAGCGGTGGGAAATGTAGATCACCGCGCGTCCGCTTGTCGCCTGTTGACGGACCACCCGCAGAACCCGCTCGACCAGATTGGTGGGCAAGGCCGCCGTCATCTCATCCAAAAGCAGCACGTCGGGTTCGGTGGCGAGGGCACGGGCCAGATCAAGGATGCGCAGCGTGGCAAGCGGCAGCTGCCCGATCTTCGCATCAAGCCGCAAATCCGCGATCCCAAGTTCGCTGACCCAATGCCGGAACGGCTCTTTCGGGGTGCTGCCCAACGTCAGGTTGTCGGCGACATCAAGATCGGGGATCAGCGAAGGCTCCTGGTAGACCGGCACAAGGCCGGATTTTCGTGCCTGCGACGGCGAGGCGACGTTCGTGTCGCGCCCACGAATGCGGACATGCCCGGAATCGGGCCGCAGCGCGCCGGTGAGAATTTTGACGAAGGTCGATTTGCCCGCGCCATTGGCCCCCATGAGGGCCACGATTTCACCTGCGTCGATGCGCAGCGACGCATCGCGCAGGGCGATCACGGCGCCAAAGGTCTTTGATACGCCGCTGGCATCCAGAATTGGTGCCGGGCTGTCCTGCTTGGCCATGTCTTGCCGTTCCGCTGTTCAGGCTGGGAAAGAGTAAGGCCCCGACCGGGTCGGGGCCCTCTGTCTTTATCGTCGGATTTTATTCACCGGGGCCTTTGCAGGCGATGATCTGATCCATCGTGTAGGTGGTCCAGCCGGGGATCGAAACGCTGACCGGCCATTCGGGATCAAGGTTGGGGTTTTGGGCTTCAGCAATCAGCGCCTTGCCCTCGTCCGTGTTGTTCGCCCAAAGCGAGGGGTCCACAAGAACGGTCTGCTGATCCGGTGTCTGACCATCGAGGATTTGCAACGCAAGCGTCACACCCGCACCGCCGATCGATCCGGGGTTGGTCACGGCGGCCCCGGTCAGCCCGTCGACCGTCGCCAGCTGGCCGACGAATCCGGCGTTGTCGGCACCCACGATCGGCACCAGCGGCACGTCGGATTCGACAAAGGCATCAACGATCACGTTGTCGATGCCACTGGTCCAGACCCCATCGAACGGAATACCCGTCGCGATGAAATCAAGGATCTGCTGCTTGCCCTGATCCTGCTGCCAGCCGGTAAATACCTCGTGGACCACTTTGATATCGGGGTATTCGGCCATTGCCCGCTTGAAACCGGCATCGCGGTCGTTGTCGGCGCCAGCACCTGCGGCGCCGCGCATATAGACCACGTCGCCCGCGCCGCCGATCGTTTCGAACAGCCATTTGGCGCCCAGATAGGCATATTGTTCCTGATTGTTGGACAGGACATAGGCCGAAGGCTCGGTCACGGCCTGATCGACAGCCACGACGACGATCCCGGCGTCAGTCGCCTCTTTGATCGCATCATTGATGCCTTCGGCGTTGGCCGGGTTGACGACGATGGCGTTGACGCCCGCCTGAATCAGGTTGCGGATGTCTTCGGACTGGCCCGCCGCATCAGTATTGCGGTGCGCGATGTTCAGCGCCTTGACCTCGCCCGAGGCCAGCGCCTGCGCCTTCATCGCGCAGACCATTTCCTCGCGCCAGCCGTTGCCCTGCACGGTGTTGGAAATCCCGATGGTGTAATCCTGCGCTGCAGCGGCGCTGCCCAGCCCGATGGCAAATGCCAGTGCGGTCGTGGATGTGAGTGTCTTGGTCATGGTTATCCTCCCTGATATGTCTGTTGGTCGCTTCTGGTCGTTCACTTGACGAAGGGTCGCAGCACGTCACGGGCCAGAAGAAAGCCCCGCTTGATCCTGTCATCCGATCCTTCGAAATTCCGGTCCTCATGTTCGATGATCACGGGTCCATCATAGCCTGCCCGATAAAGGCCGGCAAAGAAACCCGCCCAATCGACATCGCCAAGACCCGGCATGCGCGGCACCTGCCAGCCCATGCCCGCCGACATGATGCCGTTTTCATATAGCCCGTCCGCGTCGATCATGACGTCCTTGGCATGCACATGGACCATGCGCGCCCCGAATTCCCGGATGAACCGCGGCTGGTCGATCATCTGCCACACCAGATGGCTGGGGTCGTAGTTCATGCCGACCGCGTCGCCCCATTCGTCGAATATGCGCCGCCATATCTTAGGCGCATAGGCGATGTTGTGGCCACCCGGCCATTCGTCATACGAAAAGATCATCGGGCAATTTTCAAAGGCGAGCGTGACACCACAATCGCGGGCATGGGCGATCACCTCGGGAAATATCTGCTGCGCCCGTGCCCAGTTCTGATCGACCGTGAGGGTCCGGTCGCCACCCAGAAAGGTATTGACGACCCTGACGTCCAACAGCTCCGCCGCCGTAATCACCTTTTTCAGATGGCCGACGATCCGGTCGCGGTGGTCGGCGTCGGCGTGCAGCGGGTTGGGGTAATAGCCAAGGCCGGAAATGCTGATGCCCTTGGCCTGTAATTCCCCTGCAATCTCTGACGCCTTGTCCTTTGTCAGCCCATCCACGTCAATATGCGCCGTGCCTGCATAGCGCCGTGCGTCGCCCCCCGCAGTCGGCCAGCA
>JBBSBK010000052.1:0-23322 GCA_038251315.1 Rhodobacterales bacterium | reverse complement strand
CGGGTGTCCAAGTTCAAGAACAAATACGCGGGGCTGGGGTTCTAAGCCAACGCCTTCCGGTCTGTGGTAGACGCCGTCCCCAAGGGGGCGGCGTTTATCGTTCAGTCCTCCCTGAGCGGTGTCTCGCTGTGCGCGTGGCACTCCCAGCCATCCGCACCTCGCACCCAGGTAGAGTTTGCGGCGGCCTTCATCTGTTGCGTTTTGCCGTTAATGCTCACTTTCTGGCGAACCGTGTAGGCGATGATGGCTACTTCGGCGGTCGGGACGGAAACATTGATGTCGGCGAAACTACAGGACTCGATCTTCCATTTGCCCGTCTCCGTCATCTAGCCTATCGTGTCCTTGGCGCTGCTCATGACGCCCTGCGCCGCCGTGCCGAGGGCCTGACTGGCCGAAAGTGCGGCGGTGCGTTTGCCGTCCTTCGCCTTCATCGCGTCCCGGTAGGACGTTTCCAGGGCGACGATATCGCCGCTTGCTACCAGATACGACGGGAACGCTATTCGGGGTTCGAGGTTCCCTGCTAACGCCGACTTGCGGTTTCGCGGAATTGTCTTGCGAGACTCAGAGCAAAGGCAGACAATCACCGTCGCGGCCTGCGCGGTTGTTCTTGTGGGTCCGCCTCAAATGACCTGCGAGAGCCACATCCATGCCTGACGTCAAAATTCATCCCCGTGTCGATCGCGGAGTCAAACCCGGCGAGGCGGGTTTCGCTGGCGGCACGCTGACCTGCCATTGTGCCACCGATAAAGTCGTCGTGCAGATCGATGGCGACTGCGCCCACAATCACGTGTGCGGTTGCACCAAATGCTGGAAACCGGACGGGGCGACCTTTTCGATGGTTTCGGTCGCGCCGACCGACAAGATAACGGTCACGGCACACGCCGGAAAGCTCAAGGTCGTCGACCCGAATGCCCTGATCCAGCGCCATGCCTGCACCGGTTGCGGCGTCCACATGCACGGCCCCGTCACCCGACCCGATCATCCGTTCACCGGCCTGTCGTTCATCCATACCGAACTTTCCGGACAACAAGGCTGGGCCGCGCCGACCTTTGCCGCGTTTGTGTCGTCGGTGATCGAGGGGGGCACGAAACCCGACCGGATGGACGCGATCCGGGCCCGCCTGAATGAATTGGGCCTGCCGCCGTCAGATACGCTCAGCCCGGGACTGATGGATTACATCGCCACCTTTACCGCCAGGGCGGCGGGGGTTCTCAGCGACTGACGCGGGCTTGGCTCCTTTGACTGGACAGCCGGAATCCCCGCCTGTTAAGTCGTTGGTATGGGTTCGAAGGGTAACGCGACGCCGAGATGCCATATTCCGCCATGCCCAAACATGCGTTCTGGTCGGCCTGTCGCCGGGATGAGCAGTTCATGCTCAACGACCTTTACGCGCCCAAATTCGCGCTGACGCCGGGCCTGCGTCTGGCCACCTGCGGCAGTTGTTTCGCGCAACACATCGGGCGCTACATACGTCACTCGCGGCTGACCTATCTCGACGTCGAACCCGGCCCCGCCCAGATGCCCGCCGACATTGCCGAAAGGTTCGGTTATGGCCTGTTTTCCGGGCGCTACGGTAACGTCTATACGACCCGGCAGTTACGCCAGCTTGTCGATGACGCCCTCACCGGGCACCTGCGCCCCGAAGCGGTATGGACCAAGGGCGCGCGATTTTTCGACGCCCTGCGCCCGAATGTCGAACCCGCGGGACTGGGAAGCGCGGACGAGGTCGTCGCCCATCGCTCCGACCATCTGGCACGGGTTAGGGCGATGCTGGGGCAGATGGACCTGCTGATCTTTACCCTTGGTCTGACCGAAACCTGGGCCGACCGGGCAACAGGCACGGTGTATCCCAGCGCGCCGGGGGTGATCGCGGGGGCCTATGACCCGGCGGCGCACAGGTTCGTCAACCTCGGCTTTGCTGATGTGATTGAAGACCTGCACGCCGCCATCAGGCTGCTGCGTGGCGTCAATCCAAGTCTGAAAATCCTGTTGACCGTATCGCCGGTGCCTTTGGCTGCGACGGCCACGGGGGGGCACGTGCTGCGCGCCAATACCTATTCCAAATCCGTCCTGCGCGCGGTAGCCGAAGAGATTGCACAAACCGACCCAGGAATCGACTATTTTCCATCTTACGAGATCATCACCGGCCTTCCCTTTGCGCCACGGTTCTACAACCCCAACCTGCGCACGGTCACGGCAGACGGGGTCGACACCGTGATGTCCGTATTTTTCGCTAAACAGCCAGGATTGCTTGATCTGGAAGGCCCCGCCGTTACAGTGGACCCCGACCTCCCCGACGCAACCCCGTCCGACGATGTGGTCTGCGAGGAACAATTGCTGGATGCATTCGCGCGGTTATGAAGATTTGCATCATCGGAAATTCGCATGCGGGCATGCTGATCAAATCCCTTGCCGACATGCCGCAGGACGATATGACCTGTCAGTTCTTTGCCGCCCCCGGCACTGGCCCGGATGTTTTCACGATCGACCCTGCCGGGGTGCTGTCGACGCGCGATCCGGGGCTGATGAAACAGTTCGCCACATACGGAATGCCCCCGGAAGTCGATTTGGCCGCCTGCGACGTGATCGTCGTGGTGGCGATGACGGCGACCTTGTTTCAGATCAAACCGCTGCTCGGCGATCACCTGATTCATGGCTGGCCGGGCAGCCGGGCGGCATTGGGCAAAACCGGGCCGGATCGCCCGCCGCTGTTGTCTGAACCGGCGCTGTGCGCGGGGCTTGCCGCACGGATTCGCGTCGGGCTGACGCATCGCTATGTCACGGCGATCAGGGCCGGCCTGACAGTGCCGATCCTGCTGGTGCGCGAACCCGCCCCGTCCGAAGCAATCTTTGACACGGCTGGCAAACATCCATTCCTGAAACGGGCAGCTTCTTCGGGCGATGCGCAGGCCTGTCAAGCAGTACTGACCCAAGCCCACCAAGCCGCATTTGCCGGGTTCTGCAACCTCACAGTGCTGAGTCAACCGCCCCAAAGTCTGACGGCGCAAGGCCTGACGCGCCGCACCTACACCACGGGTGCGGTGCGCCTGAACACGCGCTTTGCCCAGCCCGACACCGATGTGATCCATGCCAATGCGGAGTATGGCGGGATCGTTTGGCAGCAGATCCGGTCGGCGGCAGCGGCAATCGCCTGACTTTTCCCTGAATTCTAACGAATTGGCCAAACTGGATTAATTCGATCTTAAGCCTGATCTGGAACCTTCTGCGGCGGGGGCCAGCAGGAGAATGACCTTGGGAATTCCGATTTTTGTCCTTGCCGGTCAAAGCAATGCCGTGGCGATCGAAAACGAGATGATCGACCAATTGAACGACCGATATGGTGTTGGCAATTATCGCCTTGTTTCGGTTTGCGCGAACGGCGCACCGCTGACCTATTCGCGTGCCGCACAAGACTGGGCCAGCCCAACCGAACTGCGCGCCACCCTTGTCGATCAGACGGTGCAGATGTTGCGGGCCAACCCGTCCGGCCAGATCGCCGGAATCATCTGGCTGCAAGGCGAGGCTGACACAGTTGCCGTTGCCAGGGCCGCAGAGTATCAGTCCCGGCTGACCACCCTGATCGACGACTTCCGAAGTGCCGTCGATGCGGCGACCGGCACGCGCGCGACCGGGATCGACACCGCAAATTTCGTCATCTCGTCGCTGTCCGTACAGGCGCCGATGGCCACCAATCGCAGCAACTGGACCACGATCATCGAGGCACAACATGCTATCACCGATACCCGCGACAACATCCGGCTGGTCGATCCGGACTCGCTGGGCACGTTCTCCCCGCGTTCGACTGAAGGCATGTTCCGGGACTTGCTCCACTATTCAAACAGTTTCGCGGATCGGCTGGCCAACGCACTGATCAGCGCTGCCGTCAGTCCCGATGACACGCTGCACGGGACCTTGGGGGCTGACCGCATGGCCGGCGGGAACGGCGACGATCTCTATATCGTCAACAACCCCGGGGACCGGATTGTCGAACTTCGCGACGCCGGCACCGATACTGTACGCGCCTCGGTCAGCTATTCGTTGTTGGTCGCCGGAGTTGAGGTTGAAAACCTGACCTTAACGGGCACCGCGGATATCAACGGCATCGGAAACTGGCGCAGTAATGTTTTGCAGGGCAATGCCGGCAACAACCGGTTGAGTGGCAATTTTGGCGCAGATGCAATTTTTGGAATGGCGGGTGACGACGTGCTGAACGGTGGCAACGGTTGCGACACCCTGTTTGGCGGCGCGGGCAACGACACGCTGGTCGGCGCTCAGGGCCGCGACGAATTCTGGGGCGGCGCCGGCGCCGATACCTTCGTGATGGCCGACCGCGATGTCTGGCGCGAAAGGGTCATGGATTTTGAAAACGGGATCGACCTGTTGAATCTGCACGGCACAGGGGTGAACGGCATGTCCGATCTTACCATGGTGACCGATGTGGATGGAATCGTCGTCAACTATGGCGCGGCGTCGTTTCAGTTGGTCGGCATCAGCGTTGCGCAACTGGATGCATCCGACTTCGTCTTTTGAACGCGAACGGCGGGCCGCAATGGCCCGCCGCTCATCCGTTCAGGCGACCCGGCGGCTTTGGGGCTTGCGCCGCCGTTGACCGCCCGGTTTCGGTGCTTCTGCGGCGTTTCCACCGCCGCCAAAGCGCCGTCGCTGGCCATTGCCGCCTCCACCACCGCCGCCGCCATTGGGCCTCTTCTTCTGCCCCGGCAGAACCTCCCAGGGGCGCCCCGATGCAACGGGGATGTCGGCCTTCATTGCCTTCTGGATGTCGAACAGTTCGATCATCTCGTCGGGGGCGACCAACGCGATCGCGGCGCCATCTGCCCCGGCCCGTGCGGTGCGACCGATCCGGTGGACATAGTTTTCGGCGACGTTGGGCATTTCGTAATTATAAACGTGGCGCACGTCAGGGATATCAAGACCACGGGCCGCCACATCGGTCGCTACCAGAATCCGCACCTTGCCCGATTTGAATTCGGTGATGGCGCGATCACGCTGCCCCTGACTTTTGTTGCCGTGGATCGACGCGGCGGCAAACCCTTTGGCGATCAGGAATTTGCTCAGCTTTTCCATCCCGTGCTTGGTGCGCCCGAACACCAGCGCCAATTCATTGCGATGCTTGTCCAGCAATTCGACCAGCATGTCGTTCTTGGCCGCCTTGGAGACGAAATGCACCGACTGGGCGATCTTCTCGACAGGCTTGCCGGGTTGATCGACCTGCACCCGCACCGGGTCGGTCAGGAACGACGTCGACAGTTCAGCCATCAGTTTCGGCATCGTCGCCGAAAACATCATCGTCTGGCGGTCCTTCGCCAGCAGTGGAGCGATCCGGCGCAGAGCGTGGATAAAGCCCATGTCGAGCATCTGGTCGGCCTCGTCCAGCACCAGATAAACGGTTTCGTCCAGCCGCACCGCACGCCGGTCCAGCAAGTCGATCAGGCGACCGGGGGTGGCGACCAGCAGATCGACACCGCCTGCCAGCCGCTTCATCTGCGCGGTGATGCCGGCACCACCGACGACAAGCGCGACCTTGAGGTGGCTGCCTTGGGTATAGGCGGTCAAGTTGTCCGAGATCTGTTTGGCCAGTTCGCGCGTCGGGGCCAGCACCAGACCGCGCACGCATTTAGGGTTCGGTTTCACGCCCGCCTTCATCAGCGCGTCGACCATCGGCAGGCCAAACGCGGCGGTTTTGCCCGATCCGGTCTGCGCCAGACCCATCACATCGCGCCCGTTCATCGCGTGCGGGATCGCCTGTTTCTGGATCGGGGTGGGGTCGGTGATGCCCTGTTCGGCCAATTTCGCCACAAGGCGGGGCGCGAGGCCCAGCATATCAAAGTCCATGATTTCTTCTTTCAAGTCAGCAGGCCACTGCCCGCGTATAGGGTTTCCCACAGGCCGGAGTGACCCATGCGACAGCAAAGGTTGCGCCAAAAGCTGACAGTCAGGCCGCATTGCCCAAACGCCGTCATGGCGCGGGACCCCTGCGTGATGTGGGAACCAGAAATGATACGACGCCTTGCGGTGATCTATGCGATCACGCTCTGCTCACGCGGCAGCTTGCATCGGTCAGGGGGCAGATGGACCCCCGTGGCCCATATGTCAAGAGATGTCTTGAATTGTCGGCAGTTGGTCGTCGCGGCTTTCCCTTGTCAGACCCACAACATATAGTGCGTCCCAAGAACATGATCCAAGGGGCAGGCAGCGTGGCGCATATCATCGTCGTGGGAAACGAAAAAGGTGGTGCGGGCAAATCGACAGTGTCGATGCATGTGGCCACGGCCCTTGCCCGGATGGGTCACAAGGTCGGCACGCTTGACCTTGACCTGCGTCAGAAAACTCTTGGCCGCTATATTGCTAACCGGCAGAAATATTTGGCCGAGGCGGGGCTTGATCTGCCCTCACCGACTTATCACGAATTGCCCGAGGCCAATCAGGCGACCCTGCAACCGGGCGAAAACGTGTTCGATCACAGGCTAAGTGCTGCTGTTGCGGGACTTGAACCCGACAGCGATTTTATCCTGATTGATTGCCCCGGTAGCCATACGCGGCTGTCACAAGTGGCGCATTCGCTGGCCGATACCCTGATCACGCCGCTGAACGACAGTTTCGTCGATTTCGACTTGCTGGCCCATGTGGACACCGATGGCGAAACGATTACCGGCCCCTCGGTCTATTCCGAAATGGTCTGGAACGCGCGGCAGCTCCGCGCACAGGCCGGGCTGGAGCCGATCGACTGGGTCGTCCTGCGCAATCGTCTGGGCGCGCAGAACATGGTCAACAAGCAGAAGATGCAGGTGGTGATCGACAAACTGGCACGTCGAATCGGGTTCCGCTCGGCGCCGGGATTCAATGAACGGGTAATTTTCCGCGAATTGTTCCCGCGCGGCCTGACCCTGCTGGATCTGCGCGACATCGGCGTGACCAACATGAACATTTCCAACGTCGCCGCACGGCAGGAACTGCGCGATTTGATGAAGGCGCTGAACCTGCCGGGTGTGTCAGTAAGCTTTTAACAGAACTGCTGTTGCAGGGTCTGCGGACGGCGGCGTTTACGACCAAACAGCAGTTTTTTGAGCTGCATCAGCAGCAGGAACCCGCCCAAACCCAGTGACCCGATCTTGGCCCGCGCGACGATGTCGCCATCCAAAGCGCTGGCATAGGTCGCATCGAACCACGCCCGGCCCAGCGGCAGCGCCCAGCCAAGCGTGTCAGTGATCGTTGCGCTCAGCGCCGCAGGGGCGCTTGCGTCTGCGGTTACAGCGTCCGTTGCCGGGGGTGCCAGCAGAACCGATGCGCCAACCAGACCGAACCCGACCAGACAGCACAACACAACCAGATGGCGCAGGGCCGCGCCGAAGCCGCCGGTTTTGGGCCCGGTAGCGGCCGGACCCATCGGTTGCCCGAGGCGCCGCTGTAGATTGTCATGAAAGGCGTAGGTGCGTTTGACCTTGGCCTTGTTCTGGACGATGTAGCTGGGGGTTTCGGTTTCATCGTCCAGCGTGGCCGCGCGAAACGCCGCCACCACCGGCGTCGCTGCGATGGATTTCCCGAATGTCGCGGATAGCAGCCCATAAATCGCCAGCCCACCGCTGATTTTCAGGCAAAGGCTGAACACCGTCGCGGTGGCAAGGGCCGGGTTGGTCAGGTCGACCCCGATCCACTTGGCAATATCGGCTGCAATCGGCAGGTTGGCGATTCCACCAGCGGTCAGTTGCCAAAAACCGAACCCGCCGAAAATGGCGGCGAGTCCGAACGCCAGCCAAACTGGCAGTCTGAAAATACCGAAAAGGATCGCCCCGATCTTGCGCATATGTGCGGCCTGTTTATTGCCTGTTTGGGTTCAGACTGGTCGTGAAATGCGTCAATCGCGGGGCCGAATACTGGCAATTTCTGGCGCCGTCAGCTGCCCGTCTGCCATGCCGATACCGCGTCGATCGGGTGAATCAGCATCAAGATATTCAAAGCCAGACCGTCCCGGATCAACCAGACCGTAAGCACCTCGAATCCGACGATCACAAGGACTGAGGCCCAGACGGGAAGCCGCGAAGCCAGCCAGAACCCCAGAAACATCGCGCCAATGTCCATCGCTGAATTGATTACGCTGTCGCCCGAATACCCGGCTCCGGCGGGTAACTCGCGGTAGGCGTTGATGACCATCGGCGTATTTTCCAATACCTCCCACGACGCCTCGATCATTGTCGCGATCACCAACCGCCAGCCCAGCGGCACCCGGCGGGCAACCAGCCACAGCAGACCGAAGACCAGGAAGCCGTGCAGCAAATGCGACGGCGTGTACCAGTCGAACAGATGCTTGCTGCTTTCGATCAGCGGGGTATTGCCGCCCCAGAATTTGATGTTGCCGCAGGGGCAGATCAGATCGCGACCCATGCCGTAAAGAACGATCAGCGCAATCACGGTGATCGCGGCGGTCAGGATCAGGGGCCGATTGGTTTGTGTCATGTGAAATCAGAATCACGCCCGCGCGATTGCGTCCAGTGTGCCGAAAAAGTTGTCTGGGGGTGTGGTGTTTTAGATTCAGAAAATGCGCCAAAGCGAACGGAAGTCAAATTGACCGAATGGGCAGAATCCGTGGTAACCAAACGATTTCAAGCTATTGCGCCACCCCAAATCAAAACTCGGGGTGGCGTGTTGAAACTTCAACCAAGGCTGACCCAAGCCGCGTTCCGCGCCGACGACCGCACGCAGGCGTCGACAAACTGCACCCCCTTCAGGCCGTCCTGCACCGTCGGAAATATCACGTCGGGGTCCACCGCCACGCCGCCGCGCCGGGCTTGGATCGCCCGCGCCGCCTCGGCATAGATCGTAGCAAAGCCTTCCAGATAACCTTCGGGGTGGCCCGGCGGAATGCGGCTGACCCGGCCTGCCGCCGCACCGGAACCCGCCCCGCCACGGGTGATCAGCCGTTTGGGTTCGCCAAACGGCGTGTGCCACAGATAATTCGGATCCTCCTGCGCCCATTCCAGCCCGCCTTTGGTTCCGTAAATCCGCAGCCGCAGCCCGTTTTCGTTGCCGGGCGCCACCTGCGAACACCACAACATCCCCCGCGCCCCGCCTTTCCAGCGCAGCAGAACGTGGCCATTGTCATCAAGCCTGCGCCCTGAAACGAAGGTCTGCAAATCAGCCGCCAAGGCTTCCAACTCCAGCCCCGACACGAAGCTGGCCAGATTGAACGCATGCGTGCCGATGTCGCCGGTCGATCCGCCTGCCCCGGATTGCGCTGGGTCAGTGCGCCAGTCGGCCTGTTTGTTGCTGGCGGGTTCGGTCAGCCAGTCTTGGGCATATTCCACCTGCACCAGCCGGATGTCGCCCAATTCACCCGCCGCCACCATCTCGCGGGCTTGGCGGGCCATCGGATAGCCGGTGTAATTGTGGGTCAGCACGAACAGGGCGTCGGATTTTTCCGCCGCTGCAACCAGTTTCTTTGCGTCCGACAGCGTGGACGTCAGTGGTTTGTCGCAAATCACGTGGATGCCACGCTTGAGAAATTCGCGCGCCGCCGCGTAGTGGACGTGGTTCGGGGTGACGATGGCCACCGCCTCGATCCCGTCTTTCAACCGCGCTTCGCGTTGCGCCATTGCGGTGAAATCGGCATAGGTGCGGGCCGGGTCGATGCCCAGATCGGCCCCGCTGGCCGCCGATTTTTCCGCCGTCGCGCTGAAGCATCCCGCGACCAGTTGAAACCGCCCGTCGATCCGCGCTGCGATCCGATGCACCCCGCCGATGAACGCATCGCGCCCGCCGCCGACCATGCCCAGACGGATCGGTTTGGGGGCCATCTCGGATTTGCCTTTGATCGTCATCTATATCCCCAGCATCTTGCGGTTGGCCACATCATCCGTGCCGCCATCGGCGAAATCGTCGAATGCGCGTTCAGTGACGCGGATGATATGCGCCTTAACGAATTCAGCGCCTTCGCGCGCCCCGTCCTCGGGGTGTTTCAGGCAACATTCCCATTCGACCACGGCCCATGCGTCGAAATCGTTCGCCGCCATCTTGGCAAAGATCGCACCAAAATCGATCTGCCCGTCGCCCAAGGACCGGAACCGCCCTGCCCGGTTGATCCACGGTTGGTAACCGCCATAAACACCCGATCGTCCCGTTGGGTTGAACTCGGCATCCTTGACGTGGAACATTTTGATCCGATCTTTGTAGATGTCGATGTTATCAATGTAATCAAGGCATTGAAGCAAGTAGTGGCTGGGATCATAGAGCATGTTGCACCGCGCGTGGTTGCCGACGCGTTCCAGAAACATCTCGAACGTGTCACCGTCATGCAGGTCTTCGCTGGGGTGGATTTCATAGCAGATATCGACGCCGCAATCCTCGGCATGGTCCAGAATCGGCCGCCAGCGTTTGGCCAATTCGTCGAACGCCGCGTCGACCAGCCCCGCGGGGCGCTGCGGCCACGGATACATGTAGGGCCACGCGAGCGCGCCGGAAAACGACGCCAACCCGACCAGCCCAAGGTTTTTCGACGCGGTCAGCGCCTTTTTCACCTGATCGACGGCCCAGGCCTGCCGCGCCTTGGGGTTGCCGCGCACGTCGGGCACCGCGAACCCGTCGAACCCCATGTCATAGGCCGGATGCACGGCAACCAGTTGGCCCTGCAAATGGGTCGACAGTTCGGTGATCGCGACGCCGTTGTCGCGCGCTGTTCCGGTCAGTTCGTCGCAATAGGTCTGCGATGTCGCCGCCTTGTCCAGATCGAAAATCCGGGCGTCCCAACTGGGGATCTGCACGCCGACATAGCC
Organism: Rhodobacterales bacterium; assembly: GCA_038251315.1. GTDB lineage: Bacteria > Pseudomonadota > Alphaproteobacteria > Rhodobacterales > Rhodobacteraceae > JBBKXP01. The sequence goes on along the minus strand of JBBSBK010000052.1, from coordinate 12,538 downwards.
CCAGTCGGCGGCCTGCTTGGTGATCGCGTCCCACGAGTTGAACGGCGCGGCATCGCCCGCGAATTGCGCCAGAAACAGGCCCGGGCCCTTGATCGTTTTCATGGTCTTTCCTTTCGGGTGATCCCGGCGGCTTTCAGCGACCGGGCAATGTGATGATAGCCGTCACGGTAAACCGCCTCGGGGCTTTCGGCAAAGTCACGCCAGACTTTGGTCGCGGCGGCCAGATCGGGCAAGCCCCGGCCAAAACTTTCGATGGTCAGCCAATCGTCATAACCGATGGATTTGATCGCGGCAAAGGTGTCGGCCCAAGGGATATTGCCCCGCCCCGGCACGCCGCGGTCATTTTCGGACAGGTGGATATGGGCGACGTGATCGGCGTTGCGGGTCAAGGCCGCGATTGGGTCCGCTTCTTCGATATTGCAGTGAAACGTGTCGTACATGGCGCGGATATTGGGGTGGGCGACCGCATCCAGATGCGCGGCAAGCCCGTCCATCGTGTTGAACAGATAACACTCGAACCGGTTCAGCGCCTCAAGCGCGACAGTGATCCCCAGCGGTTTGGCATGATCGCCAATGGCGCGTTGTGACGTCACCGAGCGCGCCAGTTCGTCCGCCGTTGGCCCCTGCCCGCTGAAATGACCCAGCGTCGAATGCACGGGGCCACAGATCAGGGTCGCGCCCAAACCCGCCGCACAGTCCAGCACATGCCGCATGTGGTCGATTCCGGCCTGTTGCGCGGCCTTGTCACCGATCAGGTTCATTGCCGGATCGCCCATCGCGGCGACGGCGGTGCGTTCTAACCCGATGTCATCCAGCATCCCGGCCAGCATCGTGTAGTGCGCCAGGTCGCCTTGGAAAATCGGCACCTCGACGCCATCGAAACCGGCGGCCTTTATGCCTTTGAGGTGGGCCATGTGGTCCGGCCCGACATGGGTCGTCCACAGCAACATGTTCATCCCGATCTTCATGGCGTCCCCCGGGTCTGCGTCCATAACTGGTCATACCAAAACTTTGCGCCGCGTCAAAGGGCATCGTGGTCTCTGCCCCTTGTCGCATGGCGCATTGCCCCGAAACCCATGACCACCGGCGATGAATCGTATTGAGCTTTGGGTTTATCTGGTCTAACCAGATAGCGCGGAATTGTCACCACCGGGCCAGACGGCCCTTGCCTGCCACGGAGGAATACCATGCACCTGTCGACCCACAACTGGATGCGCGCCGAACCACTTGACGTGACTCTGCGCCGGATCAAGCAATACGGCTATGAAAGCATCGAAATTTCGGGCGAGCCGACGCAATACAATACCAAAGACACCCGCGCGTCGCTCAAGGAACACGGGATCAGATGCTGGGGTGCGGTGACGCTGACATTGGGCGAGCGCAACCTTGCCGCCAAGGACGAGGGCCAGCGGGCGCGGTCGGTCGATTACGTCAAATCGGTGCTGACGATGGTATCAGAGCTTGAGGGGCAGATCATCACCCTTGTCCCCGTCACCGTGGGCAAGGTCGCGCCGGATGCGACCGAGGATGAAGAATGGAAATGGGTCGTCGAATCGACCAAGGAATGTTTTGCCCACGCCCAAAAGGTCGGCGTGAAGATCGCCATTGAACCGCTGAACCGTTTCGAAACCTATATGTTCAATCGCGCTGCGCAGGCCTTGGCACTTGCCGACGCGGTTCACCCCGATTGCGGCGTCTGCCTCGACGCCTACCACCTGAACATGGAAGAATCCAATATCCACGACGCGATCCGCCTTGCGGGCAAGCGTCTGTTCGATTTCCACGTTGCCGACAACAACCGCTTTGCCGCCGGTCTGGGTCATCTCGACTGGCCCGCCATCGTGAAAACGTTGCGTGAGGTCGGCTATGACGGCGCGCTGACGAACGAATTCGTCGCCCCCGTCGATCGCACCCCGGCGGCGATCTATCCTGATATGGTCGAACGCAATCCGGTCGATATCTCGCCCGAACAGCTCAAGTTCATTCAGGACCACGGGTCGTCGCTGCTGACCGAAAAGTTCTACGCCGATCAGATGCGGATCACCGCCGAAACGCTGCTGCCGCTGATAAAGTAGGTCGCGGCGGGGGGCGGCAGCGATGCGTATCACATCCGTTCAGGCCTGGTGGATCAGCATCCCGATTGCTGCCGCACGTCAGCATACCAGCGATTTCGGCACGTTGCGCACGTTCGATGCTGCGATTCTGCGGCTCGAAACCGACGACGGGCTGGTCGGCTGGGGCGAGGGCAAGAATGCGGCGGGCAGTTCCGGTGAATATGGCACCCTTGTCCACCTCTTGAACCACGATTTCGGGCCGCGCATTGTCGGCCGCGATCCGGCGGACGTAACGTTTATCTGGGAAGACCTGTATAGTGGGGTGCGCGCCGACAAGGCCCGTATGGCCGGCCACGCGATGCCGGAAATGGCGCGGCGCGGGCTGACAATCGCGGCGATCAGCGCCATCGACATTGCCCTTTGGGACATTCTGGGCAAGGCCGATGGCAAACCCGTCTGGCAACTGCTGGGTGGGCGCAAGGCCGAACGCATGCCCGCCTATGCCTCGGGTGGGTGGGCCAACGCGGACCAGATCGGTGACCAGTTGCAGGGCTACATCGACTCCGGCGGGTTCAAGGCGGTCAAGATGCGGGTTGGCGCGATGGACGGTGCGGCGCATGTGTCGGCAGCACGGGTCAAGGCCGCCCGCAAGGCGCTTGGGCCGGGGGTCGAGATCGCCGTCGATGCCCACGGCACCTATACCGTGGCCGAGGCGCGGCGATTTGCGCACATGGTCGCCGACTGTGACCTCGCGTGGTTCGAGGAACCCGTGATCGCCGACGACAAAACGGGCATGGCCGAGGTGCGGGCGGCCTGCAACATCCCCATCGCGACGGGCGAGTCCGAGGCGACGCGGTTTGCGTTTCGTGACCTCGCCATGCTGCGCGCCGCCGACATCTTCCAGCCTGACCCGGCGTTCTGTGGCGGCATCACCGAAACCATGCGGATCGGCACGCTGGCATCCGCGTTCAACCTGCGGCTCGCACCCCATCTTTGGGCCGGGGCACCCTGTTTCTTTGCCGGATTGCACATTTGCGCCGCATCGCCCGCGAGTTTCACCATCGAATTCTCGCTGGGGGCCAATCCGATGATCCACGACATCATCACGGACACGGTTGCGGCACACGATGGCATGGTCGGAATCCCCGACGGCCCCGGATTGGGCTTCACGATGGACGAGGCCGCATTGAAAAGGTTCGCCAAACCCGCATGAACAAGATCGACACCGATTTCCTGCCGACGCTCGTGGCGCATATCGTCGCCCACGCCCGCGCGCATGGCGACAAGGCTCCGTCGGAGCGCGAGTTGGCCGAACATTTCGCGGTGAGCCGGGGGCAGGTGCGCGAAAGCCTGTCGATTCTGGAATCCATGCAGATCATCGAACGCCGCGCCAAATCCGGCATCTATCTGAAACCGGATGTCGCGGGGCTTGATTCGATGGCCCTGTTTGCCCGTGCGGGCGTACCGCTGCTCCCGCGCCAGATTTTCGAAGCGGTGGAGTTGCGCAAGATCCACGAGATCAAGGCGGCAGAACTGGCCGCATTGCGTGCAACCGACGACAACCATTCCCGGCTGCGTGACATCCTTGATCAATCGGCGGCGCAATTGGCCAAGGGTGAGGGGCTGTTCCGTCTTGACGGTGCGTTTCACTTGGAAATCGTTCGCGCGACGCAGAATGAAATGTTCTTTAAAATGTGCCAAAGTTTCTATGCTGCCGCCGAACAGCGCCACGCGGTCTATTTCCGCAAACCCGAACGAAGCGCCAAATCGCACTCCGAACATCTGCAGATTTTCGACGCCCTGATCGCCCGCGACGCAATTCTGGCACAGGCGCTAATGAACAGCCACTTGGGCGGTGCGCAAAGCTACTGGACGGAACTGTTGGACGAGCAAAAGGCAGCCAATCCGCTGATCCCTCCGGTCGGATGACCGTCATCTTTTCCACCCACCCGCTGCATCCGCAGGTCACAGACTTGTTGCAGGGATTGGGCGACTATCGCGTGGCCAGCGCCCCGACGCCGCAGGCCATCGACGCCGAAAGCGCCGGGGCCGGAATCATCGTGGTGCGCGCGCCCATTACCCCTGATATCATCCGCCGCGAACACGCGCTGCGGGCCTGTGTGCGCCACGGCGCGGGCCTCGACATGATCCCTGTGGATGCCTGCACCGATGCGGGCGTGCTGGTCGCCAATGTGCCGGGGGCCAACGCGGTAACGGTCGCCGAACATGCGATCTGGTCAGTACTGGCGCTGCTGCGACTTTATCCGGCGGTGCATGCCGATTTTCGGGATGGCGGCTGGCAGGCCGCCCGCGCGCATTCCGATCACGGGCGCGAACTGTCGGGGCGCAGCATCGGTATCGTCGGCATGGGCAACGTTGGGCGCGCATTGGCGCGGATCGCCGAAAAGGGGTTTGGGATGCAGGTTCTGCCGGTTACACGGCAGGGCAACCTGCCCGATATGCTGGCGCAGGCTGACGTGGTCGTACTGTGCTGCCCCTTGACCGACGAAACACGCGGACTGATCGGGGCGGCAGAACTGGGGTCGATGTGCCCCGGTGCGGTGCTTGTGAACGTCGCGCGAGGACCCGTGGTGGACGAAAAGGCGCTGATTGCGGCGCTGGACTCCGGGCATCTGGGCGGCGCGGCGCTCGACGTGTTCGACACGCAACCGCTTCCCGCCGATCACCCATTCTTGCGGATGAACAACGTCATCCTGACCCCGCATATGGCCGGGATCACAGAAGAAAGCATGCGGCGTATGGGCATTGGCGTGGTGGACGAGGTGCGGTTGATCCTCGCCGGAAACAAGCCGCACAACTTCTGCAATCCCGACGTCTGGGATCGCTACAAACTGCGGTTTCCGCATTAGGCCCAAGTCTTTTGCAAGAGACTTGGCAAAACTCTTGCAAGAGTTTTGGCTCTACGATGCCAGGTTCATCCCCGTCGCCCGGTCGAACAGTACCACCTTGTCCGCCGCCCAACCAAACCGCACCTCCTCATCCAGTGCCACGCGGGTCCGGGCTGGCACCGTCGCGTGCATCCGCGCATCACCGACCTGCATGTTGACGATCTTGACGACGCCATGATCCTCGATATCGAACACCCTGCCCATCGCCGGCGCACCGCTGTCCAACCGCACGTTTTCCGGGCGCACGCCGATGGTCAGTTCACGCCCCTCGGCCCCGCTGACCGGCAGACTGCCGCCGCCGATCTGCACCGCGCCGCCGCTGACGTACCCATCAATCAGGTTCATCGGCGGGGTGCCAACGGCGCGGGCGACGAATGTGTTTACCGGCTGGTGGTAAACTTCGGTCGGGGTACCGACCTGCACCAACCGCCCCTTGTTCAGCACGCCGATCTTGTCACCCATCGACATCGCCTCGACTTGATCGTGGGTGACGAACAGGAATGTCGCCCGCAGCTCGTTGTGCAGCCGTTTCAGCTCGACCCGCAGCGCCTCACGCAGTTTGGCGTCAAGGGCCGACAGCGGTTCGTCCATCAGAAACACACGCGGTTCGCGCACGATGGCGCGGCCGATGCTGACCCGCTGCATCTCGCCGCCCGACAGCTTTTCGACCTTGCGGTCCAGCAAGCGGGTGATCTGGAGGGTCTGCGCGGCCTTGTCGACCCGCGCCGCGATTTCGGCGGGGGTGTGGGGGCGGGCCTTTGATTTCAAAGGAAACTCAAGGTTGCCGCGCACCGTCAGCCGCGGGTAAAGCGAATATTGCTGCAACACCAGTGCCACATCGCGCTGCGCCGCATTCATGCCCGCCACGTCCTGTCCGTCGATCAGAACCTGCCCATCGGTCGGCTTTTCCAGCCCGGCGATGATCCGCAGCGTCGTCGTTTTGCCCGCCCCCGTCTGGCCCAGCAGCACGAAGAACTCGCCGTCCTTGATATCAAGATCCAGGCCCCGCAGCGCTCGCGTGCCGCCATAGGTCTTGGTGATGCCGCGAAGGGAAATATCGGCCATCAGCTTGCCTTTCGCAGGGCCATGCCGCTGGCCCGGTCAAAGAAATGGGCCTGTGCGGCGTCAATGCTGGCGAAAACCGTTTGCCCCTCGCCACTGGCAAACCCGCTTTCGGTGCGCGCTCGCAGGGTCGTGCCACCGACGCGGACATCGACGATATCGTGCGACCCGAGGGGTTCGATGTTGGTGACAATCGCGCCCAGATGCCCACGGGTTGCGCCATGCGCGAGCGTCACCCCTTCGGGCCGGATACCCAAGCTGACCGCCTGCCCCGCCCTGACCCCGGCCAGCGGTTCGGCCCCGATGGCAAAGGCCCCGTCGGCCCCGCCCAGCATCACGCCGTCACTCGCAATATCCACATCGGTCACGTTCATCACCGGGCTGCCGACGAACTGCGCGACGAACAGGTTGGCGGGGCGCAAGTACACCGCGTCGGGCGCGCCAATCTGTTGCAGCACGCCGTCGTGCATGATGACGATGCGGTCGGCAAGGCTCATCGCCTCGATCTGGTCGTGGGTGACGTAAACGCTGGTCGATCCGCGCGACAGGTGCAGCCGCTTGATCTCGGCGCGCATTTCCTCGCGCAGTTTGGCGTCCAGTGCGCCGATGGGTTCGTCCATCAACAGCGCCTTGGGGCGGCGGACCAGCGCGCGGCCAATCGCCACCCGCTGCATATCGCCCCCCGACAGGGCGGACGGGCGTTTGCCCAGCAGCGGCGTGATGCGCAGCACGTCTGCCACCTCGCGCACCGCCTTTTCACGGTCGTCCTTGTTCATCCGTATGGCGCGCAGCGGAAACGCGATGTTTTCGTAAACCGTCATATGTGGGTAAAGCGAGAAGGATTGGAACACGAAGGCGATATCGCGATCCGATGCCTGTTTGCCCTCCACTTGGCTTCCGTCGATTCTGATGGTGCCATCCGTGACCGACTCAAGCCCCGCAATCGCCCGCAGCGTCGTCGTTTTGCCACAGCCGGACTGTCCCAGCATGACGACGAATTCGCCGTCGTGGATCGTCAGGTTCAAATCCTTGATGACCTGATGGGGCCCAAAGAACTTTTGCACGTCATGCAGGACAATCTCGGCCATCAGTCGTCCTCCATCGGTTCGGGCTCTGGCGCGATCTTTGATGTGACCATGAACGCGACCAAGCCCACGATGGTGATGGTCAGGCCGAAACGGTGGAGAAACAGGCTCCACGGCTGGCAAAGCGAGATGATGCCAAAGATCATCAGCGACTGCGCGGCGGGGACAAGGAACCGCTGGTTGATGCTGCGAAAACTCATTTGCGGATCGCCCCGAACGACATTCCGCGCAGCAGGTGATTGCGCAAAAGGAAGGTGAACACCGCCACCGGGATCAGGAAAATCAGCGTGCCCGACGCGATGACTGTCCAGTCGGGCAAACCGCTGCCGACCTGTGACGGGATATAGGGTGGGGCCGTCTGGGCGTTGCGGTTGGTCATGATCAGCGCGAATGCGTATTCGTTCCAGGCGGTGATGAAACAGAATACGGCGGTGGCGGCGATACCCGTCATCGCCTCGGGCAGGACGATCTTGAAAAACGCCTCGATCCGCGTGTAGCCGTCGACCAGTGCAGCTTCTTCGTATTCGCGTGGGATTTCGTCGATGAACCCCTTCATCAGCCAGACGCTGAATGACAGGTTAAAGGCGGTATAAAGAATAATCAGGCCCAGATGCGTGTCGTTCAGCCCGACGACGCGGTACATCAGGAACATCGGGATCGCGACGACCACGGGGGGCAGCATCCGGGTGGACAGGATGAAGAACAGCCAGTCATCCTCGCCCTTGACCTTGAACCGGCTGAATCCATAGGCCGTCAACGTCCCCATGCTGACGGCCAAAAAGGTCGAGATCACCGAGACGATGATCGAATTGCTGAAACGGTTCAGATATCCCGATGGTTTGGCCGCGCCGTCCGGCCCGCGCACCACCTTTTCCCCACCGTCGAACACCGTCTGTTCCCACCACGGGGCGGCATTGTATTCTTCCTCGCTCACCGGTTCGCGCAATTGGCTGCGCCGGGTCAGCAGTTTGACAAAGGGCGACAGTTCGGGTTCGAAAAACACGGTCGGTGGCACCGTCGTCGCCAGACTGCGCGGTTTGAATGCGGTCGCGCCAATCCATGCGATCGGCACCAGCATCACGAAAAGGGCGACAAGAACGGCGGCAATGGCAATGCGGTTGCCGATGACCTCGCCCTTGGTCTTGATCGCGGCCATCTAGCGTGCCTTCACTTTATTGAGGTATTTCACATAGATGTTGGTGATCGCCACGACCATGACCAGCACGATATAGGCAAATGCAGACGACATGCCGGTTTGCCATTCCTGAAACGCCATCTTGTACAGGCGGATCGAAATCAGTTCGGTCGTGGGCTGGCTGGACAGGACATAAGCGAGGTCAAAGGTCTTGAACGCCTCCATCGTGCGGAAAATGATTGCGATCATCAGGATCGGGGCGACCAGCGGCAGGGTGATGCGGAAAAAAGTATAGAACGTGCCGGCGCGGTCGATCTCGGCGGCCTCGTACAGGTGCTTTGGCACCGCCGACAGACCGGCCAGCGACAGCAGCATGACGAACGGCGCCCACATCCAGATATCGACGATGGCAATGGCGTAAAGCGCCACATCGGGGCGGGCCAGCCATTCGAACGTGCCAAGGCCAAGGAAGTAGTTGATGATCCCGAAATTCGGATCGTACAGCAGCTTCCAGAACAGCCCGACCACGGCCATCGACAGCATCATCGGCAGCAGCAGCAGCGTGGTGATCAGACCCTTTGCGGGCATGTCGCGGTTCAACAGCATGGCCAGACCGAACCCGACGATGACCTGCCCGGTCACAGAAATCAGGACATACTTGGCGGTGATGGTAAAATTCGACCAGATATAGGGGTCGGATAGCAACTCGCGGTAATTGGCAAGACCGACAAAGTTGGGGGCATCGGGGGTCGAGGCGCGGAAATCGGTGAACGAATATCCCAAGCTCCACAGCAGCGGAAAGATGTTGAAGATGATAAGGAATGCAATCGTCGGGATGATGAACAGATTGCGAATCGCGATATCGGACAGGCCGCGCGATGCGGCGCGTGATTTGGGGTCAAGGCGGGTAATGACGGTGGTGGTCATGTGTGTTCGCCTCTTGCGCGGGACTGCCGATAACTGACCTTGGGGTCAGATGTTTTTGGGTGGAAAAGGGGGCGGAATGACCGCCCCCGATTTTTCTGACAATTACTGCGTTAGGCGCCCGTATTTCACGAACGTCTCGGTCCAGTCGGCGGCAAGGCCGTCGAGCGTTTCCTGCGCCGTGCCTTCGCCACCGACGATGAACGGATACAGGCGACGGTTGGCGGCGGTCAGCAGTTCGGCGAATTCGGGCACCGCCCAGAAATCCTTGACCACGAACATCGTCTGATAGAACGCCTCGTTATAGGGTGTGGCGTTGCGGAACTCTTCGCTTTCCAGAACTTCCGAGCTGGCGGTATAGCCGCCCAATTCGGCCCAGCGTTTCTGGGTTTCCGGTTTGATGAACCATTCAAGAAACGCCATCGATTCCGCCTGCTTGTCCGAATAGCTGACGATCGAAATGCCCTGCCCACCAAGGGCGGCGTATTTGTCGCCACCCGGTCCGGCCGGGTTCGAGAAGAAGCCGGTATTGGCGGCGTGCGGGTTCGTGGCCTCGTTCAGCAGAGCCGGGAAAAAGGCGAAATAGTTCATCGACATGGCCGCAAGGCCCTCGGTGATCGCCTGATTGTTTTCGACAAAGAACGTCTTGGCCCAGCCCGGCGGGGTGTAGGAATACAGCCGCTTATAGTCTTCCAGCGCCTGCACCGCCTCGGGCGAATTGATGTAGCCGTCAACCTCGTAGGTTTCGAAGTTACCCAGCTCTGCGCCGTACGAGAAGATCGCGTTTTCCACACCCATGACCAGCGCGTCATACGAGTTGTCGGTGTAGATCGCGACGCCGTAACGGCCCTCGTCGGGGCGGTTAAAGAATTCGGCGATGTCGAGCAGTTGCGCCCATGTCTCCGGCGGGGCAAGATCATAGCCGTATTTGGCGCTGAACGCTTCCATCTCTGCCGGGTCTTCGAACCAATCCTTGCGATAGGACCAGCCGACCGCGTCGCCCTCAGCCGGAACGGCCCAATAGGTGCCCGAATTGCCGGGGTATTCGGCGTAATATTTCACCGTTGCCGGGGCCATGATGTCGGCGACGCCATGATCGGCAAAGAACTGCGTCAGGTCAACATAGTGCCCGCCCTCTGACGCCGCGCCCAGCCACTGGCTGTCGCCCACGATCATGTCATAGGCCGACCCTTGGGCGTTGAATTCGGTGAATGCCTTGGTCTGGAAATCCGACCACGGCGTCGTTTCGACCAGTATTTCGACGCCGGTTTCGGCCTCGTATTCGTTGACCAGTTCTTGCAAATAGTTGGCCGGATCCCATTCCGCCCAAAAGATCACAAGGTCCTGCGCTGCGACATGGGTCGCGCCCAATGCCGAAATCGCGGCCCCGGCCAACAGGCCTTTCAGTTTGCTTCTCATGTTTCAAGGTCCTCCCTAAACCCTTGGGCCCGTGCGCCGCTCCACCAGCGCGGCCGGGCTTGGACGCCCGGCAAGGGGGCTTGAACCCTGCACCCCCGCTTGAAATTGGTAATACCAGTTGAAAGCATGAGTCAAGCGCGGTGTTTGTTTTGCAATGCAACATGAAACCAGCGGTTTATCACTAGCAAAAGGCGTCTCCTAGGGGCAGAATGCGGGTGGCTGGGCCGAAGGGGGAGGTCTTGCAGCGTAATTTTCGGCGTCGCGTAACCCGAAACTGGCCTGACCAGATCCGGTGAACCAGCGAAGGGAGAGGCTGACGTGGGCAAGGTTTTCGTGGTCGGCACGGCTGACACCAAAGCGGCCGAAATCGCCTATGTCGCCAATCTGCTGCGGGCGGCCATCCCGGGCGTTGGCATCATCGACCTTGGCACGCGCCCGTCCGACATGATCCCAGACATCGCCGCCAGTGCGGTCGCGGCCTGCCACCCGGACGGGCCGGGATTTCTGGCATGGGGCGACCGTGGGAAGGTGGTGGGCGCGATGGGCACCGCGTTCGACAACTGGTGCGCCGATAACGCCGCTGATATCGACGGCATCATCGGCCTGGGCGGCGGTGGCGGCACGGCAATGATCTGTGCGGGCATGCGGACCCTGCCCCTTGGCGTGCCCAAAGTGATGGTGTCGACCCTCGCGTCCGGCGACGTCGCCCCCTACGTCGACATTTCCGACATCATGATGGTCCCGGCCATCACCGATCTGGCCGGGCTGAACCGGGTCAGCAGGATCGTGCTGCACAACGCCGCACAGGCCCTGATCGGCATGGTCGCGGCCCGCCCGGACGGGCAGACAGATGCCAAACCCGCCATCGGCCTGACCATGTTCGGCGTCACCACCCCCGCAGTCATGGCCATCACGGAGCTTTTGCGCGACCGCTTCGATCCACTGGTGTTCCATGCAACAGGCACCGGCGGGCGGGCAATGGAGGCGCTGGCGGAACAGGGCCATCTGGCCGGGTTAATCGACATCACCACGACCGAAATCGCCGATCTGCTGGTCGGTGGCGTATTGGCCTGTGCGCCAACCCGGCTGGATGTCGTGGCGCAGACGCGGTTGCCGTGGGTCGGATCGCTGGGGGCGCTCGACATGGTTAATTTCTGGGGCCCCGGCACGATCCCGGACAAATACCGCGACCGCCTGTTTTACAACCACAACGCCAACGTCACGCTGATGCGGACCACGCCCGCCGACTGTGCGCTGATCGGCGCATGGCTTGCCGCCAAACTGAACGCCTGCGACGGCCCGGTGCGCCTGCTGATCCCCGAGGGGGGCATTTCTGCGCTCGACTCGCCCGGTGGGCCGTTTCACGACCCCGAGGCCGACGCCGCGCTGATCGGGGCGATCAAGCATGACTTGCGCCCGGCCAAAAACCGGCAAATCATCTCTACACCGCACCATATCAACGACGCCGCCTTTGCGGCGCTTGCCGCCGACACTTTCCTGTCCCTGATCTGAAAGCCCTTACATGCCCGCCATTCCCCGCGCCGACATCCTGAAACGCCTGCACGGCATGATTGCGGCGGGCCAGCCGATCATCGGCGGCGGGGCCGGCACCGGCCTGTCCGCCAAAGCCGAAGAGGCGGGCGGCATCGACCTTATCATCATCTACAATTCGGGCCGCTACCGCATGGCCGGGCGCGGATCATCCGCCGGGCTGCTGGCCTACGGCAACGCCAACGCCATCGTCAAGGAAATGGCGGTCGAGGTATTGCCAGTCGTCAAGCACACCCCCGTTCTGGCCGGGGTCAATGGCACCGATCCGTTCATCCTGATGCCGCAGTTTCTGGCGGAATTGAAAGCGATGGGCTTTTCCGGCGTCCAGAATTTCCCCACCGTCGGCCTGTTCGACGGGCGGATGCGGCAAAGTTTCGAGGAAACGGGCATGGGTTTCGG